>QEUW01000528.1 GCA_003577005.1 Chloroflexota bacterium | reverse complement strand
TTTCTGCGCCAGCAAAACTGTTGTTTTCAAAGCAACCGCAGTTTAGCTACAAACGGAGAGCAGCTACGGGGCTGCGGCAAAGGTCAAGAACTTGCTTGGCCAGACCGGCGTGGTCGGATTTGCATGGTAGCTGTCAAAGCTGTGGCGGATGCTCACATCGCTCGCCCACACTTCGAGCAGATAGCAACAGTTGGTGAATGAAGCGCCCAGGTCGTTCATATCAATTGGGCGCAGCAACTGCAACCCGGCCGGAGTTGTGCCCTGGTTATTGAGGTTGGCGACGTACGGCGACCCATCCCACCAGTTGTGCCAGCCGTAGAAGACATTGCCTGGGGGGTTGCCACCGGCCACACGGATGCGATAGCCGCCAAAGTAATCGTCGTGGATCTCGCCGAAGACCTCGAACTGATGCACGCCGCTGCCGGCGCCGCCACATGGCTCGACCTCCTCACCCTCCAGGGTGCGCAACTCGATCTGGCTGACGTCGGGCAGGGTGTTGTCCAGTTGCACGTGGTGTTCCATCGTCTCGCGGATGGCTGGGCCTGCCGGCGCCATGCGCCACTCCAGCCAGATGACATAGTGGCCGTCCTTGTCGGTCACGTTGGGGTCGTTGAGCGTGTCCCACACCGCAAGAATGACGCCGCTGTCTGGGCAGAAGCCGTCGATATAGCGATGCTGCCGGTATTCGCTGTTTTTGAACCAGCCGCTGCCATCATCGGTATAGGGCGCCATCATATCCTCACATCCGCTTCCAGTCCAGTGCTGCACGGTCCATGATGTCCGAATCCCGGCGGCGGTGCCGGGCGGCGGGATGGGGTCGCCCGCTTTGCGGAAGGCCACCCGAAATTCGTAGACACCCGCCGGTACATAGCCATCGATGGGAACAAACATGCCAAACGGCTGTTGCGGTTGCCCCGCCGGGGGGACATAGAGACCACTACCCGGATCACCGGGCACCACCACGCCACCCGCCATGTCCCACACCGATTTGCCCCCGATATTGGTAATCATCGGTTCGGGTTCGGGAAATGGCTGTGTACCGGTAAGCGCATCGAGTCCCAAAAAGTCGGCCGCCGGGTGGAAGGGATTGACCAACACCTCGTTGGGCGTCTCGACTGCTCCGCCCAGCCGCAGAACATCGCCATCGGTAAAGGCAACCGCAGCCCGATACAGGATTTCGGTGGATTGGCGCAGGCGTGTCAGGCCCACGCGCCGGCTCAACGTCCGCTCGGTGGCGACGGCGTCTAGCCCAAAATCCACACCGCGAATGGGGATGCCGGCCGGAATGCTGGCTCCCAGTAGAGAGTTCTGCTTGGCGATGACCGTCCCTGTGGCTGCCAGCAGGTCGCCATCCAGGATAATGGGGCCATCCGCCGGGCCAAAGGTCTGCTCGACCGAGAACCAGATGTCCACCTTGTACTCGGCCAGTAATTCCTTGAGCAGGTCCGGGTTTTCGATAAAGCGACCCCGCCCATAGCCGGCGATTCCATTGGCGAAGGCGCGCACGTTCTCCCACGCACCCATAATCTGGACGGCATCCAGCCCGATGTCATGGTCGATGCCAAAGTGCATCACCAGCGCAAAGTTGGGGATGATCGCGCCATTGGTGAAGAGCAGGTCGCCCGCCGTAAAGCTGCCGTCGGGGTCATCCAGTTCGGTCGAGAAGGCGACCAGACGGTGCTCGGTATCGAGGATGTCCAGCGCATCCAGTCCCAGGTCGGGGATATAGCGGCCAGTAAAGAAGGGAACCAGCAGGTCCTGATTGCGGGCGCAGACCTGTCCGTCCAGGCTGAGCACATCGCCGTCCGAGACATAGGGGTCACCGTCGTACGCTTCGCCCTCCTGCATGACAAAATCTTCTTCGGTCGAAAAGGCCCCGCGCGCGCACCGTTCCAGCGGATAGTCGGACGGTGCGGCCTGGGCAAAGACCGGCGTCGGCCACGGCAACGTCAACACCACCATCACAAAAACCAACAACCAGCGCAGCGATGTATCGAGTGCCGGCATGGTCGCCCGTTGTGGAACACGCCCCGCACGTGCCAGCGCAACCACCGCCGCCCTGTTCTGTTCGCAATTCACAATTCGCCATGCATTATTCACCATTCTCATCTCCCACCTCCTTCTTGCTGTGCAGTTTGCACGAGCGGCAGATAGAGTCCATCATTCACTGTATTGGGCTCATCACCCACCAGGTCGCCGCCCCCGCCGGTGTCGTCGGCAATGAAGATATGCAGCGCATCGATACCGAGGAAGCGCGCCCGGGGTTGGAAGGCGGCGATGAGGTCAACGTGCTGCTTCTCGACCCCGGCGGCCACCCGCAGCAGGTCGCCATCGGTAAACGGCGGCTCCTTGCGGAAGAGGATTTCGGTCGAAAAACGTACCACCGACCGGTCGGGCCGGCGGCTGCCGGCAATGCCATCGGCGCCAAAGTCAACCCCTCGGTTGGGGATACCGGCCGGCACGGTCGCGGGCAACAACTGATCCTGCGCCAACACGATGATCCCGTGGCGCACCGAAAGAATGTCGCCATCGTAGATGGGTACGGCGGCGGCGCGGCGCTCCTGAGCTTCAGTGGAGAACCAGATGTCAACCTCATACCGCGCCAGCCATTCGGGCAGGAGTTTGCCGTTGAGCCATTCCGCTGGGTCCGTGTCGGCAGCGACCTTGAGGAAGGTCACGATATCCTCTGGCCGGCCGGTGAAGTGGAGGCCATCCAGCCCCAGGTTGCGCCGCACCTGAAACCGGGTCAGTAGCGCGGCGTTGGGAATGATCGCACCGTTGGTCGCCAACAGGTCGCCGGCGGTGAAGCTGCCGGCCGGGTCGTCGATCTCGGTGGAGAAGGCGACCAGCCTCTGTTCCGCGTCAATCAAATCCACAGCGTCCAGCCCCAGATCGACCCGGACCTCCCAGGGCGCCAGCAGTTCCCAGTTCCGAGCACACACCTGTCCGTCAGGGCTGAGCAGGTCGCCGTCAGAGACAATGGGGTTACCGTCACTGGTGGGCACCCCGGCAGTAAACTCTTCTTCAGTGGAAAAGCCAAACTCTCTACACGCCGCCAGATTGTCCAGAGCTTGAGCATGGGCCGGACGAGCCGGGCTCAGTGGTAATAGACAAAGGAGCAACGCACAGAATACCAAAAGTCGCAGCTTTGGCATGGTTCATCTCCTTCTACGGTCAAAACAAGCACAGGGGCGACAGAAAACCAGGTTGCGATTACATCAGGCCGGCCTGAGCGGGAATAGTGTGAGGTGGCATTGGGCGCCATCGTTGTAGTGTTCTATTGGGGATTATAGAGGAAGAATGCGCGGTCTGCGATGCAGTGAGTTACGGCGCAAGTGTGTGGCTGATCACAGGGGCAGCTGACAACGGATTTCGCGAAAGGGTTGAGCAGATCCTGCGCGCCATTTTACAAGAAAAAAAGGGGCAGACACATGTGTCTGCCCCTACAAGTCCGTTCTGTCGGTTCCCAGAATTCGGCGTCGGCTCGTCAGGGTCGCGCCGGGCTGCCATCGGGCCAGCGGGTTTGCGTCCATTCCTCGACCCAATCCTGGCAGGGATACTTGGCGGCCAGCTCCTCGTTGATGTCGATCCCCAGCCCTGGTTTGTCATTGGGGTACATATAGCCGCCGCGCACTTCGGGCAGGCCCGGGAAGATCTCATAAAAAACAGGCGAGAAGCGGCACCACTCCTGCACGCCAAAATTGGGCGCCCACAGGTCCAGGTGTAGATTGGCCGCATGGCCCACGGGCGACGTGTCACCCGGCCCGTGCCAGGCGGTGCGCACGCCGTACTGGTTACAGAAGAGCGCCAACGCCCTGGCTGGGGTAATCCCGCCGATCTGGCTAACGTGGACGCGCATAAAGTCGATCATGGTGTCGGTCACCAGCGGCATCCACTCGCGGGGGTTGTTGTAGAGTTCGCCCATGGCGATAGGCGTGCTGCACTGGGCGCGGATGCGATAGAACCACTCCTGGTGCTCAGGGGCCAGCGGATCTTCAAGAAAGAAGAGCTTGAACTGTTCCACATCCTTGGCAAACCCGACCGCATCGATAGGAGAGAGCCGCTCGTGGATGTCGTGGAGCAGTTCGATTTCATCGCCAATGGTGCTGCGGATGTGCTCCATCATTTTGAGCATTGCGTGCGTATAGGCGCGCGGGTCATAGTATGCGCCGGCTGGCGAGCCTTCGGGCCGACGGTCGCGAGCGCCTTTGCCACCGTAGCCGCCCATCTGGATGCGGATGTGGTGGTAACCGGCCTCCATGTGTTTGCGCACGCTGGCTTCCACCTCTTCGTGCGTGCGGCCATCGGCATGGGCATAGCAGGCGGCGGCTTCGCGGCACTTGCCCCCGAGCAGGTCGTAGACCGGCATGTTCGCCAGCTTGCCCTTGATGTCCCACAGCGCCTGGTCGATGCCGGAGATGGCGTTGTTGAGCACCGGCCCGTTGCGCCAGTAGCTGTTGACCATGGCCATCTGCCAGAACTCTTC
>QEUW01000048.1 GCA_003577005.1 Chloroflexota bacterium | reverse complement strand
GCTTCGGCCACAGCTTTCCACTTGAGGCCGGTAGGGAAGCCGGCCCCGCCGCGACCGGCTAACTGGCTCTGGCGAATAAATTCGACCACCTCGGCAGGCTGCATCGTCGTGACGGCGCGAGTCAGCGCCTCATAGCCGCCGGTGTCCTGGTAGCCGGCCAGCGTGTTGCGGCCTGGCCGGCGGATGTCGGCAAAGACGCACTCCTCAAAGCCGCCGGGGTTGGGGGCAGGAAGGGCTGTTGGCTTGTGCAGCAGCCTATCCACGCTGTCGCCCACAAGCACCTGGTGGCCCTGCAACACAGGCACCGGCTCGTCGCAGCGCCCGGCGCAGGGCATAGGCGTAGCGCCCTGCTCTTGCAGCGCGGCCAGGATCTCTGACCCCCCGCGCAAACGGCAGACCGGACCGGTGCAGATGCGTGGCGCTTGAAGGCCACCTGGCTCACGAGCAAAGTGATGGTAGAACGTCACCGTACCATAGAGGTCGGCCAGAGGGATGCGCAATGCCTGCGCCACAGCGCGCAGGGCTACTGGGGACAAATAGCCATCCCGGTCGTGAAAAGCGTGCAACAGACCGAGCAGCGGCGCCGGGGTGCGCCGCCAGCGTTCAATCAATTCATCGTCAGTAGGAACGGTCATGCGGAACTCCATGCGCCTGGGCGCAAACAGCGCGGTCTGAAGCAATTATCAAACATCAAAGAGTAGTTGTCAATTCCGTGGCCAGACTTCCGGGAAGTGAGCGAGGGTTTTGAGGCTGGAAGGTGTGCTCTGGTCTCCGGAAGTCTGTGCCGTCACAATACCTGATGCTGTTCTGGGAAAATGTTGTGATGAGGTTGCTCTTTATGCTACGATAGCACAATCGCAGGAAGAGCCACGCCCAGTCGCAAATAAAGGAGAGCAAACCCATGCAGCGGAGTGCTTATTCACATCCCTTGACTGTCATCTTGCTGGTCGCTACGCTGTTGATGGCGGCCTGTATGCCGGCCGTTGCGCCTGCTGGCGATGCAGGCGCAGCCGGCACGCCGGCAGCAAGCGCCCCGGCCGGAGGTCACACCACCAATGTGGTCTACGACTTACCCGATTTGAATGGGCGCACGGTCGTGGCCGTCACGGCAGATGACTTTACGCCCTTCCAATATATCGACCCGCAGACCGGCGAGTCGGTAGGGTATGAGTATGACCTCGTCGAAGAGATCTGCCGACGGCTCAACTGCCAGGTGGACTGGCAAAAGAGTTCATGGGACGCCATGATCGCGGCGGTCAACGCCGGCCAGTTCGATGTGGGAATGGACGGCATCACCATCACCGAGGAGCGGGCACAACAGGTCGATTTCTCCATCCCTTATAAGACGTTGCAGAATTACATGCTGGTGCGCGCCGATGAGGATCGCTTTGCCACGCCCGAAGAATTCGCCGCCGACGAGAGCCTGATCATCGGCTCGCAGGCGGGGACGACACAGTTCTACACTGCTGTTTATGATGTACTGGACGGCGACGAGCAGAACCCGCGCATCCAGCTCTTCGAAAACTTTGGCGCAGCGGTGCAGGCGCTCATCTCGGGTGATGTGGATATGGTGCTGGCGTCGGCAGAAGGGGGCCGGGGCTATATCGGCGCCAATCCCGACCGGCTCAAGCTGCTGGGCGATCCATTGGGCAATGAGGATATTGGTTTTATCTTCACACCCGGCAGCGACCTGGTAGAGCCGTTCAACCAGGCCATCGGCGCCATGCAGCGCGATGGTTTTCTCGACTATCTCAACACGCGCTGGTTCTTCCTCACCGACCCCAATGCGGCCGATATCTACGACCAGTTACCTGATCTGGAAGGCCGCACGGTAGTAGCGGTGACAGCTAACGATTACCTGCCGCTCAACTTTATCGACCCGCAGACAGGCGCGGCCGTTGGCTGGGAGTACGACGCCATCGAAGAGATCTGCCGGCGGCTCAACTGCACTGTTGATTGGCAGACCAGTTCATGGGATGCCATGATCGCGGCGGTCAACGCCGGCCAGTTCGACGTAGGGATGGACGGCATCACCATCACCGAAGAACGGGCGCAACAGGTCGATTTCTCGATCCCTTACATGACCAGCCAGCAGTTTATGCTGGTGCGCGCCGATGAAGATCGCTTTACGACGCCGGAAGAATTCGCTGCTGATGAGGACTTGCTGATCGGCTCACAGGCGGGAACAACCAGTTTTTATACCGCCGTCTACGAAGTGTTGGACGGCGACGAGCAGAACCCGCGCATCCGCCTCTTTGAGACATTTGGCGCGTCGGTACAGGCGCTGCTGGCCGGCGATGTGGATATGGTGCTGGTGGACGCCGCCTCTGGCCGCGGTTACATCGGCGCCAACCCTGAGCGGCTCAAGATCGTCGGCGATGCGCTGGCGACCGAAGAGTTTGGCTTTATCTTTACGCCAGGCAGCGATTGGGTGGAGCCGTTCGATCAGGCCATCGCAACGATGCTGGAGGATGGGTATATCGATCACCTGAACTACAAGTGGTTCTTTCTCTATGATCCAACGCGGTAGCTCGCGGAGTGGCGGGATCTGCAGATGGGCCGGTTATTCCGACCCATCTGCAGATCCCGCCACTCCTAATTCGTGTTGCTCCGACGATTCTGCCAATCCGTGTTATAGTTGCGCTGGCATCGGCTCGATGCCAGCGCTTTTTATCCGGCGCGTAGAGACGTTGCAGTGCAACGTCTCTCTATTTGTTTATGCAAAGGCCGCCTTTGCAACCTATGGAAGTGGAGTTAGGCATGTCTGTTCAAGCGGCTAAGGCCCGTCCGCCGGTTGCACGCAGCCATTGGCTGGCGCGGGTGCCTTATTGGTTGGTAGCAGCGATTGTACTGGGTCTCTATTTTTTGTGGGTTGTAGCCAGCGACGCCACCTATACCATCATCTTCAATGCAGTTGCCGCGGGTATAGGCACAACGCTCTGGGTGACGCTGGTAGCCTACGCTGGCGCACTGATCGTGGGCCTGGTCATCGGGATCATGCGGGTGACTCGCAACCGGGTGCTCTTTGAAATCACCTCGTTCTATGTCGAAATTGTTCGTGGCGTGCCCGTTTTGGTCTTGCTGTATTATATCGCCTTCGTCGGTGCGCCGGGTTTGGTCGAGTTGATCAACTGGCTCGGCCTTCAACTGAACACACTGGGGTTCACCTGGTTGGGTGCACCGCTGGCTGAATTTAGCGTGCGCCGGTTGGACTTTGCCGCGCGTGCGATCCTGGCGTTGATCATCGGCTACAGCGCCTTTGTCAGCGAGATCTTTCGCGCCGGCATCGAGAGCATCGACAAAGGGCAGAGCGAGGCCGCGGCGAGCCTGGGCATGTCGCGCTGGCAGACGATGCGGCTGGTGATCTTACCGCAGGCGGTGCGTAGGGTCTTGCCGCCGTTGGGCAACGATTTTATCGCCATGCTCAAGGATTCGGCGCTCGTCTCGGCGTTGGGGGTGCAGGATATTACCCGGCTGGGCAACAGCTATGCCGCCAGCACCTTTCGCTACTTTGAGACCTACAACGTGGTGGCGTTTCTCTACCTGGTCATGACGGTGGCGCTGGCGCTCTTTGTCCGTTATCTGGAGCGGCGCGTCCCCAACCGCTGAGGACAGGGTCCGTTCGTAGCGCGAATGTAGGTTATGCCTTCTTGACAAAGCATCAGGGGGAGAGTAGCATAAGAAACAGTGAAAGGTTGGGAGTAGCCGCCCAGTACGGTGCTAATGGCTGTGCAGACAATTTCCCTGCATCAAAGCTGGCATTCGCACCACCCAGGGGCACTTAGCCGTCAAGACAGAGCGAACCTCTCGGCTAGTGACACGTGTTTCGACACGTTGGCGAGACAACCACGACACACTCTGTGCCGTGGGGTCTCGCTTTCTTTTTTGCCCACGGTCAATACATGTTTTTAGACGAAAGGAACACTTACCGTGTGGGATGCAGTCTGGATACACTGGGTGGGTTTTACGCTCTTTGTGCTGGCGATGCTGGCCATCGACCTGGGCCTCTTTCACCGCAAGGCGCACGCCGTATCGGTCAAAGAGGCGCTCGGCTGGAGTGTGGTCTGGATCGCTCTGGCTCTTGTCTTTAACGTCCTCATTTACTACTACTGGCACGCTATCTCGCCGACCTCTACCTACGCCGACCACGAAGCAGCGCTGGCGTTTCTCACCGGCTATATCATCGAGAAGGCGCTCAGCGTGGACAATATCTTTGTCTTTGTGCTGATCTTCTCTTACTTTGCCGTACCGGCCATCTACCAACATCGCGTGCTCTTCTGGGGTGTGCTGGGGGCGCTCGTGATGCGCGGGGTACTCATTGGGGTCGGTGCGGCGTTGATCAAAGAGTTCCACTGGATCATCTACATCTTTGGCGCATTTCTCATCTTTACCGGCGCACGGATGGCCTTTCACGACGATGAAGAGATCGAGCCAGAAAATAACCCGTTAGTCAACCTGGTGCGCCGCTTCCTACCGGTGACGCGTGGGTATGTGGAAGACAAATTCTTTGTGCGCACCGGTAAGGCCCTGGCGGTGACACCGCTCTTTTTGGTGCTTCTCATTGTGGAGAGCACCGACCTGGTCTTCGCCGTCGATTCGATCCCGGCCATCTTTGCCGTCACCACCGAACCATTCCTGGTCTATACCTCGAACGTCTTTGCCATCCTGGGCCTGCGCTCGCTCTACTTTGTGCTGGCCGGGGTGATCGACAAGTTCCACTATCTGAAGCTGGGGCTCTCGGTGGTGCTGGTCTTTGTCGGGGTCAAGATGGTGATCACCGATCTCTTCCACATCCCCGTCGCGCTCTCGCTGGGGGTGGTGGCCGGCGTACTGATCCTCTCGATTGTTGCCTCGCTCTTACGACCGCCACACCAGCCAGCCGAAGTGGTGCGGACCGTACCCGCCGAGGAATGATGTAGACGATAGACGATTGTCCATCGTCCTCACTCCGGCAGCACGGCAACGCAATCTACCGCAATCGGGCTAGCGCCGATGGACGATTGCACTGTCGTGCGCGCCGGATAAGGTTCGCTGATATAGCGGAGGTAGACCTCGTTCATGGCTGCAAAGTTGCCAAAATCGGCCAGGTAAACGGTCACTTTGACGGCGTGCGCCCAAGAGGTTCCTGCTGCCTCGAGCAGCGCACCTACGTTGCGAAAGACCAGGTCGGCCTGTTCGACAAAGCTGCCCGTACTGAGCTGATTGGTTGCCGGGTCAATGGGACCCTGCGACGAGACATAGACGGTTGGCCCGCTGGCGATCATGGCCGGCGAGTAGGGGCCGCGCGGTTTGGGCGCTTTATCGGTGCTGATAGGTTTGCGCATGATCTGCTCCTTGTCAAACAAGCGGATAGACACCGTAAACAGCATTCCGGGAAAGGGCGACGATGCTTCTGCGCCGGGATGACTCACCCGCCCTTTCCCGGAATGCAAGTCGATGATCACTCACGTTCTACTTTTACACTGATCCCCGCCAACTGCTCGAAGACCTTAACTACCGCCGAATCATCCAGCCGCCCGTAACCGGCAGCGGCGGCCATGAGAAACATTTGATGGGCGGCGGCAGCCAATGGTAAAGGGAAACGTTGCGCCTTGCCCGTCTCCAGCACGATGCCGAGGTCTTTGACAAAGATCTCCACGGCGCTGAGCGGGGTATAGTCGCCGGCCAGCATGTGCGGCACCCGATTCTGGAACATCCACGACGAGCCGGCGCTGTTGCTGATCACGTCGTACAACTGTTGTGGATCAACGCCGGCCTTCACCCCCAACGCCAGGGCCTCGGCGGCGGCGGCGATGTGGACCCCGGCCAGCAGTTGGTTGACCATCTTGACGGTGGAACCTTGCCCGCACTCGTCGCCCAGCCGGTAGACGTGTTCGGCCAGCGCAGCCAGCACCGGCTCGGCGCGGGTAAACGCAGCCGGGGAACCCGAGGCCATAATGCTCAGTTTTCCTTCGGCGGCGCGAGCTACTCCGCCGCTCACCGGCGCGTCGAGCATCTCCAGCCCCAATGTGCGCAATCGCGCTGCCGTCTGCCGGGCGTAGGCTGGGGCCACGGTGCTGCACAACATGACCAGCGCATCGGCCGGCAGCGCAGCCGTCCCACCGCCAGCGCCAAAGAGCGCCTCCTCGGCCTGCTCGGCGGCCACAACCATCAGGATCAGCACATCCGCGTTTCGGGCCGCCTCGGCCGCAGATTCAACGCTGGCCCCGCCCGCGGCCACAAACCGTTCTCCCGCCTGCGGATTGATGTCATATCCCTTGACGCTAAAGCCGGCCCTCACCAGCGTCGTCGCCATCCCCATCCCCATCGCGCCCAGACCGATAAAGCCGATTCTTGGCGCCTGTTTGTTAGCCATCCTCTGTGCTTCTTTCACCATGTGCGAAACGTCACTCGCCCTTCCCGTTCTACGTTCTGCGTTCTACGTTCCTACCAGCCACCGGTCAAACCACTCGAACGCCTCCGCCTGCATGGGCAGGTCAAACTTGTGGCCGCCGGGGTAATATGAGCAACGGTAGCGGTCGGCGGCGCCTGCCTTGTCGAAGACGGCGCGCAGAATGCCATCGGCGCGCTCCATCTCCGGTAAGGTGAAGAGAGGATCATCGATGTCATTGAGCACCAGCGTTGGCTTGGGCACGCGCAGACCGAGGATTTCGGGGTAATCTAGTTCGTGGGGCAGCAGCGGTGTGTAGATCATCCAGGTGTGGGTGTGGCTCTTGTTGAGCAGAAAGTCGCGCCAGGTGGTCATCATGCCGACACAGACGGCGCAGGCGATGCGCTCGTCCGCACCGGCCAGCATGACCGTACGCAGCCCGCCGCCGGAGAGCCCCCCACAACCGATGCGCGCCGGGTCCACATCGTCCCGGCTATAGAGCACATCCAGCGCCGCCCGATCTTCGGCCAGAAAGACGCCCGGCCAGGTCGTCCCGGCACAGAAGAGCGATTTTGCCATGATCGACTCGTGCTCGCCCGCCCAGCGGTTGTACGCCTCGATGCCGGCCACGTCTTCCCACGCCGGGTCGCTGCGGTCGCCGCGGAGGACCGTCGGGACGTCCGCCAGCCGGACGCGCCGGCTGCCAAAGGCAAAGGCATCATGCGCAAGCACGACATAGCCCCGCCGGGCGATCTCGTTGGCCCAGGCCACCCCGCCATCGCGGGCGTGGATACGTTCGATGAGCGGATGAACCGGTTCACCTGTGTGCGTGAGTTTTTCGCGACCAAAGAATTTGAGCCCGCTGTGACAGTGCAGCCCCAAGATCGCCGGCAGCCTGCCCGTCGCGCCCTCTGGTTTGAGTAGATAGGCTCTGGTCGGCGGGCCGTAGGGCAACTGCCAGGAGAGATCCTCGATGTGGAGCCCATCATAAGTGAACGTGCGGTGGACGGTCACAGGGGGCGGGCCGGCAATGGCGGGCATCGCCAGCCGTTCCAGCAGACGCTGGTGCGCGGCAGTACGCCATTCGCTCAGGTTAGTCCAGCGGGGATTGCGCCAGGAAAAGGTGCCTGGTTCGTCGGCAACGAGGCCGGCTGCCCAGGGACCGTAGGCGCCGATCATGGAATGGGCGCCGGGCGCCATCATGGAATGGGCGCCGGGCGCCATCATGGAATGGGCGCCGGGCGCCGTCTTGTTCTCTTGCATAGAAGGACTGTTCCCAATACTGTTTGGCCGGAAGAGTAGCTGCATTCTAACCCAGCAAGGCTACAACGCCAAACGGATTGGAGATTCCGGATTCCGAAAGCCCTGCAAGAACTGGCTGAAGCACAAAGACAGACCGCGGAAGGACTCTTGCGCCTGGAAAAACTCTTCGCCGAACTGGCGACTAGTCAGGAAGCGATGCGTCGAGATCTGAATGTACTCAAACAAGATGTCGGGGTGCTCAAACAAGATGTCGGGGTGCTCAAACAAGATGTCGGAAAGTTGAAGGGAAAGGCGCAGGAAGATTATTATCGCACCCGCGCTGGTGGCATTTTTGGTCGCTTTCTCCGCAATGGTCGTGATGTCGTCAACCGCGTGGCAGACCGGCTCTACGCAGCGCTCCATGATGGCCTGGTCACCGAGGAAGAAGTGGAAGGGGTGTTGGCCGACGATCTCCTTTGGGGTGGTGAAGACCGCCATTCGCATGAGCAGATCATTCTCGTGATGGAAGCATCTTGGCTGGCCGAGAACAGGATGTGGAACGGGCGCTGGCTCGTGCGGCCGTGCTCCAGCGGATTGGCTTGCGGGCGATACCGGTCGTAGGCGGCGATGAATGGACAGAACGCGCTGCTCACATGGCTCGAGAGTACAAAGTAGCCAGGACCGTGGATGGACAGATCGACCCGACTTCCTGGCGTCAGGCGCAAGCTACCTTACGCGAAAACGGCGATAATCGGGAGCTAGCCGGACGCTAGCCCATGCTCTTTCTCTTTACTCTTCTTTTCTGGTCTATAGGGTTTTCACCGTCACCAGCGAATCACCCTTGCCTGCTCTCAACAACGGGTTGCGCAGCGAGCGGCCAAATTCCGGCGCCGAAATCTCAAAGACATCGCCCGGCTGTGCAGTGATCCCCGCGGCAAAACTCAACGTGGCTGTGCCAAAAAAGTGGCAGTGAACATCCCCTGGTCGCCGGAAGGCGGCGTACTTAAAGTGATGGTGCTCGATGTTGGCGATGGAGTGGGTCATATTGGCCTCGCCGGTGAGGAATTCGCCTGACCAGACCTCCACGCCGTTGCGCAGCAGGCGCGAGATGCCGGTGATACTTTCGGGCGCCGGGCCAAGCCGGACTTCGGGACCAAACGAGCTGGTGCGCAGCTTGGAGTGCGCCAGGTAGAGATAGTTTTGCCGCTCCAACACATGGTCGGAAAACTCGTTGCCCAGCGCATAGCCGACACGCAAGACCTGGCCCGACTGACCGATCACGTAGAGGCCGACCAGTTCCGGCTCTTCGCCGCCGTCGAGAGCAAAGGAAGGCAGTTCGAGCGGCTGGCCCGGCGCTACGATCCAGTCGCCATCGCCCTTGTAGAACCACTCCGGCTGCACGCCGATCTGGCCTGGCGCCGGCTTGCCCCCTTCCAGACCCAGCTTGAACATTTTCATTGAATCCGTCAGTTCGCCGGCGCTGAGTTTGGCGTGCATGGCGTCACGCGCCTGAGCGCTGCCCAGGTGATCAAGCCCCGTGCCCGATATGATACAATGCGCCGGGTCCGAATGGTCGAGGGGGACGAGCAGACGATTCTCGGCGACAACCTGGTTATAATCGACGGCTTCGGCAGTTACTCGTTCGTTGACCAGATCGGCCAGCGGGGCGCCGCGGGTATCGGCCTCCAACACCAAATCATAGACCCGCAATGTCGCACGCAGGATGCGCAATGTTTGTCCATCTTCGCTTACCAGGCCGACTTTGCGCGTGCCGTCCAGGGCTTTGAATTGAACCAACCGCATGGCGTTGCTCCTTTGGTTGTGTGGCAGTGTCTGGCCGGGAGGATGGCTGCGCCATCGCAAGAGGATGCACGCCCGGCCACGCCATTATAGCGCAAGGCGGCGGCCCTCGCACAAAAACAATCCCGAAGTCTATACAGATTCCGGGATTGTTGGTTTGTATGTGCGTGTATGGTGCTGGCCGTTGTGCGGGAAAATAGCGGATGCAAAATGCTATCGCCGGTCACAAATCCGCTGACTTCATTTGCGGGTCACCGTGGCCTCTGAGCAGCGCTCGAAACGCAAGGGCTGCGGCCAGGCCACCGGCCAGATACCAGATGATTGTCATGGCTGCCGTCGCGGGCGTGCGCTGGCTGGGGTCAGTGCCTAACCCGAGCAGACCCGGCAAGGCGACGGCGCCCACGCCGGCAGCTAATCCCAACGCTGTTCCGCGAGTCACTGCGTGTTCTGGCTGCCCAACACCGACCAGACTGTAATAGAGCGTATTGAATAGCAGGTCTGCTGCCAGTGCGGTCCGGTGTAGTTCTGGGCCTGCAGGCGGCGCCTGATCGATAGCGCGCAGCGAACGGTCGATGGCGCGCATACCGAGCAGGTCCATGCGCGGGGCATTGGGCACGGCTCGTCGTACGGTCTCATGGATCAAAGTGAGAACGCCAGCGCCTAGAAAGCCGCTGATGATTGCGCTCGCTTTAGCCACAGGCGACACTCCTTTCTTGATCAATCCGCTCAAGTATCTTTACCCGGCGGGGTGGGTGATTGGCGCCGGTTTTCGCCCAGGGTAAGGACCTGCTCCCCTATGGTCGGACCGTCGCAGCGCGGGCCATCCTCCGTCCAGTAGAGTGGGTCGATACACATCCGCCGCGCCGTCCTCTCTGCATCCCAGGCGTGATAAACAAGGAAGTCGGTCTGGTCATCGGGGCCGCGGACGACGGAGTTGTGCCCTGGCCCCAGCACCTGGCCGGGGACTGCGCGCAGCACGCCCGGCCCCTGGCTGCTCCATTCGTCGCGATAGGGACCGAGCACCTGTTCTGCGACGCCGTAACTCACCCCGTAGTCAAACGAATGCCAGGCGCCGCCACTGTAGAAACAGTAGTAGCGCCCCTCGTGAAAGACGACCGACGGCCCCTCTACCGTGTGCCAGGCGGGCCAGCGTTGGCCGTAGAGTTGGCGGTCTCGTTCATAGATCTGCCAGTCGGCCGATGCGCGCAAAATCGGCTGAACCGGCCCGGCAACAGCAGTTATGCTCTCGGCAAGCGGGACCACAGCCAGACCCGTCCCAACCCGCTCATCGAAATAGTCTTTGGCAAAGAAGAGATACCACCGTCCATCCGCTGGGTCACGAAAGGGATGGGCGTCAATTGTAAAGCCCTCGTCTGGCAACACGGGTGCGACAGTCTGAAAGGGGCCACGAGGGTCGTCGGCGACAGCAACGAATAGACGCTGGGTCTCATCGGCATGGCTCTCGCCGGCCGAAAAATAGAGATAGAAATGGCCATCCTGCTCGGCCACTTCGGGCGCCCAGTAGTTGCCGTGGGGCAAATGGTCCAAAGGCGCCAGTGCGTTGCTCACATGCGACCAGTGGACAAGATCGGTTGAATGCAATACCGGAAAACGATGACCGGGGGCAGCAGGGTGGAGTACGCTGCTTGTACCATACGCATAGTACTCCCCCCGCCATTTCAACACAAATGGGTCAGCAAACTCACTCGGCCAGACTGGGTTGCGGTAGACCAGTTGCATAGAGTTTTCTTATCATCCAGGGGTGATGCTTTGCTGGTCAAATCCGTATGCTGCGCCCGTCGTGGTAGTCTCACCAGATTGCAGCGCTGTGGCCGACGGTTGCGAGCGCGTTACCTGTTCCTCGGTTGCGCCCATCCGGGCCGCAGAGCGTTCTGCCTGGTTGTCTGAGTGATGGTAGCGGTCGTTGCTCTCGCCAAACAGACTGCGCATGACGAGAACCAGCAGAAAGACGGTAGCCAGCACGGCGCCAACAAAGAGCAACGGTTTTTGCTCTGCAAAGTGGCTGATCTGGCCCCACAAGGTCCGGCGTCGCGAGAGTTTGAAGCCGCGCCGGGAAAATTCGACCCCATACCCGGGAAGTTTGAATCCATTTCGTGGAAGTTTGAAACGGTTTAACATCGTATTGTCTCCTTTCAAAGCTAGGATTTACACCACCCTCACTCTGTTACCCCTGCGCCGGTGTGGGTTCTGTACGCACAGCATTTGGCGCGGGCTGGATGCCGACCCCATAGTGACGGGCGTACACCTGGGTGAACTCGGCGCCCAAAAACAGGATCTGCGCCGAGTAGTAGACCCAGAGGAGAAATATTACCAACGAACCAACCGCGCCATAGGTTGTACCGGCGTTGTCGAGGTACAAATTGAGGGCAAATTGACCAATCATAAATAACGCTGCAGTAATGGCTGCGCCAAGCCACACATGACGCCAGGAAATTTCAACGTCCGGCAAAACCTTATAAATCGCAGCAAAGACAAGCGTAATGACTACAAAAGAGGCAACATAATTTACAACCTGCCAGAGCCAATCGATCCCTGGCAGCCAGGCCTGCCCGGCGTCGATCAGCACCACAAGTACTGAACTGATGACCAGCGAGACCAGTAACAGAAACGCGATCCCCAACACCATCGTGAACGAAAGAAAACGGTCACGGATCGTGCCCCAGATACCCCGCCCTGGCTTTGGCTCAACATTCCAGATCGCATTCAGGGAGTTCTGAAGTTGAGCAAAGACATTGGTAGAACCCCAAAGCAGTGCGATAAAGCTAAGGATACCGGCCAGGCTTGCCAGTGTCGGCTGCTGGGCAGATTCGAGCGCCGCCTCCAGGAACTGCGCTCCTTCGTTCCCGATCGCGCCTCGCATTTGAGCCAGTAATCGGCTCTCGACCGCCTGCTGGCCACCCAAGACCAGACCGACAAGCACCACAATCAGCACGAGCAGCGGGGCAATCGAAACAGCCGTGTAGTAGGAAAGTGCAGCCGCCAACTGGCTGGCGTTATCTTCTAACCAGCCGTCGACCGTCTCCTTGAGAATTTGCCACATTGTCGTCTCTCGTTTTGTTACTGATTGCTCTCTATCTCTCGTCTGGCTCTCTCTGGTCGAGGGAGGTCGCCGGCTCCTGGGGGCGCTAGCTGGCGCTAGCGGCACGGAGCTGGAGGCGCCAACGGCGAAGGGGCGTCGGAACATAGCCGCATCCGCACGAATGGACGTAATCGTTCTGCGCGGGAGAAGACTTGTCTGCCCCATCAGCTTGCGCCCCACCTGTATCAGCATCGCGCCGACGACCAGAACAAAGAGACCAATCAGCAACACAGCCAGCCAGAAGGGCAAAAAGAGTGCATAACCGACCGCTGCGCTCATCATCAACACGACAATTCCCGTGTAGAACAAAGAAACGCCCCCTACTACGCGACCAAGGGGTCGCATAGCGTGATCAAGCTTTTCGCGAGTCTCTACGCGGGCCAGTTGGACTTCCAGACGCAGCAAGGTTGAAAAATCCGTCTTAAGGCCACGAAACAACGTTCCGAGCGTAGGTCGGCCATCGTACCAGATATCAACTGCTGATGTCGATTTGATACGACTTCGGTTAGGCTTTTCCGCCACACCTGGCATCAAAACCTCCATTCTCTCACCAGGAACTGTCGCAACTTGGATATAGCAGGCATTAGCGTATCTCTCGTGATCCTACCGTCTATCTCTTATTTCGACCATAGGTCTTGACTACAAAACAGGCACAATTGGGGTATAGGTTCGGTCCAACCGCGTCGTCCATTGCGCCTACTGCCAGTGAACGTACAAATTTGCTTGACAGCCGCCTCCAATACCATGTCTAACTCTATAACTATAGAGTATGCCGTTATGGATAGTCCCTTAAACTTGAGATGTGTACTCTATGGAGGCTGGTGGGTCTCATGCCGATGTATGACATGAGTAAGACAGCGTTAGTAAAGCTTGGCTCTGCTGACCCTGTTGCACCGTCTGTCGTTTCCTTGTTAACTATTGCAACGAATGGGTGGTCAAATGAAAGCAAACCCAGAGCCGATGAATCCTGATAAACCTGTACCTGTCACCGATAGCACAGGGCTAAAAGGCACCGCTGTCTCATTACCCAAGACCAAAGGAGAGAATCCGCAAGTACTGGTGACCTTTTCTGGTGGGCGTCAGGTTATTGTGCCGGCTGCTCTACTTGTCTCCCACCCGAATGGCACTTACTCCCTTCCACTTAGCCTGACCGAACTGGCTGCACAGGCGGATGACGAAGCTGAACAGATGATTCCAGTCATTGCCGAAGAGCTAGATGTTCAGAAGCGTCTGGTCAAAGACAATACGGTGCGTATCTCGAAGCAGGTCCACGAGAAGGTGGAAACAGTCGATGTGTCGCTACGGGCTGAAGAGGTCGAAGTGAAACGGGTGGTAGTCAACCGCCCGGTAGGGGAAAGTCCTCCAGTTCGCTACGAGGGAGATGTGATGATCATTCCGCTGGTTGAAGAGGTCTTGGCGGTACAAAAACAACTCATCGTGCGTGAAGAGATCCACATCAGCAAAAAGTTAGTCAACACCCAGCACTCCGAGCAGGTAACACTGCGCCGTGAGGATGTAGTTATCGAGCCGGCGACGGCAGAAGCCAAATCGTGAAGGTCGCTGGCTGCGCCGGATAGTACCAGTAAGTAGGTTCGATAGCAGTAGCTATCGAAAGGAGAGTGTATTGTGAAAACAGTCGTTGGTTTGTATGATGACTTGACCGACGCACAGCGCGCTGTGCAGGCACTTGTCGAAGCCGGCATCGATCGCGACCAGATTAGCGTGGTTGCCGGTGACCGTGAGGGGAACTATCGTTCGACCCTTGAAGATGCTGATAGCGATTGGGGGGCGACCGCGGGTGGCGCAGCTACCGGTGCTGCGGTCGGCGGAGTCGGCGGTGCGCTGCTCAGCCTGGGCGCAGCGACGATCCCCGGGATCGGCCCGGTCATTGCTGCTGGCCCGCTTGTTGCCGGGCTGGTTGGTGCCAGCGTGGGCGCCGCGGCGGGTGGTTTGGTTGGCGCGTTGATTGACGCCGGCATCCCTGAAGAACACGCCGGTTACTATGCGGAAGGGGTCCGGCGAGGGAGCATGCTTGTCACTGCGCAGGTGCCAGACGCTCAGGCGGACAATGTCGTGCGCATCATGGATCGCTACAACCCGGTGGACATCGATGAACGCGTCGCTTCGTGGCGCCAGAGTGGCTGGACTGGGATCGGCGAAGGTGCCGATGAAAGTTGGCGTACCCGTGCGTCAGAGGATATGTTGAGTGACCGAGGTCGTGAACAGGCCAGCTTTGCGGATGAAACAAGAACCAGCCGCACCGGCGCCGACGGCGAGATCGAAGTGGACGTGGTCGAAGAAGATGTCCGCATCGGCAAGCAGCAGGTACAAAGTGGTGTGCGGGTGCATACGCGTGTGGTTGAAGAGCCGGTAGAAGAACAGGTTCGTCTGCGCCAGGAAGATGTGCAGGTGGAGCGACGCCCGGCCAACCGCACTGCCACAACTGCCGACCGCACTGCCTTCAAAGAAGAAACCTTTGAAGTGGATGCCGTGCGCGAGGAGGCGGTGGTAGAAAAGCAGCCGCGAGTGGTGGAAGAAGTGGTCATCAAGAAAGACAGCCGTGACCGCACGGAAACCATCCGGGACACCGCTCGCCGTACCGAAGTCGATGTAGAGCCGATAAGCGGCAGCGACTTTGGTGCCTACCAGGATACCTTCCGCAACCACTACCAGACACATTACGCTAACAGTGGTTTCGCTTACGAGCAGTATGAACCTGCTTATCGTTACGGCTATAGCCTGGCCTCTGAAGATCGCTATGCCGGCCGCGACTGGGCAGCAATCGAGCCCGAAGCTCGTCGCTACTGGAATCAGCGCCACAAGGACAGCCCGTGGGAAAACTTCAAGGATGCCGTGCGTCATGGCTGGGAACGGACAAAAGACGCTGTCAGTTAGTAGCCTCGGCAACAGCAGGATCTACTTCTCCTGCTGTTCCACTTTGTGAGTCAACATAAGAACGGATGAGGAGTGCGCACAAAAGAAGGCGCACTCCTCATCCGTTCTTGGTAAAGCACGGTCCTTGCCCGACCGGGAAGATTATTGGCCGCTATAAGCGGTTCGAGGAGAGAACCATGTGGCAACTACTCAAGGGAATCATAAAGGAATGGCAAGAAGATCACGTATCGCAGTTGGCGGCTGCCCTTTCCTACTATGCAGTCGTCTCGCTTGCGCCGTTGCTTGTACTGGTCGTTGTCCTTGTCGGCATATTCTATGGCCGGCAGACAGCCCGCGCCGAACTGGTGGCTCAGATCGAGAGTGTAGTGAGTACCGAGGCGGCGCAATTTGTAGAGACAGTCCTAGCAAACGCCAGCCAGCCAGAACTGGCTAGCGTAGCGGGCATCTTGAGCTTTCTGCTCCTGCTCTGGGGTTCGACCAATCTCTTTAGCCAACTCCAATATTCTCTCAACAAAATTTGGGATGTCGAGCCAGAACCCGGTGCTGGGATCTGGGCTACCATCAAAAAACGTTTTTGGGCCTTTACAATGGTGCTCGGAATCGCCGTACTCCTGTTGGCCAACCTCATTTTGAGTTCAGTCCTGACGACGCTGAGCGGTACGACGGTGGCCTGGCTGCCGCGGGTGGATTGGCTCTGGCCAATCCTCAATTTGGTCATTTCGCTTGTCGTTATAACGATACTCATTGCCGCAATATTCAAGATTTTGCCTGATATAGACATTAGCTGGCGCCACGTCTGGCTTGGCGCAGCGGTCACTGCGGTGCTCTTTACGGTCGGCCAGTTTGCACTGAGCTTTTACTTGAGTAATGCGGGATCGGCCTATGGGGCGGCCGGCTCGTTTGCCGTATTCTTGATCTGGGTCTACTATTCAGCTCAAATCCTTTTCTTTGGAGCCGAATTTACCCAGGTCTATGTACGGCAGCGTACCGGCCAAACCCTTCAGGCAGCCGAGGCATAGCCCCGAACCTGTATCAGTGCTGGTGCATCGATGCGCGTAGGCGAATGCCACCCCGGCGCATGATCCGCCCAATGTGACCGTGGCTAAAGTGGACACCATAGACCTGGTGGATAACCGCGATGATCCGCGAGCGAGTCCAACTATTGCCACGGAAACCGTACGCCTGGGGCCCACGCGCCAGCAGTTCTGGCAACCGTCGGATTTGCTCCTCTTGCAGGCGTGGCTTGGGGCCACCACCTTTGCGGGTCAAGAGCGCCTCACGCCCTTCTTCACGGGCTCGTTTTAGCCATTGGCTGACCGCACCTGGGGTGACGCCGAGTTCTTCGGCTATTCTAGCTTGTGTCCAACCTCTCTCTTTCAACGCTAACGCCCGAAACCGGCGCGCTTCGCGCCCGTTCTCGTGTGTCCCTCCCTTGAATTGGCGTTCATGAAACCTGTCCATACATCCTCCTCTAGTCTGTGAAAAGAGCTTCATTACAGCCCGCATCGGTAGATTTACTTTACCGGGAAATCCGCCCGCTGTAATGCGTCAAATGAGCGATCTTTTATGCTCCATTTGTTGGTCTTTTCATCATCGATCTCTAGAACAAATAGCTGAAGAGAGGTCGCTTTGCACCAAGTTCGCTGATCCTCTATACTTGAATTGTTGTAGGCGGTGACCTCCAATTTGTTTAGAGCCAATTTGTTTAGAGCCAATTTGTTTAGAGACGGGGCGCGCCGGTGGTCTCATGAACGTTAGTCAGTTGCAGGCCGAATATCTCCACTTTCTTTCTGATCCAGCGCTCTGGGAGGCGGCCAACTTCCAACGGCGTGCGCAGGCAGTGGCATTCGCGGCCTTTGTGCGCCAACTGGCCCGTGCACGCTGCCACGATCCCGAGATCGCAGCGCTTCATCAGGAGACAGCCAGGTTGGAGCAGGGATGCCTGCGTATCAACGAGGCGTTCTTTTCTGAAGCGCGTCGCCAAATTCGGGCCGGTCTGTGGCGTGGGGCGACACTTCGGCAGGAGTTGGAGCGCTGCACGTCTTACCGTGCGGGTCACCCTGGACAGCCCCATCTAGCCCCTGATGGGTTGGATGTGCTTGTGCGCGGGGTCCTGGAAAGCGAGCCGATCCCGCCCGAAGAGGGAGTGCGCATGCCTGAAATGGTCCATCTGGAGCGGACGCCGGCCCCCGCCATCCTGGAATTGGTCGACCGGGCCAGTTTGGGAGAGAATGACCATTTCTATGATCTGGGCTCTGGTCTGGGCCAGGTGGTCTTTCTCGTCCATCTCTTAACAGGTGTGGCGGCAACGGGTGTGGAGATCGAACCTGCGTACAGTCGCTACGCCCGGCAACGCGCCGCCGAATTGCAAGTGGAGGGTGTTACATTCGTCAATGCGGATGTACGGCTGGCCGATCTCAACGACGGCACATTCTTTTTTCTCTTTACACCGTTTACAGGTGCAGTGCTCGAGACGGTGCTCGACCGGCTGCGCGTGATTGCCAGCCGCCATCCCATCACGGTTGCTGCCTATGGTTCATGCAGCCGCGCCATTGCCCGGCATCACTGGCTCCAGCCGCAGGATGACTACTACAAGCACGAATTCAAGTTGACCCTCCTGCGGAGCCGCACAGAGCGTGTTTGAACAAAACGTTCACAGAAGGGGCGTAGAGAAGACGCAGAGACCACGGAGACCAGCCTCTATGCCCTCGCCGAATGGACTTTGGTTTTGGCTGGTCCAACTCAGATATCAAGAGGGGAACCAAGGAAAATCGTATGCGACTTCAGGATCGGGTGGCTTTGGTGACGGGTGGGGGTTCGGGGATCGGCCAGGCGATTGCCGGGCGCTTTGCCCGTGAAGGTGCTCGGGTTGTGGTCGCCGACCGCGACGATGCACGCGCCCAAGCCACGGTGCAGATGATCGAAGCGGCCGGCGGTATCGCACTGGCTATACCGGTAGACGTGGCCGACGCCACAGCGGTAGCCGCGATGGGTGCCCGCGCCGCAGAGGTGTACGGGAAGGTCGACATCCTGGTCAATAATGCCGCCATCGCCGAAGGGGATGACATCCTAACCCTGGAGGAGGGGACATGGGATCGCAACCTGGCGATTGTGCTCAAGAGCGTCTTTCTCTGCGCCAAGACGCTTTTACCGGGAATGATTGCCCGGCGCTCGGGAGCTATCGTCAATATCTCATCAGTGAACGGCCTTACCGGTTTGGGCGAAGAAGCGTACAGCGCCGCCAAAGCCGGTGTGATCAACCTGACCAAAAATATGGCCGTCAAATATGGTCGCTATGGTGTACGCGCCAATGTCATTTGCCCGGGCACCATCCAGACGCCGATCTGGGAACCAATCCGGCAGAAGGACCCAGCTATCTTCGACAAGTTGGCGCGCTGGTATCCATTGGGGCGTGTGGGTTTGCCCGAAGATGTGGCAAAAGCGGCCCTCTTTCTAGCTTCGGACGACGCTGCCTGGATCACCGGTGCGACTCTGGTTGTAGATGGCGGGCTGATGGCGGGAAACTTTCGCATGGGGCAGGATCTGCTCGGCGCTGGCGAGTGACAGCAGTAGACCTACTCAGCGGTATGCCGGTGTATTCCATGCGAGTGGGCATAGCGCGCCAACGTTTCTCCGTACCTGCGGGAGCTGCATCCGGCAAACCCGGACCAGGTGCAAAACGTCCCCGGCAGTTCTGGAACCACCGGGGACGTTGTAGCCGAGGCCCTGTTGATTTGGCCTGGACTTGCTGCGGCGAACCCTAGGGGGCTCCAGCCTCTATCAAGGGCAGCAAGGAGGGTAGGCCAGTGACCTCCCCATTGGCGGCGATGACGATCTCGGCGCGTGGGATGGTCGGTTCCAACCGTGTGCCAAAGCCGCTATAGGTGAACCGCTGCTGCATCAGGTTGCGCCCCAGTTGGTGGCTTTGCCCAGCCAGTTCAAAGGGCGTGGTCGAGGTCTGCGTCAATTCAGCCACACCATTCGCAATGCCCCTATCTGGCGAGATGACAACAAGCACATTCTGGAAGCGCGTTGTAGCACTGGCAATGGCGATGCCGCGCGTAAACGACGATGGATCATCGAAGTCTGCCCCTTGAGTTTCATCGAAATAGTAGGTGATAACCCCCGAGGCGTTGAGGTTGAAGAGGTTGTCAACGATGGCGCGCCCCGTCATATTGGCTGCGCCATAAAAAGTAAAGCGCGCCGTCGCCTCGGTGCGCGAGATCGGGTCGGTGAAGAGCAGCGTGTCGGTGATGCCGGCGATGTAAGTCAGGTATCCATAGTAGGAAAAGTTGAGGCCATCCTGATCGACAATGCCGACAAATTCTACGGCATTCCGGCCGACCGGTGCAACGCCGACCTCCGCCGCGATAGCTGCGGACGGAGCAGCGGACGAACTCTGCCACATGCCACTCATCAGCACGGCGGTCAAGATGACGGCCAGACCCAACGCGACGAACAGAGAAGGACGAACCAGACGTAGCATGACTTTCTCCTTTCTAGCAACTTCCACGTGCAATCGGGACAGGTCGAGCAACGTAATGGGTGAAGAGTTGATCTTGTTCACTTACGGGGAGCATCAATGGACTGGGACATGGCAATCGGTCTACTTGACCGAACGCAGTTGTGAACAAGACAACAGAATCAGACGAGGGTGAGCTTCTCAAAAAGCTCAGGTTGCGCTGTTTTTGATTCCGGCATATCATAGCGAATATGAACGCGCAAGTCAAGATGGCCACCTTGGGAACCGGGCGCCTGGCGACCTATCGCAACATTGCCGGTATGTTGTTGGCGCTGCGCCGGCTACGTGGCCAGGAACAGTGGTCACGCCAGCAGGTTGATGCGTATCAAACACAGGCACTACAACGGCTGCGTTCGTACGCGTATGCGCATTCCCCCTTTTATCAGCGGTTTCACCGGGGCCTTGCTCACCACCCGCTACAGGATCTCCCCGTACTGACCAAAACGCTGTTGCACGACTTCTTCGACGAGATCGTGACGGACCGCGCCGTGCGCCGCGAACTGGTCACCGAACATATTCGCAGCGGACGTGGCCCACAACCGCTCCTGGGTCGCTACGTCGTGACGGCTACCTCCGGCACAACCGGAAACTCTAGCCCGATCCTTTACAATTCCCACGAATGGGCCACGGTACTGGCCTCCTTCACCCGTTATGAGCGGCATATTGGCTCTTTGGCGGGGATGATCCAGCGGCCCAAGCTGGCAGTGGTGGCTTCCACGACAGCCTGGCACATCTCGGCGCTGATCGGCTCGACGGTCCGCAGTTCGTGGCTGCCCATGCTGCGG
Organism: Chloroflexota bacterium; assembly: GCA_003577005.1. Next base: position 7,883 of record QEUW01000048.1, on the reverse strand, counting down.
GTGGATGTGGGCGAGCCGCTCGAGTCGATTGTCGAGCAACTCAATCGGTGGCAACCGGCAGTACTGGCGACCTACGCATCCATGGCGGGCATCCTGGCCGAGGAACAACGGGCCGGGCGATTGCGGATCGCGCCAGCGCGCATCGTCAGTTCCGCCGAGGTCTTGACTCCTCAACTGCGCCAGCGCATCGAGACAGTTTGGGGTACGGGGACCGTATTCAACCAGTATGGTGCCAGCGAAGGCGGCACCTTTGCCGTGGAATGCACCTCCCACTGCGGGCTGCATCTCTTCGAAGATCTGGTGATCTTTGAAGTGGTTGACCGGCAGAACCGTCCAGTTCCATCCGGTGTCTACGGCGAGAAGGTGCTGCTGACGGTGCTCTTCAATTACACCCTGCCGTTGATCCGCTACGAATTGAGCGACAGTGTGCGGCTCGCCACCACGCCCTGCCCGTGTGGCTGCGCCTTTGCATTGATCGAGAACATCCAGGGGCGCCTGGAGGAGGTGTTGCGCTTTCCCGGTCAAGATAGCGGGACAGTCGCCACGCATCCCATGGTCTTTTACCGTATTCTGGATGCGACGCCAGTGCAGGGGTGGCAGGTGGTGCAGGAAGGTGAGCAGCTTCGTCTGTGCCTCAGCGGTACGCCAGGTGTAATCGACGAGCCGGCGCTGATTGCTATGGTGCGTAGCGCGCTCGAACGGCAAGGCGCGCTGCCACCCCCGATCACAATAGAATGGCAAGATGAGATCGTGCGTGGCGCGACGGGCAAGGCATCACGCATCGTCGCCACCCGCCAGCTATAACCGAATCAGAACTTCCCGCTTGCAAACGGGAACGAAGTTTCGGCGCCGCCCGGCAATTCCTCCTTGGCCTTAGACAAGAGCAGGGCAGCCGAGACCAGATGTGGAAAGACGGTGGACAACTTGCTGGCAGTGACTGCCGGTTTAAAATCGGCGGCCAATGCCTCGTGCCACAGTACATCATACCGCGCCAGCCCTGCCTGGGAGAGATCCCCGGCGGCGAGGGCGTGGAGGGCCGCTTCTGCTGCACATTTGCCCGTGATGATGGCGGGATAGATGCCGGCCGCGGTGATAGGATGAACAAACCCTCCGGCGTCACCGGCCAGGAGGGCGCCATCGAAAACGCGCTGCTTTTCGAAACGAAAGAGCGGCACCGGCCAGGATTGCGCCTCTTCGACCCGGTTGCGTCCGATGCGCCGTGCGTTCTGAGGTAGAGCGAGGTAGCCGGCCAACAGATCCCGCAGCGACCGGTGCTGGCGTTTGTAAAAGTCTGTGCGCATGCCCACGCCAACGTTTGCACGATGCCGCGCCATGGGGAAAAACCAGGCGTAACCCGGCTGGAGATGGTCGAGAAAGGCAAGTTCAATGGTGTTGTCCAACTCTGTGTCTGTGTCGATATAGCCACGGATCGCCACTGCCCACTGGCTGTCCTGCCGCGCCGGGCCGCCGAGCGCACGGGCAATCGCGGAGGTGGCGCCGTCAGCGCCGATCACAATGCTGCTTCGCAGTTGCACATCCCGGCGTCCCGCTGTCCCAGAGACGCCGACAACTTGGGGGCCAGCCAGGATGGGGCCCTTTACGCTGACCGCGCGGAACTCAGCCCCACAGGCAAGGGCATACTCGAAGATCGCCTGGTCGAACGAGGCGCGAGATACGACACAGGTGCTCAACGCTTGCTGTTGGGCCAGGCTAAATTTGCGCCCGGTTGTCTCTTCACCCTGGAGTACAATCTGGTGTATGTTGAAGCGGTTGTTATCAAACGCACGCAGACCGATCTTATCCAACTCGACAAAAGAGCCCAGGGGAACGACATCGCCACATGGTTTTGGGCGAGGGAACTGCTCACGGTCAAGGAGCAGAACCTGCAGCCCGCGTTGGGCTAACACTGCCGCAGCCGTACTGCCGGCTGGCCCCGCACCCACCACAATGACATCCACATCTTTGCTCATAACGGTCGTCTCTACATGGCCTTGCTTTCATCCGTAAAGGCGGCAGTGAGGGTGCGAAGTTCCTCGATATCGATACCATTGATTGCCTCGATCATCTCAGGGGTCGGCTCGATGCCTTCAGCGCGCAAGACCTGTTCGGGATTTGCCAGCAAAGCCCGGGCAAAGACATCATCAGAGATGATCTTGATTGCAATTTCTTGGAGAGTTGCCATTGCACCTCCAGTGTGGTAAAGAGGGGGATACTATCGGTTACAATGCACATGGGTGCCGGGGGCTACTTTATACAATAAGGGCTGTCTGGCTGTCAATATCGGGAAATTTCCGTATACTTACCCCCGCTCTGACTTGTGATGAGGATTGCCGTGTATACCCAAACCATTCGCCAGCTTATCGATCAGGCCGTAGAGCGGATGCTGAGTGATATACGCCAGGAGGCGCCACATATTGCTGAACAGACCGAGCGCTGGGTCAAAAGATTGGCCGGCACGGAGCGTCCGGGCGATTACTTTCAACACCCGCTTGCATTCCCCATGCTGCTATTGCCCTGGTGGATGGAGCAGACGCTACGCCCTGCCCCTGATCTGGACTTTCAGGCCGATCTCATCTACTCTTCGATCAATGGCTACTATTATATTCGCATGATCGATAATGTGATGGATGGGCACAGCACCGTCGAGCGCCAGTTATTGCCCGTGTCAGGTCTCTTTCACATGCACTTTCACGGGGTCTACCACACCTATTTCGCCCACGGTCATCCCTTCTGGCGCCTGTTCCGGTCGATCTGCCTGCAATCGGCCGAGAATGCGGTGCGCGATGCCGGTCTGAGTCAAATTGATCTACCCACTTTTCAAGAAGTCGCGGGCAAGAAGGTGGTCGGCGGCAAGATCCCATTGGCAGCAATAAGTTACCGATACGACGCACTCTACCTCTTTGACAGATGGCAAGCGTTCTATGACAAGCTCGGCTGCTGGCACCAGATGTACAACGACCTCTTTGGCTGGCTCAAGGACCTGCGCAACCAGACGCCCTCTTACTTTCTGTCGGAGGCCGAACGCCGCAAAGCTCCTGAGCAGTCGCCCGCTGAGTGGGTGATTCACGAAGGGTTTAGCTGGGGGATTGAGGTCCTCAACCGTTGGCTTGGTGATCTTCGCTACCTTGCCGCAGAGTTGAACAGCCCTGAGCTGGTGGCGTATCTACACAAGCGGCAAACGTTGTTGCAGGAACAATCTGTCACCGCGATGCGTACCTTTCACAGCTTGGGACGCTTGTTAGATGGTTCGGATCAACGTGCTTGAGGAAGAAATGAGAAGTAAGCAGACCCATCTCTTCGAGGTAGGACATCAGGCGCTGCGCGACCTGCGCACCGAGTTAACGGCCAGACAGGTGCAGATTGACCCCAAGCTCGAATTGCGGGCGGGTGAGGCGCTGCTCTGCTATTATAGTTTAGCAGATGGGCATATCTACCTGTCCGCACCCGACCCGGAATTGCCACGCGGCAAGTTCGAATTACTCTTCTATCGCTCGGTGTTGAACCTTGACAACAACGATGCCGTGGTGCGTTTTCTGGAACTTCTCATACCCTGGCTGGTTGCCCACGAGGTGGGCCACCACCTGCGCCATCGGTACGGTCGCTTTGGTTCGAACCTGGCCGAGGAGGAGCAGATTGCCAACCAACTTGCCGCTGCCTTTGTCAAACCCCGGCTGACCCATGCCGAAAAACACGAACTTCAAGCTGCCCTTGCCCGGGCGCTTACTTGTCTTTCCAGGAACATGGCAACTGAGCGTCACCCCGCATCTCCGCATCCGGCTCACGGTTTGATCCGCCATGTTTATACCCACGCCACCTATGTCTATCGTGACCTGACGGCGCCGGAGGGTCTTTCAATTGCGGAGTTCGCCTGTCTCCACCTCAGAACCCAGAGCGATTCTTGCTGATCTGCAAGCCCTGACGGCGGACCCAGTAGAACTTGTTGCGCCGGAGGTACGGGAGTGGAAATTCTCGCTCAAGCTCATTGAGCAGGCTAGTTGAGGATCAGCGAATTGTTCTCTGTGTCAAGCCACAGCTGCTGGCCGTCGCTATAGATGTGAACGCGCCCATGTAAGTCATTGCGCAGGACAGTGCGCCTCGCCAGATTGTTCAGCACTTCCTGGTGAGGGTGACCGTACGTGTTGTCTGCGCTCACCTGGATCACGGCTAGTTGCGGGTTGACGGCGCGCACAAAGGGGGCACTGGTGCTGCCGCTGCTGCCATGATGGCCTACTTTGAGCACCGTGGCAGCCACGGGAGCATCGCCAGCGATCATCGCAAATTCAGCTGGAATGCCGGCGTCGCCGGTGAGCAAGACGCTGAAATCGCCATAGGTCAATTTCATCACCAGCGAGTTCTCGTTGTCAAAGAACTGTTCGTCCGTCTGGTCACGGGTGAAGAGTTCCGGCGGAGGCCACAAGACCCACAGCGCCACGCCATCGCCCAGGTCGATCCAGCCGCCCTGATGTTGTAACTGTAATTCGGCACCGGTGGCGTTCAGCGTGGCCCGCCAGAGGTCTGCATCGGGATTGGCCACTGTGGCCTCGGTCTGTAACGCAGTTGTGACCTGAAAGCGAGCCGGCAACTGAACCTGGGCATCCATATGATCCTTGTCTGGATTGGTCACAGCGACGATATCGATGGTGCGATCCCAAAAGGGCATCACCTGGCTCAGTTCGTTGAAAAGCCGTTCCGGACTGGGACCACCGTCGATCAGCACCTGCCGGCCCGAAGGTGTCTGGATCAAGATGCCGTCCCCCTGGCCGATGTCGAGAAAGTAAACATGCAACCTTCCATCCGGCAACGAGAACACGCCGAGCCAGATGAGGATACAGCCGACGCCGACTGCCCCAGCGGCGCTTGAGCCCAGCACATGGTCCTGCCAGCGGGTACGTACCCAGTTCAGACCGTGTTGGACCCACCTGCGTGGCGATTCACACCAGTAGAGGCCGGCAAGGAGCAGATAGGTGAGGAGCAATCCCCACTCATTGTACCCACTGATCTCCAGACTCGCCCCAGGTAGCGCTGCCGTCCACTTGACCATCATGACCGTCCAAACCAGGCACAGCCACGGCACCAGCAAGATCAACCAGGCCACCCATGACAAACCGAGCACACCGGTGACGAGCCCCAGCGTACCCCAGAGCATGATGAAAGGTTGGACCGGTGCGATCACCAGGTTTGTCAGGAGGCTGACAACGCTCAAGCGCCCAAAATAGTAGATCACCAGCGGCAATGTCGTCACATTGGCCGCAATCGTGGTGATCAGGCTATCGACTAGCAGCCCCTGCATCAACCCACGTGCGGCAACTGCCAACTGACCCGCTGCCGATTCACGGATGGGCGGCAGCAGGCCGTCAGGCTCCTTCGACCACAGCCGCTTGAACGCAGCTTCGATCCCCGGCGTAAAGAGGATCAGGCCTGCTGTGGCGGCGCTGCTCAATTGAAAACCAACATCCCAGAGTGTCAATGGATTGACCAGCGTCATGACCCAGCAAGCTGCCGCCAGACTGACGAGAGCGGTGCTGCGCCGCCCCAGCGCAATCGCTACCACACAAAGCCCACCCATCAGACTGGCTCGCAGGACTGCTGCATCTCCGCCGACGAGCAGCGCATAACAGCCAATACCGATCAGCGCCGGCCACACAGCATGTCTGTGACCAAACAACCGCTGCCCAAACGCCAGAAACAGGCCAGCGATGACGGCAACATTGCTGCCGGAGATGACGATCGTGTGGCTTGTTCCCGTTAGATTGAACTGCTCATACAGATCATCCGGGATGCCAGACTCGATTCCCAACAACATGCCATTGGCCAGCCCGGCATATGGTTCTGGCAGCAGCCGGTTGAGCAATGCCTCGCCGTGCGCACGAAAGGCATAGAGCATTCGCAATAACGGGTGGCCGCGGTTGGAACCGGGCAGTTCCTCGATGCGGGCGCTGTAGAGCAGACTATGGATGCCTTTGCGCGCCAGATATTCCCGGTAAGAAAAATCTTCGAATACCGGTGGCGTCACAAGCCGGCCCACCAGCTGTACAGGCTGCCCATAACGGTAGCGCTGGCGGATATTCGTGTTTAAGCGCAATTGACCCTGTACCCATTGTGCAGTACCATCCACCTCTACCTGTTCTGCTGCCACCTCCACTCGCTGTTTGGTGTCGGACACGAGTGGATAGCTGCTCACATACCCGGTGATAGTAACAAGGGGCGCAGCGGAATCAAACGCCTGGTCGGCGGGCAGGTTGTAATAGGCCAGATCCGCCGGTGTCCAACAGGGTTCGAGCGGGTGGCTAGCATAGCGGAGGACGCCAATCAACAGACAGACACCCAGTGCGATGATCAACGCAGGCGAGGGGCCGCTGCGCGGCGTAACAAAACCGGCCTCACGCGGCCAGCGTAAGGGGATTGGGCGCGGGCGAAAAAAGGGTAGGCTGTTCAGCGTGGGCAACAGCGGCAGTAATGCCAGCGGCACCACCCAGAGCCCGTCTGGCCATGTACAATCGAGCCAGCCAGCTGACCATGCCAGCCTTCCAAGGGCAATGCCTGCCAGATAGGCCAAGGCGAGATAGAGCAGTATCATGGACACAAGCATAGCCCAACTGATTCGCCTCAGCCATAGACAAATGCAGCGTCATTACTCCCCCAAAGGTACTAGAACAAGCCGTAAGGTAGGCAAATCCAGAACTACAAACATAGGGCAAAGACGCCCCGTAGCCGACAACCCACGAACCTGCCGTGGGCAACGCCAGCGCCCCTATCGTATCTGTGTTACTGCTGGTGGTCTACTATTTTCAAAGCTTACATGCGGGCAACCCACTTGAGTATTATCCTGGCAACGGCGCAGCGGTCTCGATCAATCCCTGGGTTCGCAACTCCTGCCAGAGCGCAGGCAGAACCACACGCTCCAGCGCGTGCAGATTCGTCTGCACCTCAGCCGGCGAGATGGCGCCGACGACGAGCGCCGTCACCGCCGGGTGGGCGCGGGCAAAGTGGAGCGCAGCCACGTTGAGCGGCACACCGTACCGGTCACAGACCGCTTTGATGGCTGCCGTTTTCTGTATGATCGGCTCTGGCGCCTCGCGATAGTTGTACCTGGCCCCCGGCCCGGGACCCGTCGCCAGGATGCCGCTGTTGTAGACGCCGCCCAGAAAGATGCCGATGCCCTTCTCCTGGCACAGTTGGAGAAAACCCAGCGAAGTCTGTTCGAGCAAGGTATAGCGCCCGGCCAGCAGAAAGAGATCAAAATCGGCGTTGCGGGCGAAGTGCTCGAGCGCCTGCCACTGGTTCATCCCCGCGCCGATGGCCTTGATCACCCCCTGGCTGCGCAACTGGGCCAGCGTAGGAAAGGCTGTCTCTAGCGCCTCGAGCTGGTGATCATCCGGGTCGTGGATGTGGAGAATATCTACGTAGTCCATCCCCAGACGCTGGAGGCTTCCTTCCAGACTGCGCAACACGCCGTCGCGCGAGTAGTCGAAGACAAAGCCGCTCCGGTCGGCGTGGAGCACGCGGCCCACTTTGGTCGAAATGACGTAGCTATCACGTGGAAAGTCTTTGAGCGCCTTGCCCACGCGCTCTTCACTGGCGCCCAGGCCGTAGAGCGGCGCCGTGTCAAAGAGCCGTATGCCGCTGGTATAGGCTGCCTGCACTGTGGCGATGGCATCCGCCTCGGCGACGGTGTTATAGAGGTTGGCGAGCGGCGCAGTCCCCAGGCCGAAATTGGTGACGCGCAAAGAGTTCTTGCCGAGAGCGGCGGTTGTCAATGCACCCATAGAGTTATCGGTTCCTTCTCTATTTCGGCTTTATGTTTGTGTCAAGAGGTATTCACAATAGCCCAGGATTCTCAAGGGTCGGGCAAATCAGTGAGAACCGCGGGTTTTCAGAAAGTC
>QEUW01000047.1 GCA_003577005.1 Chloroflexota bacterium | reverse complement strand
ACTTGGGTCGATGCTGTGAGCATGACGCTGGCGCTGGTAGGGGTTTCTATGCCCATCTTCTGGCTGGGGTTGATGCTCATCATCTTCTTTGCACTGGCGCTGCCCAACTGGTTGGGGCTGAGTGGGCCGGTACTGCCACCAACAGGCAGCGGCACTTGGCGGCACCTCATCATGCCGACGTTGGCGCTGGCGGCGAATTCCATGGCGATCCAGGCGCGCATGACACGCGCCTCCATGTTGGAAGTGCTCAGGGCGGATTACATCCGCACGGCGCGGGCCAAAGGGATTTCTGAATGGGTGGTCACCTACGGGCACGGCCTGCGCAACGCCTTGATCCCTATTGTGACGATCGTGGGTCTACAATTTGGCACGCTGCTTGGGGGTGCTGTGCTCACCGAGACGGTTTTTGCCTGGCCGGGCATCGGCCGCCTGTTGGTGGATGCCATCAGCTACCGCGATTATCCTGTCATCCAGGGTGCGGTGCTGGTGATCACGGTGGGTTTTGTTCTGGTCAATATCATCGTGGATATGCTCTATGCCTACCTCGACCCGCGCATTCGCTACACCTAACCAACAGGAGCCACCGGCATGAGCGCCACCGCCGATGCCGCCGGCAGGGCACCGCTCTTGAGCGCACCTCGCCGCCCCACCTCGAACCTGCGACTCACCCTGCGCCGGCTGGCTCGGAGCCCAGGGGCTGTGTTGGGTGCATTGATTGTTGTACTCTTTCTGATCATCAGTTTTTCTGCACCAGTGGTAGCGCCTTACCCTGTGGATCAGGCCAATTTCAGCCTGGCGCGGCAGGGACCCACTGCCAACCATTGGCTGGGCACGGATGAACTCGGCCGTGATCTCTTGTCGCGATTGCTGTATGGCGCACGCCTTTCGCTGACTGTGGGACTGATCGCTGTGGGTATCGGCGTGGTCGTTGGCGCACCATTGGGGCTGATTGCTGGTTATGTGGGTGGTCGCACCGACCAGGTGATCATGCGGCTCATGGATGTGATGCTCGCCTTTCCCAGCATCTTGCTGGCGATCCTGATGGTGGCTGCGTTTGGGCCAAGCCTCAACAACGCCATGATCGCCATCGGTGTGGTCTCCATCCCAATTTATGCGCGGCTCATGCGTGGCTCCACATTGGCGATCAAAGAGGAACTCTTTATTACCGCCAGCCACTCCATTGGTGTTCCCAACTGGCGCATTCTCCTCTTTCATCTGGTGCCCAATACCATTGCGCCGATTGTAGTCCAGTCTACGCTGCAAATTGCGGTGGCGATCCAGGCGTCGGCTGCGCTGGGCTTCCTCGGCCTGGGCGCCCCGCCCGATGTGCCCGAATGGGGCAACATGCTGCAAAAGGGGCGCACTTATATCCTGTCGGTGCCCCACATCGTGGTCTTTCCCGGTCTGGCGATCATGCTGGTTGTACTTGGCTTCAACCTGATGGGCGATGGGCTACGCGACGCTCTCGACCCGCGCATGGGCCGCTAGGTTCTGTTGACATTTGCCCGGCAATGGACGACGATACAGCCAGGACGAAAAAGGACGAAAACGTGCGTTGCACCTACAAGGTGCGATGCACGCACCAGACGCCACGCACTTGTCAAGTGCATTGCACCGCTGTGTCGTTCGAAATGCACTCTTACGGCTCACTCATACTCTGGCGCCGGCGGGCGTACAGGAAGATGCAAAGCTGAGCCCGGCCGCCATTTCGCTGGCGCCCGCCACCACCGATCGAAACCGCGCCGGAACAATCTCCATCGTATAGACCATAAAGGCGGGATAGCGCACCGAGCTCATGGCAATGGCGCCAATGTAGCCAAGTGTCGCTGCATACCAGACTGGCGCCAGCGCCAACGGCAGAAGGCAGAGCACCACGCCCAGCGACGCCAGCACCGTCACCCGCGCATTCCCCATGCGTGCGGCCAGGAGCGGTGTCAGCAGGGCGGCCGGCACTGCTGACAGACGCCCAATCGAGATGGCGATGCCAATCTGCGCCGTGGGTACGCTCAGACCAGCATCCATATAGACATTGAAGAAGATCATGGCCACAGCCGACCCGCTGATGAGCAGCAGCCGGATCAAGGTCAACGCCCCAATCAGCCCCCATATCGAGCGACCGGATACAGCCGGTAACTCGACTGTAACAGCCGGGCTGTTGGCCGGCTGGACGGTGGCCGGGCGACCGGCGGCGATAGCCCAGATCCCCGCGGTAAAGAGGATACTCGCCAGCCAGAGAGGATAACGGTAGGGTGCAGGTTGGTCGAGCGTGTGGCCAAAGAGCAAGGCAAAGTAGCCCGGCAAAAAGCCGGCGATCAAACTCCCGGCAAAAGCCGCCAGCGAGATGAGCGCCGACTGCACCGAAAAGGCCGCGGTGCGTTCATCCGACCCAGTGATATTCATGAGATAGGGAACGCTGTTGACAAAGTAGCATGAAAGTCCCACATTTAGCAAGATATAGGCAACCATCAGCCCGGCGGTTTGCAGTAGCAGCGGCCCGCTTTCGACCGACGCCAACAAGAAGCTCCCGCCAAACATGGTCCACAGACCGGCCAAGAGCATGGAGCGGTTACCGAAGCGGTCACCCAGGGCGCCGGCCGGGAAGGCACTGATGGCAAAGGCAAACATACCGGCTGCGTTTACCTGCCCCACAAACGCCGGGCCGTACTCCAGCCGCAGCAAGTAGAGGTTGAAGATCACTGCATAGATGCCACCGTCATAGGTAAAGCCCATCAGGGCCGTGGCAAACAGATAGAGGCGGATCGTGCGGTTAAAGCGGCGGACCGTATCCAGATAGCTGGCGACCACAGCACTCCTTTCCCTTCATTACTCCCTTGAATAGCGAGGATGAGAACCGGCGGATAAGGCAGAGAAGCGAGGCTTTTTGAAAAAGCCTCGCTTCTCTGCCTTCTATCAAAACTGTCTGAGCGATGTGCTATGCCCCAAAACATTGCGCTACTGCGGCAGCCAGGTGCTCCAGATCGACTCATTGGCCGAGATCCACTCTTGGGCTGCCTCGTCGATGCTCTTACCTTCGACCTCGACCGCTGCCACCATGCTGATCTGCGCTTCAGTGTCGTAGTTCATGTTGCTGAGAAAAGTATGCACAGGCGGCGCAGCCTCGCGTAGCCCCGCCCAGAAAATCTTGAAAAGTACATCTTCTGGGTAGTCACAGGCCACGCCGCCGCTTTCGGCCTCGGCGTAACATTCGTCGCTGTACTCCGGGAGTTGTACTTCGGTCAGATCATAGCGCGCAAAGACCGAATGGGGTGTATAAAAGTAGAAGAGGATTGGCTGCTCGCGGCTGTATGCGGCATCGAGCGCCGCCAGCAGGGCGTCTTCTGAGCCGGCGGTGACTACCTCGAAGTTCATACCCAGGTTCCTGATTATGTCGGCGTCGTATTGCACCCACGAGGGGTCGCCGGCCAGGAACTGGCCTTTATCGCCTGTTTCAGCGGTAGCGAAGAGGGCGGCGGCTTCGGGTGTAGTAAAGCCGTCCCAGGTGGCAAGTTCAGGGTGCTCCTCCAGCAGATAGGTAGGAATGTACCAACCGATCTTACCGATGGGGCCCAACGGCCCGCCATTTTCTACGGTCTGCTGGTTCTCGATATACTCGGCGATGTTGGCGGCGTGCCCCGACGGCCAAACCTCCAGGCTGGCGTGGAGGTCGCCGGACGAGAGCGCCGGCCACTGGGCATTTTCATCGATTGCCACGATCTCCACCGGATACCCCAGGTGCTCCTCGATGAGCGCTTTGGCAACGGCTGCATTGAGCTGGGAAGCCGACCAGGGATTGGCCGCCAGTTTGATTACAGTCGTCTCCTGAGCGGCAGGGGCTGCCGGGGACGGCGCCGCCACAGGGGCAGCGCAGGCGGCCATCAACAAGACGGTCAAGACGATGGAGAGCCATAAGAAACGGCAGGCAGGCATAGTCACAGCAGTGTCCCCCTTCGCGCTAAGCTGTATGCATCCGGTGCGGTATCTGTGTGCGAGTATAGCATCGGGCCCTGGGCATGTCAAAAGCTGTCGCATAATTTGGAGGGTAAGCTGGCATCTTACGATTTGCCCTTTACCCTTAACGGCAAAGCAAGACTATTTGGAGGAGCGTCTTTTTGGTTGGTGCGGGTGTGTCCGAAATTGGGGGCGGGCAGCAGAAGAGCCCCTACCCGCTGGAACTCGCATTCCGGGAAAGGGCCGCAAGCGCGTTGGACAACCAAAGCATCTCTGGCCCTTTCCCGGAATGCTTGCGCGCTTCGCCCCTAATCCTGGACGCACCCGGTTGGTGCAGGCTGGTTTGCATCAAACTTCGCCTGGTGTTATACTGTATTTCTCGTAAGGTAAGAACGTAACAGTGCTCATTGCAGCACGGATCATACGACTCTGCAGGTGTGCAGTCGCTGTGCATCGAGTTGTGAGGTTGGTGCTCGCATATATCCCCTGGCGCGTTTGTTTGCATCCTCTTTACTCACCTCACCAGCGCGTTGGAGGTGGAAGTGCAGGTTACTCGATCACCCTCTTTCTTGCAGTTGCATTACGCTCTGCTGGCGCTGTTGGCTGGGATCTGGTCGGCTAGTTGCAGTTCAGCACCACCGGCAGCTCAGGCAGATGCTCCGGCGCTCACCCTATCTCCTCAACTTGTCGAAGTCACACGCATTATCGAACGGGTCGTTACGGCTACACCGGTACCCACGCCTACAGGTTGTGCCCGCAACAGCCTGGCAGATGCTCGTGAGGTTGTGATTGGCGCACTTGCGCCGCTCTCACGTCCGGGTGCGGTATTGACCGGTTTTGCCATGCAAGCCGCCTTTAACATTGCCATCGAGGATCTTAACGCCGCCGGTGGGATCAACGGCGTGCGGGTGCGGCTGGTTACATACGATACAGCCAGTTCACCCGAGCTGGGTGCCCGGTATACTGAGCGGCTCATTACGTTGGACTGCGCGGCGGTAATCGTTGGAGGTCACCACCAACAAGTCGCGTTGGCGGCGCGAGACATCGCCCACCACTACGGCGTTCCACTGATCGTCTCATCGGCCATGGCCGACGAAATTACCAGTGCCTCGATCCCTGAAATCTTTCGGATCAGCCCCACCTGGACGATGCTCACCGAGATGCCTGGCCGCTGGCTGGCCGAGGTAGGCGATTACAATGATGATCAATATCCACTGGCCGTGATCGTGGCAGATAATAGCGTTGAGACAGTGGCCTATGCCAATGGGGTGCGCAACGGCTTGATAACAGCCGGCTTTCAAGTGGAGACGATTGCGGTAGACCTACCGGCGACCGATTTTTCACCAGTGGTGGCCCGTATTGTAGCGTTGGAACATGTGCCTGACGCTATCTTGATCACGGTCAGCGGCGACGTGACACCCCAGTTGCACCAACAGATACTGGCGGCGGGCATTGGTCCCCAACAGCGCACGCTGATCGCGGTCAATAGCCACGCGCTCAACGACCAGTTCTTCTGGCAGCAGGTCCCAGATGGTCTCTTTACCGTGGTGCTACGGGTAGGGCCGTGGCCCTCCACTGTCTCACCGTTGGGAGCAGAATTTGCCGAAAAGTTCCGGCTCTATTTCGACCGCTGGCCCGAAGCCCAAGCCTTTGCCGCCTACGATGCTGTGCGGTTGGCAGCGGATGCGATTGGTCGCGCCAACACGCTCAACTCAGCAGCTATCATCCGAGCGCTCGAACAGAGCGATGTCGTGCTGGCAGCTGGACGGTATCGCTTCCCGATAGGGAGTAACAGTCCACCTGCTGGTGCCACCCCAGCTTCGTGGTGGCACCAGTGGCTGGACGCGCCGCTTCTTTACCTCCAGTACAGCACTGCGGGTCAACCGGCAAGCGCTGCCCCTGTGATCTGGCCGGCCACCTATCGCACTGCCGATGGACCGGTACTGAGCGAACCTACGAACTAATTCAGCAGTTTCGCCTCTTTGATCAGCCTCTGCCAGTCCGCCGCTGTCGTCGTCCGCTCCCCTGGCTCAAACATGAGAAACTTGGATTCACGGTCCAATTGTTCGAGTAACGCAGCATAGGCGGCATCAGCCACCTGGATCGGGCGAATGAGCATCGGTTTTCCTCGATCCGCTGCCCAAATACACAAACCTCTATAGCCGGACTCGATCTATAGCCGTAGCCCGGTGGCAGCATCGAAAAAGTGTAAATCCTCGGCAGGTGCAACCACAGTCAGTCGATGCCCCACATAAACGGGATTCTCCAGTGGTGCGCCGGCGACGAGCATGTGGCCGGCGCACCGCAGATGCACCCACTGCGTACGCCGGCCCAGGTCAGGCTCCACAATTTCTACACTGCCCTGCCAGCGCACACCACCCGCGGGGACGCCATCGTTCAGCACGTGAAGGGCTTCGGGTCGTATGCCCACGACGATCTGTTGGCCGGTATAGACCTGCCCGCGCAGACGCGGCGGCAGCGGAAACTGCCAATCGCCAAACTCGACGACGCCCTCTCGCACCAAACCGCCCGCAAGCAGATTCATGGCCGGCGTGCCGACAAAGCCGGCGACAAAGGCATTGGCCGGGCTGTGGAGCAGTGTAGCCAGCGGTCCCACCTGTTCCACCCGGCCTGTACGCAGCACGGCGATCTGGTCCCCCAGCGCCATCGCCTCGGTCTGGTCGTGGGTAACGTAGAGCGCGGTGATTCGAAAGCGGTGGAGCAGGCGTTTGATCTCGATGCGCGTCTGGGTACGCAGCTTGGCGTCCAGATTGGAGAGCGGCTCATCCAAGAGCATCAGTGCGGGGTTGCGCACAATGGCGCGACCGATGGCGACGCGTTGTTGTTGCCCGCCCGACAACGTGCCCGGTTTGCGCTTGAGCAGTTCTTGAAAGCCGATCCCCATGATCTCAGCCGTGATGCGGATCCGTTCTTCGGTCTCAGCATCGGTGGCCCGGCGTAGACGAAAGAAAAACGATAGATTGCCGTGCCCCAGAAAATGAGGATACAGAGCATAGTTTTGAAAAACCATGCCGATATGGCGCTCTTTGGGTGGCACCTCACGCATGTCGCGGCCATCGTACAAGACCTGGCCGCTGTAGTCGGCATCCAGCCCGGCGATGACCCGCAGGAGGGTGCTCTTGCCGCTGCCCGATGGCCCGACGATAGCCACAGTCTCACCATTGGGTATGGTTAAATCAACGCTATCTAAAGCCGGCGTAGCCTGTGCAGCAAAACGCCGGGTTACATCCACAAGTTGAATGGTTGCCATGAGGTGTCGTCAAATCGTACAGGTAAAGTCAGCTATGGGGTATCTGCCACCTAGCATAGCAGGTTGGTGTTTCCCGTGCAAAATAAAACGCCCGGTGTATGACTACACCGGGCATCAGGCAGGCAGCGAATCCGCTAACGGGCACTTTCCAACAATGGAACAAGCCGGCGACCGATCCGGCTGTTTTGATAGCGTCGATAGAGCGCTACCACCGTACCCAGATCGATGTGCTCTCCCACATCGCTGGCATAATGGTCGATGGCAGCATTGACTTCACGCAAATAAAAACGTGCCGAGCGCTCATGACAACGCAGCGCTTTGGCAATCTGTCCGACAGTGAACCCGTTGCGCATGGAGACCCTCCTTGATAGGAACGCGCCTGGCCGTCGAGCTTGCCGATATAACACCAACAGCAGGCAAAGCAGGCCGACCAGTGTCACAGTAGAGCAGACCGAAGGATACATCTGTTCAACGGTGGCCACGCAAGAATAGTTCCCCAACAAAATTTTAGAATTTGTATGAAAGCCGCGAAGGATTTGCCTTGTTGTAGCGATTCTAATGTATAGAGCAGACAATTTCTCCTCTGCTACAACCAAACGTTTTACCTCCTCGTTTCTCCTCTTGCGCTGAGAGAACCCGGCGTCCGCCAATCGGCGACGCCGGGTTCTCTATTGGGATAAATGCAATCTACACGACAAAGGGCGTAGAAAGCGCCGGGCTATTTCATGGTGTAGATGGTTACATCTATATCTACATCTATATCAATGATTTTTGTACCGATGCGTTGCCACAGAGCGTACAATACACCAAAGCGTGCAGTACATCTCTTCACTATACGCAAAAAATCCAAACCGTACAGTATCGTATTGTATCACTACACGAATTCATTCTTGGATCCAAACCCTTAATCCTGATGACTATGCGATGGTTGACAGACCATACGGTATGGTATATAATGCGCGCCATGAGATTATCTTTCGCCTGATAGAGCCCGCCTGAGCCAACACACCAGACGATTGTGCTCTGCGTTGGCAAAGCAAGCTACCCGAATTGGTTCGATCAAACATCTATTTGCGGATAAGAGAGCTATGGCGCGAGCATCCAAACACGATTGGCTACGAGAGGGTCTGCGCATCCTGGCGGAACAAGGGGCGCCCGCCCTGACCATCGACCGCCTGGCAAGTGCGTTGGGGCTGACCAAGGGATCCTTCTACCACCACTTTCAGGGTCTGCCCGGCTACAAGGCGGCGCTCCTCGACTTTGTCGAAGAGGTGATGGCCGACCGCGTCTCCGCAGCAACCGCCGTTGCCGCAACCCCGTTAGACGGAATGACTCGCCTCTTCGATAGCACGGTCGTCGAAGCCTCCCCGTTTGAGGTTGCGCTCCGCGCTTGGGCACTCCAAGACGAAGAGGTGCGTGCGGTCCAGGAACGGGTGGACGACCACCGCTTTGCCACGGTCCACTCTTTCTGTCGCCAGGTGGTAGGCGATGAGGAACGGGCCCTGGTTATGAGCCGGCTAGCCCAGGCGTTGATGATCGGCGGCAGCCAACTCCAGCCACCGCTCATACCGGCGGCGCGGCGCCAACTGATCATCGAGTTCTTACGCCTCTATGATCTGGATGAGCGTGCGCTGCGTTCGTTTGCGTGGGGTACCGATCATGACCCGGCTTGACCAGCGCGGCGCCTGGGATGCCGTCGCGGCCTCCTATCAGACCGACTACGCACCGGAGGCGCCTATTGTCCACTACGGGCCGTTAGCTCCGCCCGAAGCCGATCTGCAGTTGCTGGGTGACGTGCGCGGGCTGCGCATCCTCGACCTTGGTTGTGGCGGTGGCCAGTGTAGCATCGCCTTTGCCCGCCAGGGTGCGACCGTGACGGGAGTAGATATCAGCGCGGAACAGATACGCTTTGCCCGTGAGCGTATGGCGCAAGCTGGGGTTCCAGTGGACTTTCGGGTGGCCGATGCGATCAACCTGGCCGGTTTCCCCGACAACGGGTGGGATCTCATCTTTTCAACCTATGCTTTCCACTATATCACACCGCTTGCGTCCTGCCTGGCTGAGTGTTGGCGGGTACTTAGCCCGGGCGGCCGGTTGGTCTTTTGTGTCGACCATCCAGTACGTAACGCATTCTTGGATGAAGAAGACCAGGGGATGATGCCTTACGCCGTCCGTAGCTATTTCGATTGCCGGCCTCTGCACTGGCGCTTTCCCGGCGTAGGGACGGGCATGGAAAGCAATCACTATACGATAGCAACCTGGCTCGATCAACTGGCGCAGGCTGGCTTCCGGCTCACTCGCCTGGTAGAGCCGGAAGTCCCCCCCACTGTTGCCGCCGCTGAGTGGCCCGAAGGAAGCCCGCTCTTCTCTATGCGAAATCTACCACATGCGATTATTTTTGTGGCGATCAAGGAAGTGAGCTGTTCCACCAGAAACGGGACTTGAAGAGCAAGCGGTCAATTTCCGATAGTCGTCCAAGAAACAGGATCAATTGGTAATCCTTATAGAAAATTCTTTTCAATTAGAGATAATTTTTGAATACATAATTTTCCCCCCTTGAGTACACGAGTAAAATGTGGTAGAATGGAGCCGGTGTAATATCTTTGCCGTTAAGAGCAGCAACGTTAGTTGACGATGTGGAGAGTATGGTTGCATCTTTTTTTGCTCACACTATGGCTGTTAGCCCTGCCAGCGCCCGCAAACGCCCAACTCTGGCCGGCGCTTGGTGGTCGGGCGCTTTCGCGCGATGGCCGCTGGCTGGCGCCGGTCAGCAACCCGCTCCTTTCGTCCGACGAATACGACCACTTGAACCGGGGCTCGGTCAACGCTTGGGACCTGACAGTGCCCTTAGGGACGCCCGTCTACGCCATGGCCGCCGGCGAGGTCGAGTATGCCGGGTGCAACAATGCCGGTGGTTACGGCTGCTGGGCCTTGATCCAGCACGGCGACGGCTACAGCAGCATCTACGCCCACCTCATGGACGAGGGGGGAGGAACTATCTGGGTCAAGAGCGGCGCCCGGGTGACGCCGTGGACGGTCCTTGGCCGGGTGGGGTGGACGGGACGCACCAGCTTTGGTCCGCATGTTCACTGGGAGATCCGCCACAGTCAGGAGGGGCGGTTGCGCAACGATCGCTTTTTCAGCCGTACGGCCGTACCGTACTGCAAGTTCTGTGCCGCCACCGACGACCAGACCAGAACCCAGGGCGGCACGCTGACCGGTATGGCCTACTATGCCAATCGCCTGCTCAGCCGCGAAGCGGTGGCCGGGCTGTTGATCGTTGCAGTAGCGCTCTTGCTATTCTTGCGCCCGCAAGCTGCGGTGGCGGCTGCCCAGTCCGCTGGTCGTATCGCCTATCGTCTCTTTGGTGTTGCCCAGGTCTCGTCCGACCCGCACGACGGCTGGCGCAAACGGCACCTGGTCTATCTGGTGATGATTCTGGTGGGGCCGGCGATGCTCTGCGGTTCGGTAACGGCCTTAGCCGTATGGATGGCCGACGAAGGGGTGACACCCCAGGCTCTCGTCGTCTATTGGCGCTACGGAGTCTATCCTGTGCTGGGTGGCGGCTATGAGAGCGGCGCCCGCTACAGCGCCGTCTGGGGGATGCCATGCAGCGGCGTAGGCACGTTGGGAAAGAGCTGCACTGCCGACGAAATTGTTGCTGCCGGCATCGACTGGCAGGAAGAGATCGCATTTCTCAGCGGTGCAAAACCAACGCCGGTGGTCATCCCACGTCTGGGTGGCCGCTTCTCATTCCAGGAAGCGCGCCTGTTGTTGAACGCCATGCACTTGAAGAATGGGCTGGTGGTCGTAGACACCGGGGATGATTTTGAGCTGGCGCGCCAGGCTATCGACGAGTTGACCTCTGTCGGGCTAGACGGCATTGCCATCGACTTGGAATATGTAGAAGATGCACGCGCCGCCGACCTGCGGGCGCTGGCCGAGCACCTGGCGCAACAACGCAAAACAAGCAAGTTGAAGGGTGAAGGTGTGCTGGTCTTATGGAATGTCTTTCACAATATCGACCACAATATCGACAGCATCGACAGCGGTGTCGAGATCGCTGTCGACGGGGTGCGGATCGTACCCATTTTCACCGGCTATGGGAACACGGCCACTAAGGTCGCCGGGCTGAAGACCACACAGCAGATCTTTGCCGCCAGCCCACCCGATTCAGGGTTGATGGCCTTTGACAACCGCTGGCCCGTCAATACAGCCTGTCGCGGGTTCGACACGCAGCGCGGGTTTGATTGCCAGAACTGGGTCACGCTTTTTGCCGATCCCGTCGCCCGGCAGGTGGGCTGGTGGGTGCAACAATAGACGAACTTATTCTTTAGCCTTTTTGCCGCTTCGTAAGGGAGGCAGTATACGATGAGCAGCATCACCGATGCCTTGGGTTGGCTGGCCGGCGCTTTTTATGTTCTTGTGGCGCTGTCCATTGTCTACCTCTTCTTCTTTCGCATCGTCCCCTTGGTCTTTGCCAAGATCAACTGGGATGTCTGGTCGGTTATCCGCAGCGTGCTGGTGTTGGCCGTACTGGCCTTCCTGCTGGGCTGTGTCGCCATCTTTACTGCCGACTGGATCTTCAGCCAGGTCTTTGACACGCTGCCGCGCACCCGCATGGCGCGTGAGGTGGACCGCATCACCGGCTCGTTGGTCCGGCTTTCGGTGGACACATATGACCCATCCACCGCCAGCGCCGGACCAGCCTTCCCCTTCCTGCCGCCCAGCGGGGCCGGGGCAGGCGCCGCACCCGGTGTAATGCCTTCGCCGGCAGCCATCCCTGGGGCGCCGCAGCCGGCGCCTGGCCCCGCCCCGACCGTGCAACTGCGAGCCAATGCGCTCGACCTGTGGGCCACATTGATCCAGTCCAAATACAACCCAACCGGTAACTTGAGCGACAACACCAATGTCATGAACAAGCGTGATATTCCGCAAGGTGTCACCTGCGACGTGGCCGCCGTCAACGGGGGTTGGCGATTGCGCCGCAATGAAGAGTGGCGGCTTGTCTGTAGCATGGACAATTTCCGCACTTCGGTCGTGATCCAGGTCAACGGCACGGCGGCGCGCGGTCTCACCGGCGGCAGCTTTTATTCCGCCGAGAACCCCTTCACCGTCTATGGCACTGGTGTCTGGCCAGACATTGCCTACGAACCCATCCCCACGCCGCCCCCCCCCGCCGATGGCGCCCCGTCGTCACCAGAGGGAGGGCCGCAGCTAGAGGAAACGCCGGCTACACCGGCGCGAGAACACCGCGTCCGGCCCGGTGAGAGTCTGGCGATGATCGCCCAACATTACAATATCACGGTGCCAACGCTCGTCCAGGCCAATCAGCAGAAATATCCACAGCTAGGGACCAACCCAAACGTGATTGTCGTCGGCTGGGTCTTGGCAATTCCTGAGCAGCGGTGATAGACTGCACAAGCGAGACAGGCGGCAGACGGCGGATGGAGTGAGCTGAGCGACCTCCCGGTTTTTGCAGATAGATTCGCATGGATGCGCACAGGCTCTGCTTGCTGTCATCCATGCAAATCTGCATCAACCGGTGGCCCGATCACGATCCAGACTGCGTTGGAGAAGGAAGGGGACGATGGCGACAAAACCTGAACTCACGGATACTGACCGCAAGGCGCTCAAACAGATCCGCGAGTTGTTGCGCAAATATCCAGCCCAGTACGGGCGGCTCGATGATCCACTGACCCAGCGTTATGCACAGGAACTGCTCCACTTTCGACCGAGCGAGGCAATCGTCAAGGCCGAAGAGTTCCGGCAGGAAGTGAAGGCACGGAATGACCAGGAGGAAGAGCTGGCGGCGGCAGCGGAACAGCGAAGAGCCGAGTTGCGTGCGCGGCCCATCTATAGCTTGGGATATGCCGGTCTGATTGGAGTTCTGCTTCGTTCGTTTGTAGCCAGTATCAACTGGACGCCGCTCAGTTCCCCCAACTGGTATGAGCTGACCGACCGGGGTCTCATCGTCCATACCCCCTTGGCCAATGTCACCGAACGCGTAGTCACGCACCGCGACCTGCAAGAAAAGCGCCTGGAACTGGGGGTTAACCCTCCGGTTTATCTGGACCGGCTCATCGGTTTTCTAAAGCAGTTGCGCATCAACTACCGTACCCCCTGGGGACAGATTACGCTACGTGAGCCTGGCAGCGGCGTCGTCCTCGCCGAAGTAGTCGAAATCAGGCCGGATGAGAAACTGGCCCAGATCAGGGCTGATCTGGCGGCCCTCCACCGGGCGGCCGATCCCTACGCCAACCACCTCATCCTGCCCAAACTTGTGGACTTCTTCAGCTACTACATCGATGAGTGGGACGACGAGTACCGTCTGTATCCACCGCTAGCCACCGAGGTGGCCGAAAATACAAGCGAAGAAGCTTAGCGCCAACACTGATCTTTATGCATCGATTACAGGCGTGGCTGCGGCTGCACAGCCGGGTGCTCATGCGCCGCTGGATCTCCTCTTGATTACAACCTTGTAACCTCGGCTTCACCCGCACGCAACCAGCACTCCCTACGCTGGCGGAATGTAACCCATCCTCATGTTTTGCTGCCAGGTCTAGTTTAAGGCTATTGGGACGGTGGAGGCATAAAATGTCTACAGAACCGACCCGCCGCGATTGACGATGCCGGCTAAGTACGTTACACTAGTGTGCGGCCATCCCAGCCACCACTTTTATATATCCATTTTTCCGCAAACAGTTTCAACAACGTATTCAACAAGGTGAAGGGAGCAGGAACCATGAAACGTGCGTTACGCTGGTGCATGTCGGCGGTGACGCTAGCGCTAGTGGGCGCAGGCGCGCTCTTTTTCTGGCGCGCCGGTGCACAGTTGAACTCACTGGCCGGACCCGGGGCCCAGACACTCCGCAACATGGAACAGGCTGTCAGTGTGACAGCTACACCCGTCAGCGCGGTCGGAATGATCGAATTGGTCGGCAAGCGCCAGGTTGTGCTCAAGACAGGCGGCACGATTGCCCAGGTCGCCGTGGAAGAAGGTGATACGGTCAAACGAGGGGATCTGCTGGTCGCGCTGGATACGCAACAACTCGAGTGGGCCGTTCAGCAGGCCGACATGAGTCTGGAAAACGCACGCATTGGGCTGGAAAAGGCGCTCGAAGCTATCGATGAGAGTGACATTGCGGTTGCCGAAGCAGCGCTCCTCTCTGCCCAAGAAACCCTTGCACTTGTCGAAGCCGGCCCGACCAAAGAACAACTCGAGGCGGCCAAGGCAAGCGCGGCCGCGGCCTGGGCCGCGTACAATGAACTCCGGGAGGGACCATCACCCGAAGCGCTGACCCAGGCGAGCGCTGCGCTCAAACAGGCCGAGATCGACCTGCAACAGGCACAGCGCGCCTACGACCGCATCGCCTGGCAGCCTGATGCCGGCGCCTCAAGCGAAGGCGCCGCGCTTCAACGGGCCAGCATCAACTATGAGGCGGCCAAGGCGGGGTACGATGAACTGGTCAAGCCGGCTAAGCCCTCACAGCTCCAGTCTGCCCTGGCTTCGGCACAGAGCGCCCAAAATGCCCTCAACGAGTTGGAGAAGAAGCCTACCCCGGCTGAATTGGCGGCTGCCCGGGCCGACGTTGCTAATGCAGAGGCGGCCTTAGCCAAACTCAAAAAGGGTCTAGACGCCGGCGACATCCGTGCTGCGGAACTGGCTGTCCAATCTGCCCAGATCGGACTCGAACAGGCGAGGTTGGACCTCAACAACGCCCGTGTCGTTGCACCCACCGACGGTGTCGTTCTCGAGGTCAATGTCGAGGTGGGTGAACAGGGTAGCAGTGGCACAACAATTGCGTCGGTGGCCGACGTCACCAAGCTGCGGCTGGTCGCCAATGTCGAACAGAAAGACATCTCCCACGTCAAGCTGAACCAACTGGCCGAGATCACTGTCTACGGGCTCGGTGATACGATTTATCACGGGGTGGTCGAAAAGATTGCGCCGCAGGGCACTACCGGCACTGGCTCGATCTTGTTTCCCGTTACCATCCATTTTACCGACGAATCGCTGGCCGAACTCAAGCCTGGTATGAGCGCCACCGCCACCTTCCTGGTTGGCGAACAGGCAGAGGAAGCGGCAGACGAAGAAGCGGCAGACGAAGAAGCGGCAGATGAAGAAGCGGCGGATGAATAGACCTATGACTGTGGTACGGAACCGGTTGTCCGGCTGGTTATTCCTGCTGATTGCGCTCATCCTGGTTGCGGCCTGGCCCGGCCAACCAGGCCAGGCACAAACCCTAGCGCCTACTCCTACCAATGCTACAGTTAGTGCCGTTGCCCGGGCCGGCGGCGCTGCCCTTTGGGACGCTGGCGGCGGTACACTGATCACGGTTGCAGCGCCCGGCGAACGGCTCACTGCGACTGCACGCAGCGCCGATGGCGCCTGGCTCTATCTTCAAAGTGCAGCTGGCGCCACTGGCTGGGCCGCACGGGATGAACTTCTCATTTTCAATGTAGAAGTGTTGCCCGTCGAAGCAGTGACGATCACGCCGGCGACGCCGACACCCATCCCTACACCCACACCGGGCGAAGCCGAGCCGGAGAGCGAGGAACAAGCCATAACGCCCCAAACAACTGCCGCGGCGCCGGCAGCAACTGACGGCGAGGGACTGTCAGTCACAGTGAGCAACGTCCGTCTGAACATACGCGGCGGGCCGGGGACGAATTACCCGGTCATTGGTGCGGCTGCGCCGGGGCAGGCGCTCGTCGCCCAAGGGCGCAATGAGCAAGGTGATTGGCTCCAGATCATGCGGCCGGACACCGGTGGGTACGGCTGGGTAGCGGCATCCTATGTCACTTCCACCGATCCCTTGACCGACCTGCCGGTGGTGGCGGCGCCTGCTGTACCGGCTGCGCCTGCAACCGCATCCACATCCCCACAGCAGGCAGCGTCGGCCGCCCCTGCTCCGGCAGGCGTACAGGGTAAGCTGGTCATTCAAACCTCGTATGGGGGTCCGATCTACCTGTATGACTTTGCAACCGGCTCCTTACGGCAGTTGACCAGCGGGTTTGACCCGGCCCTCAGCCCGGACGGCAGCATGGTGGCCTTCACCCGCAGTGGCGGTGAGCAGGGTCTCTATGCCATCAATGTCGATGGCAGCGGCGAACGCCTGGTCTTTGGCGAACGCCAGAGCCTCATTTCCCCTAAGTGGAGCCCTGATGGCAGCCAGATCCTCTTTGTGCGGGGAGACTATAGCTGGAAATGCAAGGACCACAGCGAACGGATGAGACGTTACAACTGTCGCCCGGCTGAGCCCGGCGATGGCCCTTTGCCTGAACTCCGCGAGACACGGCCACGGCTGGCGGTCGTCGACCTGGACGGCAACAACTACCGCGATATCGCCTCCCTCGACACGGCAAGCGCACCTGACTGGACCAGCGCCGGTATCGTCTATGCCTCGGAGGCCGGCATTCAGACCACAAGCCCCACTAGTCAGGACGCCAATCGTCTTGTCTATTTTGACGTGCTTCAGCGATACTATCAAGATCCCGACTGGCAACCACGCCCAGATGGCTCCCCCGGGCGGATCGTGCTGCAACAACGCCGCGCCGGGCGGTGGGATCTCTTTACGGTCAACCCCGACGGCTCTGGTTTTGCGCCGTTGATACGACCGGCCACCGTGCTGGTCGATGAGATGCCGAGCAACGTATCACCTGCGTGGAGCCCGGATGGCCGGCACATCGTTTTTCTGAGCAACCGTACGCCAGAGAACTCGGCGGGGGCGTGGGGCGTCTGGATCATGGACGCAGACGGCGGCAACCAACGCCGTCTGCCCATCGACCTGCCGTTTGAGTACACCTTTGTCGAGGAACAGATGCTCGACTGGGGGCCGTAGTGTAAAGCGGAACACAGAAAGCACAGAGAAGACACAGAGGACACAGAGGCAAATGAGAACAACCTCTGGGCTCTCCGTGTCTTCTCTGTGCTTTCTGTGTTCCGCTGTCGACTCTGTTGTGTTGCAACGTTATTCTGCCACCGGGGGTGCGCCGGTGAGGGCTTCACCGTCCATCGCCGCTGGTGACTGAAACGGTTCTACCATAACCAGCGCCCTAGGTGATGTAATTAGTGCCGCCCCCTCTGATCGCCGCCCTTCGAGCCAGAAATGGTGCTCTCCCTCCTCCAGCGTCCACCAGGTGTTGAGACGCGCAACGCCGGCGCCCTCGGCGAGAATGACGCCATCCTTTACCAACCGCAATTCTGCCCAGGGCTGTCCCGCAGCGACATATCCTGCCACTTCGACCCGCTGATTCGCACGCGGCAGCCCCGGATGAATCTGATATCCCGTATTGGAGGTAGGCATAGCCAGTACAAGTGCGGGGCCCAGAGGGCGCCCCGGAATGCGAAATGCGGAATCGGCCTGCTCGATCTCTTCTCGCTGCTCAACAGAGCCAGAGTGTACGCCAATACATTCCGCACGCTGTGTTCCACATTCCGCATTCGGTATCCCCTGCGCTGCCATCCAATCATGGTATTCGGGTGGAAGGAGCCAGAAGGTGCGCTCAATGATCTGCTCGGGTGCTGTACCGGGGGTGGGGGGGTGGCCGGTAGTGCGGTCGATCTTTAGGCGCTGAAACTGGTTATCGGGTTCGGTCGGTTCGGCACCCCGCACAAAGCGTTCGATCCGTGTGCGTGGGCAGACAGGGGTTGGTAACATGCCGCTGGGCGCGCAGACCGATATTTCCACAATGTCGGCAGGCGGAACAAAGGGTGGCGGGGGCGTGGGGTGCGCAGCCAACATGAGATCGTGCCAGATTGGGCCAGCACCGTCGACCCCGCTGACATCGAGCATCGGTGTGTTGTCGGCATTGCCCACCCAGACACCCACAATGCGCTCGGTCGTATAGCCAATGGTCCAGTTGTCGCGCCAGTCGGTGGTCGTGCCGGTCTTGACTGCGGCCGGGAAGGGCAAATCCAACGGCGAACCTTCCCCGAAAGCGGGAATGCGAGCCACCTTGTCCGACAGGATGTCGGTGATGAGATAGGCGGTTGTAGGGGAGATAACGGAGGTCGATGACCGCTGGACGATGGACGGTGGTTCGCCGTCTATCGCCAAAATTGCCTGGGGGTCGAGCCGTCTTCCATCCGAGAAGATGCCGTAAGCGGCGGTGAGTTCCAACAATTTGACTTCGCCGCCGCCCAACGTGAGGGCGAGTCCGAAGTCGCTGGCAAATGTGCTGATACCAGCTTTGGCGGCCAGTCGCTGAAGGATCGGGACGCCAATGCGGTCGAGCACCTTGACGGCAGGGATGTTGTAGCTATTGGCAAGGGCGGTACGCACGCTGACCGGCCCGTGGAAGGTACGGTCATAGTTGACCGGGGTGTAAGGAACCTTGCCACCAGCGCCTTGTGAGGTAGCGACTGGCCGGCTTTCATCCACACCCAGGAGAGGCTGTGGATTATCCGGCTGGTCGAGCACATAAAAAGTGGTCGGCAGGTCAGCAAGGATACTGGCCGCCGTCAACGGCGGCACCCCGGACTCAGCGCTCCAACCTGCGTCAAGTGCGGCGGCGTAGGTCAGCGGTTTGATGGCGCTGCCCGGCTGGCGCAGGGCCAGCGCGGCATTGACATTGCCCTGGCTCTGCGCATCGAAATAGTCCGGGCTGCCCACCATCGCCAGGATCTCGCCGGTGCGGCTATCGAGCACCACAGCGGCGGCATTGTCTACCCGGCGGTTGGGGTCGGTGTTCTTGTCGCAGATCCCTGGCCGGCGGCAGTTGAGCAAGTCCAACCGGTAGCGGATCGCCTCTTCAGCCTGGCGTTGCAAGTCGGCATCCAGAGTTGTGACTACACGCAAACCGCCCTGGCGCAACCCATCGGGTCCCAGTTGGCGGGCCAGCAAGTCCTGGACGTAGATGACAAAATGGGGCGCCTGGATATTGAAGAGTCGCGACCGGTAGCGCAACGGTTCAGCGGCAATTTCATCGCGTTCCGCCGCCGTGAGAAAACCGGCTTCGTGCATCAACCGCAACACGGTCAACTGGCGCAGCTTGGCTGCGTCCGGGTCGTGCAACGGGTTATAACCGGTGGGATATTGAACCAGACCAGCAAGGAGCGCACACTGAGCGCGGCTGAGGTGGGCGGCTGGTTTGGCGAAAAAGATTTGCGCCGCCGCCTCAATGCCAAAGGCGAAATTGCCGTAATAGGTCTGGTTGAGATAGAGCGCCAGCAATTCATCTTTCGTATAGCGTTGTTCGAGACGCCACGCCAGCCAGGCCTCGCGCAGCTTGCGCCGAACGCTTTGTTCGTACCGTTCACGTGTGCTGAGCAGGAGGGTGCGCGCCAGTTGCTGCGTAAGGGTGCTGGCTCCGCTCACGATCTCGCCGCCGGCACGAACGTTCTGCCAGGTAGCCCGTGCGATGGCGATAGGGTCCACACCTGGGTGATGGTAGAAACGGCTGTCTTCGGTGGCGAGGGTAGCCTGGACGCAGGCGGGAGGAAGGGCGCTCAAGTCGAGGTTGATCTGTTTTCCTGCCTCTGGGTCGATGACCTCGTACAAGAGGCGGCCATTGCGGTCAAGGATCTGTGTGGTGGGGCGCACCAGCCGCTGTTCGATAGTGTCAAGCGGCGGTAGGTCAGCGAGCAACCAAAAGTATAGCGCAACCGCCAGCACAAAGGCTGAAAGTAGTAGCGGCCACGCCAGCCGTACAATCTTGTGAATGAGCTCGTGAAAGAAGCGCGCCATACATCTACTCAACGATGGCGCGCGGCCGGCTGTTCCGGCAAATCGGCCGCGCCAAACAAAGCTCCTTGGGCATTCTACGTGCGGTTGTCCCCCATTTGTGTGACTGGAAAAAGAGGAGCGCCTGCCTGATGATGAAGTCACTGGCACACCATGATCCCCTACGGCGCCCCCACCGATCAAGACCGTTCGGCAAAATCGCTCAAATGTGGATTGACGCATCCTCCTTTCAAGGGTATACTCAACTTTACAACAGTGTCAGCACCGAACCCTCAACGCCGCTTCTTCTCAGCCACCTGGACACAAATCGGGAATCGAGCGCTTTTTCTATGGCAAGAATCGTGATTGACCCGATTCACCTATTGGGAGATTTTCCACTATGATCCGTGTGCTCGTCAAACAGAGCATTGGCTTGATCTCCGGTGCAGCAGTTGCGCTGGCCGTAGTGCTGGCCGGGCCAAACGCTGCAGCGCGCTGGTTAGATGCGCCGGCAGAGACAGGTGCGAGCGCAGTGATGGCCTCAGCGCCGGTTGCGCCTGTGCTGCACTACCAAGGGCGCCTGCTCGACCCCACTACGGGCCAACCCAAGCCAGATGGTTCGTATCCTGCATCGTTTCGCATCTACAACGTAGCGACCGGTGGCTCACCTCTCTGGACAGAGACAAAAAGCATCGTCATAAGCAGAGGGCTCTTTAGCACCCTGCTGGGCGATACAACTGCGCTCGACCTCAGCCATTTCGATGGCCGCGAACTCTATCTTGGTGTCTCGGTCGGGTCCGACCCGGAAGCGGAGCCCCGCCAGCGGATCGCCTTTGTCGCCTATGCGCTCTACGCCGCAGATGCCGATACGCTCGATGGCCAGGATGCCGCTGCGTTCGCCCCGGCCAGCCACCCCCACGACGGCAGCGCCGTTACCTCTGGCACCATCGCCGAAGCGCGCATCGACCCGGCTATTGCTCGCGACGGCGAGATTGTACCGGCTGTGTTGGCCGCCGATGGCGCCGGCTCCGGTCTCGATGCGGATTTGCTGGATGGACAGAATGCAGACGCCTTTGCCACCGCCGGGCATCGCCACTCGTCTCTGGATGCCCCAGATGGAAATCCCCAAAATGCCCTACAGGTGAATAACGCCGGCGATGTGGGTATCGGAACGACGACGCCCAGTGCAAAGCTCGACGTCGTCGGCACGATCGAGGCGCGCGGTTATGCAGGCAGCTCGACAATCACGACCTTTTCCGTGCCCGCCGATCTCGAGATCGTCATGGAGCCCACTGACAATCCATCCATTGCCTCGGCGTTTGATGTCTTCAAAACCAGCGGCTCGCCAATCTTCTCGCTCTCCGAAGCAGGCAACCTTTTCGTGAGGGGAAATTTTATGGCAAGTGGGAGCAAGAACGCCGTGGTTTCCACCAGCGACGGAGAGAGGTTGCTCTATGCTGAAGAGGCTGCTGAGGTTTGGTTTACCGATTATGGGTTCGGGCGCCTCAACCAGGGAGTAGCGCTCATCCCGGTCGAACCGATTTTTGCTCAGACGGTCAACCTGAGCCAGCCGTACCATGTCTTTGTACAGGCATACGGCAATGCCGAACTTTACGTCGCCAACCGCACACCAACTGGCTTTGAGGTGCGTTTACGCGAAGGGGACCCCAATGCAGAATTCTCTTATCGTATAGCAGCAAAACGGCTGGGGTATGAAGCTCAACGTCTGCAACTTACAACACCGCCCACAGAGATGGGACAACCAGAACAGTCCACCCAGGCCGAATAATTGGACGGATCGATTGGAGACTAGAGTCGTCGTGCAACCACGCCTGTTTGTCGCCTTTGCTGTGGCTTTGCTGACCGCAATTTTGCTGACCCGAAGCGGCTTCAGCCAGGATTCACCCAACTTTGACCTGGGCCAAACGCAGATCAACAGCGGCGGTGGCACGCGCCAGTCGCCTGGTTTTCTCATCGATGATACACTCGGTCAATTCAGTATCTCCAGTGCGTCCAGCGCCAACTTCGCCCTGGACGCTGGCTTTCTCTTTGATGCCAGCAGCGCCGGCGACGCCTATGAGGAAGATGATACCTGCAGCGCCGCCAGGTTGATCGAAACGACCGGCGTCCAGCAAAACCATACCTTCCACGACGTGGGCGACCGCGACTGGCTCCGGTTTGCGGCGGTCGTGAACAAGAGTTATATCATCGAAATCCGCAATGTCGGCGCCGACGCTGACGCCATTGTCAACCTGTACGATAGTTGCACCGACGCGCTCCAGGCGCAGGGAACAAACGCCTTTGGCTCCACTGTACGGCTGGAGTGGGACTCAACCCGTAACGGCGATTATTATCTCGAAATCCAGCAGTTTGACCCGACGTTGGCCGGCGCCGGCACCGACTACACCATCTCCGTCGTGCTCGATACCATCCCACCTTCGCCGCCACAGAATTTGCGCTGTGTTCCCGTTAGCCCATCGTCGCTGGGTTTGCAGTGGAAGAAGAGTCCCGAGCGCGATGTGCGCGGCTACCGGCTCACGTTTGCCGGTGTGCCCGCGGGCAGCGAAGATGTGGCGGGTGCGTCGACCACCTATTACGAACTCGGCGGTTTGACGCCCAACCAGACCTACAACCTGCGCGTGCTGGCCGTGGACTTTTCGGGCAACGAGAGCGAACCAAGCGGCCAGGCGCCCTGTACTGCTCAGGCGCCTGTCGATCTTTCACAGCCTACGCTCGCGCTAACGCAACCGGATGGATCCTCCATCTACACAACCACAGCCTACTCGCTCACCTTTACGGGCGTGGCGACCGATGAGGGCGGCAACCTGTTACGCGCCCAGGTGCGCAACCTGACCAAGAATGCCGAAAAGTGGGACTACAGTCTTTCCGGCAGCAGCGCCTCATTCCGTGTCACCGAACTAGGGCTGGCCGTGGGTGACAACAACGTCCAGGTGAATGTGTTTGACGACGCTGGCAACGCCGGCCAGCGCTCGGTTACCGTGCGACGATTGGGAGAGGTGGCGGGCGCCGTGCTGATCGTGGCCGGCCACAACGAGACCTTTGGCTTGCAGAGCAATATCTACAATGCCGCCAATCGCGCCTACCGCATCTTCCGCAGCGCCGGTTTTGGCGATGACAACATCCACTATCTGGCCCCCGTAGCTCAAGATGCCGACGGCGACGGTATTCCTGACACCGATGGCGCCTCTTCCCCGGCGGCAGTCCAGGAGGCGGTGACCGTTTGGGCCCAAAGCCGGGTGGGGCCGGAGAAGCCATTCTTTATTTATTTGATCGACCACGGCTTTGTCGAAAAGTTCTGCGCTGCCGGATGTAACGATACGGGAGCTATCGCGCCGGCTGATCTGGACAGCTGGCTGCGAACACTGGAGGATGCCACCGGTCTCGACCAGGTGACAGTAGTGATCGAGGCGTGCCAGTCGGGCAGTTTTATCGACCGCTTCAACGGAGACGTTGCCAATAGTCTGGGCAAGGTTGGCCGCGTCATCATCACCTCAACGGGGCGCGAGAACAACGCCTATGCCTCAGCGCAGGGCGCCTACTTCTCCGACGCCTTCTTCTCATGTGTGGCCGACAGCAATAACCTAAAGCTCTGTTTCGACCAAGCGGTCTCGGCGGTGGAGGCGACGGGCGTCAACCAAACGCCATGGATGGATGATAACGGCGACGGCGTCTTCAACGACGGCGACGGCGATGTGGCGCAGGGGCGTGTCATCACGCGCTTCTTTAGTTCGAGCCGCCCGCAGATCGCCAGCGCCGCGCTCAGCCGGGAGGGCGTCAACGGGACTCTCTCAGCGCACGTAGTCGCCGGGGCAGAAGAGATCGACCTGGTGTGGGCTGTGGTCTTCCCCCCAAGCTTTGTCGAGCCAGACAATGTCACACTCAACTTGAATGTGCCAACCGTCCGGCTGGAGCCGGCGCCCAATGAGCCGGGGCACTACCGGTTTAACTATACGAACGGCTTCTTGGAAGAGGGCGACTACCGCATCGTTTACTATGCGCAGGATCGTCTGGGCATCCATGCTGTACCGCGGCGTGAAGGGCAACAGGATATTTTGTTCTTGCCCGTCATCCGCAACAATTA
The DNA here is from genome assembly GCA_003577005.1 of Chloroflexota bacterium. The sequence goes on along the minus strand of QEUW01000047.1, from coordinate 11,616 downwards.
AACGATAGAGAGCAATCATGGTGGAAGTAGGGGTACGGAAAGAGCAGCGTTCGCACAACACGGCGTTGGTCGTGCTTGTCGCTCTGATCGTGGTAAGTGCAGCAACGGCCGGCTTGTGGCTGGATGTCGCAACTGCCGAGCCGGGTGCGCCCGGCGCAGCGGGCGCATTTGCCGGCCGTGTCCTGGTGCAGGATCGCGGCACGAGTTCGCCCACCCTGTCGAGCGACCGGGTGGTGGTCGAGATGTCGGATGTGAGCGCACCACCCGCCGGTCGCAGCCTCGTTGGCTACCTGCTCAACAGCGATGACGTGGGTCTGCCTTTTGGCCCGCTGCCGGTGGCCGGTGGCGCTGTCAATGCCGGTCACGACTTTGCAGGTCGTAATCTCATTGGCTTATACAGCCAGGTCCGCATTATCCAGGAGCGTGTCATCTTTAGTGCGACCTTGCCCACAACGGCGCTGGCCCATATCCGCACGGCGGTGCATCAGGCCGGAGACACGCCCGGCCAGGCCGGGTATAGCGTAGGGCTGGTGCAACAGGCGGCGATTCTACACCAACATGCCGGATTTGCCAAAGCCGCAGCCGATGGCGGCAACCTGGCCGATGCCAGGCTTCATACAGAGCATGTGCTCAATACCTTCTTTGGCGCGGCTGACCCGCGCTATAAAGACTATGATGGGGTTGGCGGTATCGAAAACCCCGGCGATGGCTATGGTCTCTTGCGTTACAGCCAGAGCCTCTCGCAGACCCTCCAACTGGCGGCGGATAGCGCTGACGCCACCGAGAGCATTCGCACGCGCGTGGCCGAGGTACAGACCACGCTGGGCAATATCGGCTCAAGCAACGAAGACGGGTTGTGGTCACCCATCTTGATCACCGCCGCCACCGATCTGCTGGCGGCCAGCACGGCGGCAGAGGCCCAGACACCGGCCAACCAACTACTGGCCGTGGCCAACCGCATCTACAACGGCGTCGATCAGGATGATGATGGGATCGAACCCGTCGTTAACGAAGGCGGCGCCATCACCGCCCATCAATACACCCAACGAGCAGCCGACTATCTGCCACCCGGCAGCAGCGGGGTCAGCGGCAGCGTCCAGCACCGGGATGCCAACAGCAACCGCAAGAGCGACCAACTGTACTTTACGCTGGCGGGGTTGCCGCCAGCGGCGGCGGGCGAACAATATTGGGCCTATCTGGTCGATAATCAGAACAACCGGCTCTGGTTGGGGGGAGTGGCAGGTACCGGGGGAACATTGGAAGGCTCCCTCACACGTGCCGGGACGAATCTGATTGCCGGCTACCACCAGCTCTATCTCAGTGTGGGCATGCTCTACGCCGATGGCGCCCTTCCGCCCGCTGCGTTGGCCCATCTGCGTACGGCGCTCTACCGCGCTGAAGATACGCCCAACAAGGTCGGTTACGCAGTGGGCTTGCTGAGCCAGGCGCAGATCATCCACACCCATGCCGGATTTGCTAAGGCCGCAGCAGACGGCAACAACCTGGCGGGGGCGAAGATCCACGTCGAACATGTGCTCAATACCCTCTTTAGTGCGGATGACCCGCGCTATAAAGACTACGATGGGGTTGGCGGCCCCGAAAGCCCAGGCGATGGCTATGGTTTGCTGCGTTACAGCCAGAACCTGTCGCAGACGCTCCAACTGGCCGCAGACAGCGCTGACGCCACCGAGAACATCCGCACGCGCGTGGCCGAGGTGCAGACCACACTGGGCAACATCGGTAGCCCAGCGGTCAACAGCCTATGGGTAGAATCGTTGATTACCCACGCCCAGGAAGTCCTCGATGCGAGTACGGCCGCCGCGGCGCAGACGCCAGCCAATCAACTGCTCAGCTTCGCCGACCGGCTCTACAACGGCACCGACCTCAACGACAATGGCATTATCGACCCGCTGCAAAATGAGGGCGGAGCACGCACGGCCTATCGCCATACACAACATGCGGCGGATTACGTGCTGGAACTTCGGGCAACACCCGCACCAATTACGCCCACCCCCTCCCTCACCCCGGACCCCTCGCCCACTACCGCGCCCCCGCCCGATGGCGACACCTACGAGGTGGACGACAACTGTAACCAGGCCAAACCCATCCGTGTGGATGGCAGCGAGATGCAGATACACACCTTCCATGCGGAGGGGGATACCGACTGGGTCAAATTTACGGCGCAACTCAACAAGACCTACGTGATCGAAGTCACCAACGTGGGCGCCAAGGCCGACGCTATTCTTTACCTGCACGATGTGTGTGCCGCACCCCCTAGCGCGTTCGAGGGCAAGGCGTTTGGTTCGACGGTGCGGCTCACCTGGAATTCGACCAAAGCCGGCGATTATTTCCTCCAGTTGCAACAGTTTGACCCCAGCTTTTTTGGCTCAGATACCCATTATCATCTCAAGGTGACGGAGGATACGACACCGCCCTCCGCCCCCATCAACCTGCGCTGCGTCGCCATCGATGCGACGACGCTGGGTATCCAGTGGAAAAAGAACCCAGAAACCGATGTAGTCCGCTACCGGGTCAACTTCCGCAACCAGAGCGCCACCAGCAGTGGCAACCGCGAGGTGGAGGGCGCCGACCAGACCTATGTCGAGATCGACAACCTGGCGGCGGGCGAACTCTACGACTTACAGGTGGTGGCGATAGACTTTTCCGGCAATGAAAGTAATACTTCGGCGCCGGTCCAGTGCCGCGCCGCCGCCGTGGCCGACCCGACCCAGCCCGTAGTGACGCTGCAACAGCCCACCGCGGCTGGCGTCTTCACCACGACGGCGGCACAGGTCACCTTCACTGGTCTTGCCCAGGATACCGGCGGCAATCTGAGCCAGGTGCATATCAAAAACCTCACCAACCAGTCCGAAGGTAGCGACTTTAGTCTGAGCGGCGGCAGCAGCACCTTCCGCGTCGAGAACCTAAACCTCAACATCGGCGACAACGACATCCTGGTGAGCGTCACCGACAGCGCCGGCAACACCGGCCAGAAGACCCAACGCATCCACCGGCTGAGCGGCAGAACGGGTGCTGTGTTGATCGTCGCCGGCCACAACGAAACCTTTGGCTTGCAAACCAACATCTACAACGCGGCCAACCGCGCCTATCGCATCTTCAAAACCGCCGGCTTTAGCGATGACAACATCTTCTACATCGCCCCCGCCGGCCAGGACGCCGACGGCAACGGCAGCAATGACGTGGATGCCCAGGCCAGCCCGGCAGCGGTAGAGCAGGCGCTCACCGGCTGGGCCAAAGAGAACGGGCGCGTCGGCCCCGGCAAGCCGCTCTTTATTTATATGATCGACCACGGCTTTGCCGATAAGTTCTGTGTCAGCGGCTGCGGCGCCGGCCAGGTGGTGACTCCGGAAGACCTCAACAGTTGGCTCGACAACCTCGAAAGCACGAGCGGTTTGAATGAAGTCAACGTTGTCATCGAAGCGTGCCAGTCTGGCAGTTTCTTAGACCGGGCTCAGGGTCCCTTGAACGGCCTTGGCAAGACAGGCCGCGTAGTCATCACGTCCACCGACCGCGAGAAGAACGCCTACGCTTCGGCCCAAGGTGCGTTTTTCTCTGACGCTTTCTTTTCCTGTGTGGCCGACAGCAACAACCTGAGGGTCTGCTTCGAGCAGGCTAGCGCAGCGGTGGCAGCCACAGGGGTTCAGCAAACGCCATGGATGGATGATAATGGCGACGGGTTGTCGGATGCCAATGATGGCGCCGTGGCGCAAAACCGCCACGTCACCAGCTTCTTTAGCTCGATCCGGCCCGCTATCCGTGACGTTCAGGTGACCAAAGAGGGTGCGAATGGTCTGCTGGCCGCAACGGTTGAGGAAGGGGCAGAGGCGATCAGCCTGGTCTGGGCTACGGTTTTTCCACCCTCGTTCCAGGAGCCGGACGGGGTGACGCTCAATCTGAATGCGCCCACCGTACGTTTGGACCCTGACCCGGCCACACCGGGGCGATTCACTTTTAACTACATCAATGGCTTTACTGAGGATGGTGACTATCGTATCGTCTTTTTTGCCCAGGACCGGCTGGGGATCAACGCAACACCACGCCGCGAGGGGCAGGCAGAGCTTCTCTACTTGCCGCTTGTGTCCCGGTAACGAAGCGTACCAGGTTGTCGCACAGGTAGGTCACGCTGGTAGCGTGACAACCGCAGCAGGGGTAGAAGTGTGGCCCGACGTATCTGTGCGCCCGGACACAGCCAGCCTATGACCGGGTGCACAGCCAGCAACTGAGCGCAACGCTACCATTGAGCCACCTCCAACGACAGCGCAATCTTGGATAGATTATGACAGCTTCAAATCCGAACGTACACCGGTCGCGCGCGGCGGTGACCAGCGCGCTCTTGGTGATGGCCATGGCGCTCCTCTGCTCCATGACCTTTACCATGCCGCAAACCGGTCGCGCCGAGAGCACGGCCGGGCCGGACCTGGTGGTCAAGATCAGCATCAGCCCGGCAGCACCAGGAATTGGCGAAGAAGTCACCGTCAAACTGTTGATCGAGAATATAGGCGCAAGCACGGCTGGCCCGTCAACTGTCTATCTTTATATCGATCCTCCGGACCGGCCACCAACTCAAGCAACGCTCGGCCGTCCCTTTGGGATCGCCAGCCTGGTCGCCGGTGGGAATGCTCCAATTGACTTTGAATTTGGCTCGTTTTCTTTCGGTGGCTGTAACCATGTGATCTACGCCTGGATCGACCGTGATGATGCCGTTACAGAATCCAACGAAGAAAACAACCTGACCGAACTCCAAGTCTGCGTCGGCGTCGAGTGCGAACCCGACGGTTACGAGGAAGACAATCTGTGCAGCGCCGCCGGCCTCATATCCGAGAATGCCAGCCAGGCGCGCAGCTTCTGCCATGCCCAGAACAAGAGCCTGCCCGACGACGACTGGGTCAAATTCACGGCCTTTGCCGGCGTCACCTACACGCTGGCAACGAGCAACCAGGGCGCCCACGCTGCGCCGCAAGTGGAGTTGTACAACGCCTGCGCCGCACTTACGCCGCTGGCCAGCGGTCCCAATCAAGCAACGTGGCGCGCATCGGGCAGCGGCATGGTCTACGCCCGCCTCTCCAATGAGGGCGGGGTCATCGGGCCGCTGAGCGCCTACAGCCTGACCTTGAGCAGCGCCACCGGCGTCAGCGATGATTTCGAGCCGGACAACCGCTGCGCCGACGCCCGCGATATCCCCACCGATGGGACGCGGCAGACGCGCCTCTTCCAGGCGCCCGGCGACGAGGATTGGATCAAGTTTTCGGTCAAAGCCGGCGAAAGTTTTATTATCGTCACCGACAACACGGCGCAAGGGGTCAACCCGCTCGTCACGCTCTTTGCCTCCTGTAGCCAGGTGCCGGCAAACAATAGCCTGGCGCCGGCAGCGGCTCAGGTTGCCCAGAGCAGTCTCACCGATAGTGTCTACTTTGCGCGGGTCAAGAATCAGAATCCCGACCGGTTTGGCGGCGATGCGCACTACGACCTCACTGTGACCGCCGCAGCCTGCACGCCCGACGCCGAAGAGGAAGATAACAACAGCGCTCAAGCGCGCGCCGTCACCGTGGGCGAAGCCGGGCGCACCCACAATGTCTGCCCGGCCAGCGATGAGGATTGGGTCAAATTTAGCGCCGAGAAGGGCAACGTCTATGTGCTCCAGACGACCAATCTAGCCTTTGCCGCCGATACGGTGCTCCATCTTTACAACACCGATGGGACGACCCAACTGGCCCAAAATGATGATTACGGCTATACGAGCGGCTCGCGCATCGTCTGGGAAGCGCCCGAAGACGGGGTCTACTTTGCCAGCGTGCATCATGCCAATCCCGTTGCCAGCGGACCCAACACCCAGTATGATCTGGTCATCGCAGAGGGAGTCTGTGCATCCGACCCCTTTGAGGGGGACACCGGCAACAACGGCCCCGGCGATGCGCCGCTGATGCCCACCACCGGTATCAGCCAGACACACAATTTCTGCGCCGATGCGCTCAACCCCCTCCTGGGTGACCAGGATTGGATCACCTTTGACGCCGTGGTGGGCGGCCGGTACGAGATCGTCACCACCGGGCTCGGCCCCAACGCCGATACTGTGTTGGAGCTATACGATAGCGACGGTGCAACCCTGTTGCTGCAAAACGACGACGCCGGCACCGGACGTGGGGCGGCGCTCTCCTTTACGGCGACCACGTCCGGCGCCCATTACGTGCGAATTACCCAGTTCAATCCCAATATCCTGGGCAATGACGCCAACTATGAGCTCCAGGTCTTTGCCACCGAGGAGCGGCTGGAGACGCTCTATGGCTCCGCACCGGCCGATGGGTTGTTGAACAAACTGGTCGAACTGGCCGACGACCCGGACGTGAAAGGCGTGTTGTTCCAGGTCGAAACCGACCCCGCTGTCGCCGCCGCTTATGCCGCCTGGACGACAGACAACGCAACACTGGCCGACCAGGAGCTCGCCAATGCAGTGGTGGCCGCTATCCGCAGCCGGCTCATGGGTTTTCTGGACAGTAACCCTCAGGCCAGATACGTGGTTATCGCTGGGGATGACCGTGTTATCCCCTTCCGCCGTGTGCTCGACCGGATCGAGCCCAAGGGTCCTGAAACCGAATCGGTGGAACCCAAGTATGCCACCGAAGTCGTCGAGGATGGGACCGTGCGCGCCGCGCTGGCCGCCAATATGATCCTCACCGACGATTATCTGGTGGACCGCGAGCCGGGGGTGTGGCAGGACAAACAAGGGAACGAATATGAACTCTTTGTGGCCGACTACGCAGTCGGTCGCCTGGTCGAGACGCCGGCGGAGATCAGCGCCTTTATCGACAGCTACCTGGCGGGCAACAAGGGGATCGCCGCCGCCAATGCGCTGGTGACAGGCTATGATTTTGTGCAGGATGGCGCCACGTTGATCAAGACGCTCTTTAGCAACGACACCATCGCAACCGACGCCGCGCTTATCGGCGCCAACTGGCTTGGTGATGAACTGCGCGGCAAATATCTGAGCGCGGCCCCTCGCTTTGATGTCTATTCGGTCAACGGACATTCGACCCATCTGGCCGCAGGTGTGCCAGACGAGGACGACCTGACCGCGGCGCAGATCGCTGCTGCTGTTACCGATCTGCGTGGTGCGCTGGTCTACAGCCTGGGCTGCCATAGCGGGCTCAACGAGCCGGGTGCGCTCGATCTGCCCCAGGCTTACCTGAGCAAACAGGCTCACTATGTGGGCAACACGGGCTTTGGCTGGGGGAGCAGCGGCGTGGTCTACAGCGAAGCGTTGATGCGCAACTATACGCGCGAACTGTTGCGCGACACCAAAGCGAGCATCGGGCCGGCGCTCGTCGAGGCAAAACGCAAATATGTCAGCCAGGCGCGGCGCTTTGACGCCTTTGATGCCAAAGTGTTGATGCAGGTGACGCTCTACGGCCTGCCCATGGTCACGATCCAGTCCGGCGGCACCTTGACCGATGAGAACCCCTTCCCCAGCGCCGAGCGGCAGTTTACACCGCCATCGTCGCTGGCAGGAGGGCCAGCCATGGGGACGACCGGATACCGTCTGCCCGGATCGTTTGGCGCCTTTGGCTCCGAGAGCAGCGATCGCGGCACAACCTTTGACCTGGATGGGAATGTCGCCTTTAGCGCCGGTGACCCGTTACAGCCGCTCTACTTCACCGATATTTCGGCGCCGGCCGTGGGACCGTTGCGGGGTGCGGTCTTTCTCGGCGGCGTCTACAGCGACACAGCAGGGGTGGACCCGGTCATCGCTGTGCCGCAGAACGAATATGTCAGCGACCTCTCTGAACCGGCCTTTGCCGCCGCGGACTTTTACCCCGCGGCGCCCTTTGCCATCCGCAGCAGCGAGGCGATCTCGGGCGCGGCCGACACCCTGGTCATGAGCCTTGGGCAATTTCAGAGCAGCAGCGATCCAATTGCGGCAGCGGCCGGGCTGGGCACACTGCGCGTCTACGACCAGATGTCGTTTGGCGCCTACTATTCCACCAGCCCCGACCGTAACGCCGCCAACATCTCAACCATCGATGGGGTGCTGGATGAGACCACGGGCGCCGGCCGGATCAAAGTCGAAGCCAGCGATAGTTCTGGGATTCATCGGGTACTGGTGGCTTTTACCAATGAGGATGGGCAATGGTTGAGCAAAGATTTGAGCTTTGATGTCGCATCACAGAAATGGACGGGAGAGATCACCGGCACGGTCAACACCAAATTTTTCGTCCAGGTCGTGGACAATGCCGGAAACGTGGCGGTCAACGAAAACAAGGGCCGTTACTATCGCTTGACTGTACCGATCCCCCTGGCAGCCGGACAGCCCGTAGCCAACGGAAGACGCATTTTGCTGCCGCTGGTGCACCGCTGACCGGGCAACATTCTATTTGGTTCATTGGGCGGATCGACGACCTTGCCTTGCGTAGTTTCCGGCACAGCCATATCGACCGGCGCTTGGCGCGCTGCTGCCGGACCATTGTGCAAAGGGGTCGCCGTTTGACTGCCTTGAACGTCTATCTTTCTTGTATTAGGTTTTGAAAGGAGTAACCTATGTTATCAGCAACAGAACGCCACCGCTTCCGTACTGGCTTGCTGGCGACAATGGCTTGGGTCCTGTCGACCGCACTCTGGTTGACGCCGGCCACGGTCGCGGCGGCTGCGGGCGCCGAAGAGCCGGTGGATGTCAGCCCGGCCGGTGTCACCAGCGGCGAGGCCGTGAATGCGGATGACGGCGGCCCGTGGGAGCTTGGCATCCACGGCACTGCCGGTGACCTGCCGGCGGCCACCGCTGCCGAGCGCACCGGTATGGCCTTTTGGCTTGCGCCTCTCCCCAACTGGACGTTGAGATATTCGTTCAACGAAGCCACCGCGTGGGAGCGGGATTTCAAACTCCACAGTTTGGGTGGTACCAACAACTATTACATCGATGCAGTCGACCTGCAATTTTACGTCGGTCATGGCTTTCACAGCGGATTCACCTTTGCCAACCCCAACTTCAACGATAGTACACTTTCACCCAGCGATTGTCTGGGCGCCTGGGGTGATGGCGACAACGAATGGCTGGCGCTGACCTCGTGCCAGATCATGCGCGCTTCGTTCGACAATATTCCATCGCAGAACATCTTCCCCAATGCGTCGATCCCCAGCCTCAACCGCTGGGCGCGCTGCATGAACGGCCAGCACCTGATCCTCGGTTTTGTGACCAACGCCAGCGCCTACAACTCGGCCTCCAGCACGCAAGCCTATCACTTTAGCCGCTACCTGGCCCTCAACTACACCGTGCCCCAGGCGTGGTACAAGGCATGTGATGTGGCGCAACGTGGCCGTGTCACCCGCACCATTATCAATGAGCTGGCCTGTCTCAACGACCGCCCCCAGTCCGGTATCGTCTGTGCCGATTCGTACGACACTGACTGGTGGTATCAGACGCACTACTGCGGCACTGAGACTGCCATTCAGGTGCCAGTGGAGAAGCTGCAAAATCAGATGCCCGTCTTCCGCGTGGCGCCCTATAGCCTGGACGATGCCGAGCAGGATCTGAACCGGCTGAGCGAGATCCTGCTCGGCGTGCCGGTCACAAGCACAGTGCGCAGCACAGCGCTCTCGCAGGCAGACCCCTTCCTGGTGACCAGCCGCATCTCGCGCACGCTGGAGTTGGACAAGAACAGCGGTATGTACACCTATGCCGACCAGCAGCAACTGTGGACCGAGGCTCAGGCCGAGGCGGCTCTGGCCGTCACCGCCGCCTCACCAAACTTCGTCCATCAGGATGACGCCCGCCGCATTGCCGATAATTTCCTGCGTCAGAATGGGTTGATCGACCCCGGCTCGGTCTTCAACCAGGTCATTTCCGACACTATCTCCAGCCAGTTGGACGCCGGGACTATCACACCGGAAGCAGCAGGCGCCGACGGCATCGAACAGACCGATGAATCGGCTCTGCTCTGGAATGTGATCTACTCACGGCGGCTCACTGCCGGCATCGTCACCGCGGCCGGCGTCGAGCAGGTCGAGTTCTCGGTCGTTGGCCCCGGCGCCAAGCAGAAGGTCTACGTCCCAGTGACAGCCGACGAGGTCGACGCGGCGGGTCTCCTCCAGGCTACACCCATTGGTATGCAAGGCGGGTGGCGCGAAGTTCAATCCGAGGTCAATGCGGCCACCGGCCAGTTGCTCATGGTCGATATCCGGCCCGAGGCTGAACTGCGTGCGCTCTATGAGGCGCTGCCCAACCGGGTGCCGTTGAATGACTTGCCGCTAGATGTCGAAGATCGCCAGATCCTGAGCTCCACTGTCGCGTACTGGGAAGAGGCGCCGGGTGTCAGCCAGGCCGAACTGGTGCCCGTCTACGAATTCCTGGTACAGATGAAAGAGCGCAACAGCGGCGACACCATCGAGGAGTATGTCTACGTGCCGGCGAGCGAGATCTACATGCGCCCCTATGCCGAGATCGTCTCCGTGGCGCCGACCACAACCGTGGAAGCCGGCGATACGGTGACGCTGACCGCGGCGGATGCATCTCAGACGCTGCAGGAGCTGGGCGCGGCCGACTTTGACTTTGCGCTCGGCACCGGCGCCGATGGGGACTATCTCTACGACTGGTTCCTCGGCACGGTGGACGACGCCAACCATATTGGCAGCGGGCGCACATTCTCGTTCGTGGCGCCGGCCAACCCCGACGGGCGCACCAGCACGCTGGTGATCCACCTGCGCGTGACCAATGCCGATAGCCCGAACACCCAGACGGCGACGGCGAACACGGTCATCACGGTCAATCCGTCGGTCTTCCTGCCGCTCGTCGGTGGGCAGTCACAGGAGTAAGGCCACTGTGGCAGTCTGAATCGCTTGCCCGTGTGGCTTCTGCGGCGCGACGTGATCATACGTAAGCGGTAACAAAACAAAACGAGGGATGAGCCGGTGATCGATTGGTCGCCGGCTCATCCCTCGCCTTTTTCTATCTAGCTCCCTTACGGACAGATCAGCACAACAAGCTGGCAACTCCGCCGCACAAATAGGTCAAACTGTTAAGAGGCTGACCGACATTTGTCCGATATGTAAACTACAATCTGGAGTATAATGAAAGGGTAGCTTGCCGGAAGCCACCACAAACGCAAATTGATTCGAGCGCCTGGTCTTTCGGCCCAGCTTTTTCTGTCTGCTCATACAACAGATTACTATATCTATCTCTATCATCCAGATTGTTGGAGTCTGTCGATATGTCGAGCCGATCTTTGACCATGCGTCTCATGGTAACGTTGTTCGCTCTTTTGCTCGTGGGTATGACCACCTCGATGCTTCCCCCTCCGATGGTGGCGGCGCCTGGCGCACAGACGGCTTCTCCCCCTGTGCTGTTGGCGAGCGAACCGGCCGATGGCGCCAGTTGGGCTGGAGAACCGGTTCTCTTTACCTTTGACCAACCACTAAACGTCCCTCCTGGCGGTGCGGTAACAGTAGATCCTCTTCTGGCCGGTGATGTGACAGTGGATGGCGAGCGGCTGACATTCACGCCAGCGACGGCTTTGACGCCCGGCGAGCGTTACCAGTTCACGCTGGGAACGGATATCACTTCGGTTGACGGTGTTGCATTGAACGCACCGGTCATCGTGACGTTGGTCGCCC
>QEUW01000046.1 GCA_003577005.1 Chloroflexota bacterium | reverse complement strand
TAGCCAGTCTAATGGATTGTTCACAGGCGTCCTATGCTCCAAAAATAGCCAGGTAAAGCAGCAACAAAATTATACCATAAGCGATCACTTGTCAAAAAAGGCCCGGTGAAAGGTCTATGGTATAATCAGACCATGACCGACCACCACCGATTGCGCCCGCCAGTTGGTGCGCCAGCCACCGCTATCGATGAGCTACTGGCAGCCATGCACGCGGCGCAGAGCCAGCACAACCTCTTCCCCCTTGGCGCTGCAACCGGCCCAACACCGGTTGTCATTGGCGTCAGCGGGGGTGTGGACAGCATCGTCCTGCTCCATACGCTTGTGCAACTGGCCGGTGACTGGCGGCTTGCCCTTCACGTCGCACACCTCGACCATGCGCTCCGCCCCGATTCGGCGGCAGATGCTGCATTTGTCGCCCGCTGTGCGGCAGATTGGGGGGTGGCCTTCTACGGCGAGCGTCTTGCCCCCGGCGCTCTTCTTGATAGCCCGGATGGGCTTGAAGCGGCGGCGCGCCTGGCGCGCTATGCGTTTCTCGCCAAAGTCGCGATCAACGTCACGCCGCCTGGAAAGGTTCCCATCATCGCTGTCGCCCACCATGCCGACGACCAGGCCGAAACGCTTTTGCTCCATCTGGTGCGCGGTGCGGGGTTGCAGGGGCTTGGCGCCATGCGCTATGTGACTGAACTGGAGCAACACGGCCACACGGTTCGTCTTGTGCGGCCCCTGCTCGGTGTCCGCCGCGCCACGATTCTGGCCTACGCCGCTACGCAGGGGCTGACCTGGTGCGAGGACCCCACCAATACGGCGACCCGTTTTTTGCGCAACCAGTTACGCCATGAAATCTTGCCTCGCCTGGCGCAGATCAACCCCAACATCGTCGCCACACTCGGACGGACGGCGGATGTTTTGGCCGCCGATTACGCCCGGCTGGCCCACAGCGATGACCAGACGCTACAACGGCTCTCTCTTGCTGAACCAACGTCCGAACGGGTCGTGCTTGACCTGGACCGGTTCTTGGGGCTGGCGGAAGGCGTACAACGCGGGGTACTACGCCGGGCGCTGGCAAGGCTGACGCCCCAAGGGCCGGAGTTGGGCTTTGGCCACATCGAGACGTTGCTCGCCCGTCTGCGGCAACATGCACATGCCGGCGGACCTTACCCGCTCGCCGGTGACCTGGCCTGGACGGTTGCCGGTTCCACACCGGCGACGCCGCTGCGTTTGAGCCTCCATCGCGCCGGGAGATTGCCTTTTGCCCCGGCGCATCCCCACCTTGATGATGCCTGGCGAGCTGTAGTTGGCGCGGCGCCCTTGCCACAAGAGGGTATAGTCGATACACCGGGGGGCTGGCAGTTGCACGTCCGGCGGCTGTCTCTGGATGACCTGCCTCCTGACTGGCGCCGGCGCAGCGACCCGTGGGTGGCCTATCTCGATGTAGACCAGGTGGGCGAACCGGTCTTGACCTCGCCGCATCCAGGGCAACACGTGGGCCCATTGGGGATGGGCGGCCATCGCAAATCACTGGGCGATCTCTTTACCGACGCCAAGATCCCCACAGCCTTACGCGGCGGCTGGCCGCTCATCCTCGACCGGGCGAGTGACACCATACTCTGGGTCTGCGGATTGGCGGTTGCGCACACGGCGCGCATTGCAGAAAGCACATCGCAACTGCTCCGTTTGCAGTGGCGACACCCGGCAGTCAAACCATGCGCGCCAACGTAAAGCCTTTTACCCGGTGGGTCATTGCCCGCCGGTATACCGTGCGGTTTCAGCGGCGAGCAGCAGATGCTGTCAGCGGTATTGTGACTACGCCAGCCGGTGAAATTGCTTTTCTATACGACCCACAGCGGCGCATCATCCAGTTGCCCGGCGAAGAAGTCGTGATCGATGAGTACGGATGGGAAATCAAGCAAGACGAGTCGTCATAGGGGCCAGGCGCTCCTCAGCTTCAGATACAGCCGTTGTGCTCAAACCGGGGCGCGAGCGACCCATCTTTTTTGGGCACCCGTGGATCTTCCGCGGCGCTATCGCCCAAATTCCCGATAGGGCGCCCGATGGCGCCATTGTCGATGTGGTGGCGGCGGATGGAGCATGGTTGGGGCGCGGCTATCTCAACCGCGCCAGCCAGATCACTGTGCGTATCCTCACCTGGCAGCGCGACGAGGCCATCGATGATCGCTTCTGGCAGCGCCGGCTGGAAGGTGCGCTGGTCCTACGCCAACGCCTCTTCGCCGAGGAGGCGACGACCACTTATCGTCTTGTCAACGCTGAGAGTGATTTTCTGCCCGGGCTCATCGTAGACCGCTACGGATCGCACCTGGTCATGCAGGTGGGAACACTGGGGATCGAACTGCACAAGGAGCATCTGGCGCAACTCCTGCTCGACCTCACCGGCTATGAGGGCGTGCTCGAACGCAGCGCCGTCAGCGTCCGCCAGCATGAAGGGTTGGGTGACGCCAGCGGGTTGCTGGCCGGCTCGGCGCCTGACCCTATCGTCACGGTGCAGGAGCAGGGGCTCCACTTCCGCGTCGATCTGCTCCACGGTCAAAAGACCGGATTTTTTACTGACCAGCGCGAGAACCGGCGCCGCGTGGCTGCTTACTGTGCGGGCCAGCGCGTGCTCAATGGCTTTAGTTACACCGGCGCCTTTGCCGTCTATGGGCTGGCGGCCGGCGCAACCCATGTCACCAACATTGACAGCAGTGTGGATGCGCTGGAGTTGGCCGAAGAAAATCTTCGCCTCAACGGCTTTGACCCAGATGCGCAGACCGAAAATATTGCCGGCGACCTTTTTGCGATCCTGCGCGATTGGCGGCATGATCTGTCAGTGGAACAACAACCTGGCGGCATCCTGGCGACCTTTAGTTGTAGCGGTCTGGTGAGCGTAACAGAATTTCAGCAGGCTGTCTTTGCGGCTGCGGCGGATGCCGGTCGCCGGCTCCAGGTGTTGGAGTGGCTGCGCCAGGGTCCCGACCACCCGGTGGCGGCAACCTTTCCAGAGGGTGAATATCTCAAAGGCTTGATCTGTCGGGTGCTATGAACGACCGGTTTGAACCCTTTCTGCGCCAGTTGCGCAACGACCTGGCCGGCCCACTGCCGGGGCGTGCAGCACAATTTTACATGGCGCCACAACCGCGCCCCAGCGGCTCTTTTCCCTACGAACAGCCCCGGTCCGACACGCGCCGTGGAGGGGTGTTGGTCCTCCTTTACCCGTATCAGGACATGCTCTATTTGCCGCTCATCTTGCGCCCTACGTACAACGGTGTGCACAGCGGGCAGGTTGGTTTCCCCGGCGGTGGCTACGAGGAGGGCGATGGCGACCTGACCCAGACTGCGCTGCGCGAGGCCTACGAAGAGATCGGTGTGGCGGCTGACCAGATCGAGGTGCTCGGCCCGTTGAGCCCGCTCTACATCTTTGCCAGCAACTATCTGGTCCACCCGACAGTGGCGTGGGTGCCTGGCCGGCCATCCTTCAAGACCGACCCGTACGAGGTGGCGTTGATGTTGGAGGTGCCGCTGCGCGACCTGCGCGACCCGTCGAACCGGCGGGTCGAAGTGTGGCAACTACGTGACCGCACCGCCGATGTCCCCTTTTTTGCGGTTCAAGAACAGAAGATTTGGGGCGCTACGGCGATGATCCTGAGCGAATTGCTGGCCCTGCCGGCAGTAAGGAAGTTCGGAATACGGGGCTCAGAGGGCACATCGGGACATGGAATTGATTACACAAAGACAAACATGAAAAGTGTCCGGTAGCAAAGTGGGAGAACAAAATCTGGTGAAGATTTCCAAATTGCCAGAAAATGGCTGTGTTCTAGAAAGCGAAGGAGAGCATCCTTGGTGACGCGCTTGGGGTTGAGCGTGCTATTGGTCACGGTAGGCGGATGGATCATGGCGGACCGGGCCCAGGCGGCGCCTGTGACCCAAAGCAGCAGCGACCCGTTGGTGCTGGCCTTCTATTACACCTGGTTTGACGAAAATACCTGGACTTACGACCGGCTCAGCGACCTGCCCGCCGAGCCGTATGTGAGCCGCGACCGGGGGGTGATGGGCCGGCACATTGACCAGGCCAAGGCTGCCGGCATCGATGCCTTTCTCGTCGCCTGGTACGGGCCGGGAGGCGGCAACCAGACCGAACCCAACTTGACAGCACTGCTCGAAGAGGCTGCCATACGCAACTTCAAGATCGGCATCCTTTTTGAGACCGACTCGCCCTTTCTAGGTGGGACCGGGGCAGTGACAGGGGCGCTGCAACACGCGCTAAGCGTCCACGCCGGCCAACCGGCCTTTTTGCGGGTAGAGGGCCGGCCGGTCATTTTTTTCTGGCGGCCTACGCTCTTTGGCGTTGACGCGTGGCGCACCATTCGCAGCCAGGCCGACCCCGGCTATGGCAGCATCTGGATCAGCGAGGGCGTCAACACTGCCTATCTCGCCGTCTTTGATGGGCACCATCTCTACAGCAACACGTGGAATCCACCGGCAGATCTCACCGCCACCAACCAGAAATTCGCCAGTCAGGTGGCGGCGGCGCGCGACCAGCATGGGGTCCACAAGTTTTGGGTGGCGACGGTCATGCCCGGCTACAACGATGTGCGTATCCGGCCCGGCAGCGGGTTTGCCAGGGATCGCGAAGGGGGCGCCTATTTTGAGCGGGCGTGGCAGGCGGCGATGGCCAGCAACCCGAATTGGGTGGTCATCAACAGCTTTAACGAGTGGCCGGAGGGCACCTATATCGAGCCAAGCCAAAGTTTTGGCGGCCACTTTCTGGAGTTGAGCGCGGCGTGGAGCCGGCAGTTCAAGGCCGGCGGCAGCGCCACTGTTCAGGCCGCCGCTTTGCCCGTTGCGCCTGCTCCATTGCCGCCTCCCACACCGGCGCCGGAACCAGATATACCTACCGCTTTTGTCGAGGTAGTGCTGCTCAATCTACGCGCCGGGCCGGATACAGATACGGCCATCGTAGGAACGGCTGGGGCCGGTACGGCGTTACCGATCCGTGGCCGGGCGCCAGAACTGCCCGACTGGTGGCAGGTGGCGCGCGGCGATGAGAGCGCCTGGGTTTACGCTCCGCTGGTACGCGCGGCCGGCCCGCTCGACCAGGTGCCGGTAGTGGTCATCGCGGAGGCGGCTCCCTCCACAAACCAGATAAGCGATGTCGCCGCTGCCGCGCCGGCTGCTCCAATCGAGAGCGCCCCCTTCAAGCCGCAGCTTTCCCGTGATCCGTAGTAGTCAGCCAAAGACATTGCAAGTGCTGTGGGTTTGCGCCCGGAGGGCTCCCGCCACGTGCGAACGTTCGCACATGGGCGCACAAACTCCGCATCTTTACGCACGAATAGTTACAACGAATTTCACTCTAGCCGGAAGAAAGACCGATGCACCAACCCACACGGAGACAACCGTTCTACAACCGATCTCTTCACGAGGATATCGAGGAGATCCTGATCGACGAAGAGACCTTACACGAGCGCGTATGCAGCCTGGGAGAGGCCATCAGCCGGGAGTACACGGGGCGAGATCTGCTATTGGTTTCGGTGCTCAAGGGGAGCATCGTCCTTATGGCCGACCTGATCCGCGCCATCTCGATTCCCCACGAAATCGACTTTATGGCGACAAGCAGCTACGGCAGCGGCGTCAGCAGCAGCGGTGCGGTGCGCATCCTCAAGGACCTCAACACGTCGATCGAGGGGCGCAACATCATTCTGGTCGAGGATATCATCGACTCCGGCCATACGCTCAGCTATCTGGTGCGCATCCTCCAGGAGCGCCAACCGGCCAGTATCCGTATTCTCACCCTGCTCGATAAGCCGGACCGCCGCGAGGTGGATGTGACAGTGGACTGGACAGGTTTTGCCATCCCCAATGCCTTTGTGGTCGGCTACGGGTTGGACTACAATGAAATCTATCGCAATTTGCCCTACATCGGGGTGCTCAAGGCAAGCGTCTACACGAATCATGAGTAAGCTGCAATCAACACCCGCTCGCACGGGTGCTGAATCACGCTCTCCGGTCGCACGAATGGTGCCAATGCCAGAAATGGCCCTACTTGCGTTGCTTGTGGCGCTGGGGTTATGGTTTGGCCTCTATGCGGGACTATCCGCCCCACGGGCTCACGCCCAGGAGAATGTGGGTAGTTACACCGTGGTAGCGGGTGATACGTTATTCGAGATCGCACAACGGTTTGGCGTATCGCTCGACGCTTTGGTGGCGCTCAACAACATCCAGGACCCAAGCCTGATCCGCGTGGGGCAGGTGCTGCTGATTCCAGGCGCCAGCCACAACCTTGCGGCGATTCCTACTACCCTGGTGCAGACACTCCCTGGGGACACCCTGGCGCTGGTGGCGCAACGGTACAACCAGGACATCAACCTCCTGACATCGCTCAACAACGTCAGCGCCACGACTCGTCTCTTTCCGGGCCAAACGGTGCGGTTACCAGCTGACCAGGCGCCGCCGCCGCTGCGTTTTGGCGCCGTGCGCGAGATTCTCTGGCCGGCGCAGTTGGTGCAGGGGCGGACCGGGCGGCTGACCATCATCACCGAGCGGCCGCTCGACCTGACCGCCGACTGGAACGGACTGCCCCTTACCTTTCTGCCGGCGGATGAAAGCGGTGTGCGCTATTTTACTTTCTTACCTGTGCCGGCGCTACTGGGGCCAGGTCTTTTTCCGTTGACTGTGACCTACACCGCTGGCAACGGCGAGCAACTCTCACGGCAGCAATTGATCCCGGTTGCGGATGGCGGCTATGACAGCCAGATCATCGAGCTGCCGCCCGACCGTGCGTCGTTGCTCGACCCGACGCTGGTCACCTCGGAGACCGCGAAAGTGGTGGCCGTCTGGTCACAGGTGAGCCCGACTTTATGGTGGCGGGAGCAGTTCTGGCGTCCTATTGCCGACCAGTACCGGACGACCAGCCCATTTGGCACGCGCCGCAGTTACAACGGCGGGCCGTTCAATAGCTACCATGCCGGCCAGGATTTTGGCGCACCCGCGGGCGTCACCGTCACCGCCCCTGCCGCGGGGATCGTGGCGCTGGCCGAGCCTTTGCTGGTGCGCGGCAATGCCATTCTGCTGGACCATGGGCACGGCGTCTTTACCGGGTACTGGCACCTGAGCGAGTTGCGGGTGGCACCGGGCCAACAGGTGGCCGCAGGGGATCTCCTTGGTCTGGTGGGCAACACAGGGCTGAGCACGGGTGCGCATCTCCATTGGGAGATGCGCATCTCTGGCGTTGCCGTTGACCCGATGCAGTTTTTGGACGAGCCGCTGGCGCCGCCAGAGTGAACGCACAAAAAAGAACCGTCCTTATAGGGACGGTTCCTAATTTCAGCTCTCTGCGATCGAGAAACAGTTCGACAGCAGCGAGGCTTATCCATGTGAAAGCACCAGACTGGCTGGCAAGAGCCTCGCCGCTCTCTATTCCTCTTCTTCCTCTTCTTCCTTGCCTTTGGCGCCCACCACCTCGGGCTCGACCTCTGTGGGTTCGGGTTCTTCCTCGACCTCTTCCCGTGTCACACTCAGGCTAAAGAGCGTTTCATCGGCATCGGTCAGGTAGCTGACACCTGGAACCTCGGGCAGATCGGCGGCGGTGATGGGGCGTTCCAGGGTCAACGGGGAAATATCTACGACGATCTTGGCCGGGATATCGGCCGGAAGCGCCTCGATCTCGACATGGTCTATCACCTGGAGGACAATGACGCCAGCGCCCAGCCCACTGGCCCTGCCGGTGGATTCCAGCGGCACACTCACATGCTGCTTTTCAAGCATGTTGACCGCATAAAAATCTACATGTTCGAGACGGTGAGAAACAGGATGGCGTTGTACGCTGCGGATCAGCGCATTGTGGGTTTGGTCGCCGTTCACCGCCAGGGAGACCAGCCGTGACATACCCCCGCTGTGGAGGACACGCTCCAGGCTGCGTTCGTCTACCTGCAGCGGCGTGGCAGGTGTGGTCTTGCCGTAGATGATCACCGGAATGATCCCTTGATTGCGCAACTGTTTGACTTGGCGCCCTATCACCGTACGGGGTTGGGCGGTCAGTTGTAAATCGGCCATGAAAGTGACTCCTATACGTTTTCGTCGCTCAAAAGTATTATCGTGTTTTTTTTCGATTTTTGCCCAGCAAGTGCGTCATCCCGAGCAGGGTCAAGGCAAAACCGGCGCCGGCTAGCAGCGCGGTCAGCGGTGTCAAGACTGTCGTGACCTCCCCTTCGACCCGGCCACCGAGGATGGCCAAGGTGCGCACGCGTTCGGCGCGAACCTGGCCCGCAGCCACCAGTGAAACGGTGGAATCGCGCAGCGTAGCCTTGCGTGCGATAACCAGACCGATGGCGCTCTCATGTGTATCCAGCGAACCGGCCCGCACCAGGGCGGCGGCCGACTCCTCCATCTGGGCGGCGCTTGCCTGCACCCGCTGCGCTGCCGATGATTTCATGATCACCTGACCCCCGGTCACCTGCCCCACCCGTTCATCGGCCAATTCGACCGTCTCTTTGTCTAATGTCGCGCTCAATTCATCGGCAATGCTATGCAGCGGGTTGGTTTCGCTGCCCTGCGGCTGTTCATTCATGCTATTCTCCAGTTTTGGGCGCGCAAAGCGGGCCGGTTGCAAGCATACCCCTTATTATAGCTGAGAAGAACGCTATTGGTCAATTCCAGGAGCAGAGAAGCGGGCCCTTTTCACTGGCCGCAAAGCCAAATGCGACGTTGTCACGGCGCTACGCCGCCGCCATTACAACCATTTGCGCCGTTTCGCTCACTTCAAGCGCAAGGGCGAGCGCGTGCTCAAATGGAAGCTCTTGGCCGGCACGCCAGGCGGTCTCAAAGGCAGCTTCCCCTAAGGCCTGACGGCAAGTGTCGAGGAACTGAGCATGGGGCGCCTGCTCCACGGGTGGCAGCGGCGCACCGATGGATTGGCGTAACGCCGCCGCCGCGGCCAAAAGCCGAACGCTCTTGTCCGGTTGTGAACTCAAGGGAGCAAGGCGCTCCAATGATTCGACTAGACCATGTTTGTCGCCCATCGATTTGCGCAAGAGCAGGCTTTCGCGCAGATAGGTCAGCGCGCGGCTGCAATCTTCCTCCGCCAAGGCAAGGCGCCCTAATGCATCGAGGATGAGCGCAATATAGCGTCTGTCCCCCCAGGCGTGGACGCGATGGAGACTTTGCGCCAGCCGTTCCGCCGCCACAGCGTAGTTGCCCTGGTAGAGCGCCACCAGCCCAAGCCCGTATTCGGCGAAAGCGATCCCTTCGCGGTCCTGGTCACGTTCAAAGAGCGATATACTCTCCTGGAAGAGCTCGTCGGCGCGAGCGATATCATTGCGTTGGTAGGCAACGTAGGCCAGGTAACTTAGACCATTGGCGATCTCATAGTCGGCGCCGCGCCGTCGCGAATAGTCAACGCTTTCGTGCAAGAAGCCCTCGGCTCGTTCATATTCCCCTTGCACGGCGGCTACCAGACCCAAGACTTGCAAGGCAGAGATGAGCCCCTGCTGGTCATGGTGTTCGTGTAAGACGCTCATGCTTTCGTAGAGCAACGCTGTTGCCTCGCGATAATCACCGCGCCGGAAGGCGAGGTTGCCCAGACGTGTGAGCGAGAGCACGACGCCGGCCTTGTCGCCGAGTTCGCGGAACTGTTGCAGGCCGGCGTGCATCAACTCCGCTGCGCGCTCATAATGACCGCGCAGACGGGCGACATACCCCAACGCACCGACCGTGACAGCGATCCCCCAGCGGTCTCCACATTTTTGAAAGTGTTCGAGCCCAGTTTGCCACTCTCTCTCGGCGGCAAGGTTGTCATCTCGTTCGAGCGCCAGCCACCCGCGGTTGAAGCGCACCAGGCCCATGCCCCAGTCGTTGCCCAGGCTGGTGAAGAGCGCGAGGCTCTCGTTCAATTGGGGCTCTGCTTCTTCCAGATTGGCCCAACTGGTGGTCACCACCGACAGCCCGCGCAGTGCAAACGCCTCACACCACCGGTCACCCAGTTGGCGGGCTAGCGCCAGACACTCACGGTAGAGCGGAAGATCCGAACCATCTTCGTCGGCCAGCCAGCCGGCGCCGGCCAGGGCGTGCATCCGCGCCCATTGATAATCAGTGGAGGGCGCCTCAGCCGGCGCCGGCTGGTCGAGCAAGAGCCGCAGCCAAGCGCGCCCTTCGTTCCAGTAGCCACGTAGATACCAGAAGCGAGCCAACGCACCCGCCATGCGTAGCCCTGGCTCGATGGCCGCGCGACCTGTGGTCCACTTGAGAGCTACCCGCAGGTTGTCGTGCTCGATCTCCAACCGGGCCAGCCAGGTGAGCTGGTCGCTTGTGCGCAGTTTTGGTTCGGCAACTTCGGTCAACTGTAGAAAATAGGCAAAGTGGTTTGCTCGCACCGACTCGGCTTCGCCGCTGGCAACCAGCTTTTCGAGCGCATACTGGCGGATACTCTCCAGCAGGTCGTAGCGTGCGCCGGTAGAGTGCTCTTGCATGACGGTCAGCGACTTGTCGACCAGGTGGGTAATCAGATCGAGCACATCATCGGTCTGGAACTCTGCCGGCCCGGTGGTTTCGTCCGGGGCGGAACCAGGTGTGCCGCACTGGACGCAGATCTGCTCGGCGGCTTCCAACGTCCAGCCGCCGCGGAAAACAGCCAGCCTCCGCAGCAAGATGCGTTCGGGTTCGGAGAGCAGATCCCAACTCCAGTCGATGAGGGCGCGCAAGGTCTGCTGGCGCGGCAGGGCGGTACGGCTGCCGCCGGTCAAGAGGCGGAAACGGTCATCCAACCGGACGCTGATCTGGTCTGGCGTCAGCGAGCGCACACGCGCGGCGGCCAGCTCGATAGCCAGCGGCACCCCATCCAGTTGCCGGCAGATCTGGACGACAGCTGCGGCATTGCTCTCGTTGAGCGCAAATTCTGGGCGCACAGCGGCAGCCCGCTCGACAAAGAGACGTACGGCTTCGTATGCCAGCAGCGCGCCAGGCTCCGGTTGCGCTTCGGCTGCGGGGAGCGAAAGCGAGGGCACGCGCAGCACCATTTCGCCCATCATCCCCACCATTTCGCGCCCGGTTGTGATAATACGAACCTGGGGGCACGAACGGAGCAGGACATCGATCAACCGGGCGCTGGCGTCGAGAAGATGTTCGCAGTTGTCGAGGATCAACAGGGCGCGCCGGTCGCGCAGATGCTCCATGATCGACTGGGTCAAGGGGCAACAGACTTCTTCG
Source organism: Chloroflexota bacterium (assembly GCA_003577005.1). The sequence continues at coordinate 32,858 of QEUW01000046.1, read as the reverse complement.
CGCACGTTGAGTACGGCGGCGACGGCCTGGGGCACGGCCTCGGGGTCGGTGACGGTAGCCAGTTCGACCAGCCAGATACCATCCTCGAATTGGGGGGCTGCCACCCTGCCAGCGTTGGGCAGGGTGTAACCGTTTTCGACCAGTTTATGCGCAACTTGCAGTGCCAGGCGAGTCTTGCCGGTGCCGCCCGAACCAGTCAAAGTGACCAGGCGATGCTCCAATAGCAACCGTTGGATGGCCTCCATTTCACTTTGCCGCCCGATAAAACTGGTCAGATGAACCGGCAAATTGTGGCGCGGGGCAGGTACGCCTGGCGGCGAGGCGGCCACGGGTGCGTGCGTAACGGTCCGTAGCTCGCCACGGCGGATACGCTCGTACAGCGTACGTGTCTGCTCGGAAGGCTCGACGGCCAGTTCACGGTCGAGCGCCTCGGCGCAGCGACGGTATACTTCGGCCACGGCAGCCATGTCGCCCTGAGCAGCGTGCGCCAGCATCAGGGCGCGATAGGCCGCTTCGGGTGTGTGGCCCAGCGCGATCCAACGTTCTGCCCACTGGAGCACATCTTCCCAGCGCGCCTCATCGACAAAGCGGTCGAGCAGCAGATTGAACGTCCGCTCGCAATGGGCGTTGAGCCGTTCCCGTTCTAGTACGGCCCAGTCATCGTAAAACCCTGGCAACAGTTCGCCCGCATAGACGGCTGCCCGGCGCATCAGTTCGTCGGCTGTGACCGTTTCGGCGAGTGGTTGCTGTAGGATTGCCACATCAAGCCAGTGGTCGCCCTGAAGATGCGCCGAGATGGTCAGGTCATCGGCGTGGATCAAGGAATCGCTGATCTCACCGAGCGCGCGCCGGATCTGCCAGAGCGCCTGGCGCAGGTTGCGGCGGGCATTGGCTTCGCTCGAATCGGGCCAGAGCAGCCCGGCCAGCCGTTCGCGCCGGTGCGCCGTCCCGTGGTTGAGCAGCAGATAGGCAAGCAGCGACTGCGCCGGTCGCGAGGCAAGCTCTACCGGTGCGCCGTGCAGCCGAATGTCGAATTGGCCGAGCAGACGAATTTCGAGCATAGATCAGCAAGAAACGGGTAGCTTTTGCTTTGCAACAACTGTACTATGATACCTGAAAAAAGGTGATTTCGCAAAAGACACAGAACAGATGTTTCAATAGACGCGCCGATAGACACTCACAGACGCGTTGCGTCTACACTACTACCAGATTGTAGACGCGACGGGGAGGGACGCCAAAACGTAACCATATCATTTCACTCTAGCGCACAAGGTCTCACTGCGACGACCTGAACCACTGTCGGTATACCGGAATGATGAGTGAGCGTAGAACGCACCGAGAGGAGCCAGACAATGATGTATATCGATACCTTAGCTGAAATCCAGCGTGAACGTCATGCGGAATTGTTACGCGAGGCGAATGAACGCCGTTTGCTCAAGGCTGCGACGGGTGCGGGTACGACCTCAGACCAGGCTAACTCGCCTGCTGAGCGGAATCCGGTTGCTGGTTTGGTGGCGACACTTTTGACATTGCCAGAGCGGTTGAAGACAGCATAACGAGCTGGTGGATAGGTGTAAGAGGGAAGCGAGGCCTGTTGAGATGCCTCGCTTCTCTATTTTCGGCGCTACGCGGCTGGTTCCATGGCGATGCCAGCCTTCTCGCCGCCAATTCGTACGAAAGCCGGTGTAGAATAGCCCTTTTACTGCCAATTGCGTAGCCTGCGATTCATGTACGCTGGAACCATTCATCTATCAACCTGAGATGCTGGTTCTGTACATGAAAAAATTCCATCTTGTGCTCGTCTGCTCGTTGCTCCTGGGCGCACTGCAGCCGCTGTACGCCTATATCGATACCCAAGATGCCCCGCCCGAAATAGCCGGCTGCACCCTCTTCCCCGCCGATAACATCTGGAATACTCCGGTTGATGCCCTGCCGCTTGACCCCAACTCGGATACCTACGTAAATACAATCGGTGCTGGGCGCACGCTCCATCCTGACTTTGGGTCAGGCCTGTGGGAAGGCGCCCCGATCGGCATCCCGTATGTGGTTGTGGCGGGGGATCAGCCCAAAGTGCCTGTGACGTTCGAGTACGAGGACGAGAGCGATCCCGGCCCCTATCCTATTCCGCCTGATGCCCCTATCGAGGGCGGACCGGATAGCGACGGCGACCGTCACATCCTTGTGCTGGACCGCGACAATTGCACCCTGTACGAACTATACGCAGCCTATCCGCAAAATGGCGGCAGTTGGGAAGCCGGTTCCGGTGCGATCTTCGACCTGAGTTCGCACGTGCTCCGCCCCGACATGTGGACCTCAGCCGATGCGGCGGGCCTGCCGATCCTCCCAGGTCTGGTGCGTTATGACGAGGTGGCGAGCGGCGAGATCACCCACGCCATCCGCTTTACGGCGCCGCAGACGCGCCGGGCGTATGTCTGGCCGGCGCGCCATTATGCCTCCAGCCGCACCGGCGCCGAATATCCACCCATGGGCCAGCGTTTCCGGCTCAAGGCCGATTATGACACCAGCGGCTTCTCCCCTGAGGTACAGGTGATCTTGCGGGCAATGAAGAAGTACGGCATCATCCTGGCGGACAACGGCTCGGCGTGGTACATCTCCGGCGCACCGGATGAACGGTGGAACAACAGTGTGCTTCGTGAATTGCGGCAAGTGACGGGTTCGGCATTCGAGGCAGTGGATGTTTCGTCGCTCATGGCTGATCCCGATTCGGGCCAGGTGCGCAGCGGCGACCCGCAGACACCCACGCCCACCGCGCCCGGACCTACGGCGACCGCCACGCTTGTTCCGACCGCGGTGCCGACGATCCCGCGCGGGTTGAACGATGCTTTTCTGCCACTGGTTGGGCGCTAAGCAATCGTGATTCTGCGGAGCCGCTAGCCCACCTCTAACATCTCGCCAGATCTCATCACCACGGAGTGAGGTACTCGTTCACCGTGGTGGGCCCCGTTCAAATGGCGGTTGAACGTGCATACGTCCTCATTGTCGGGGTCGATGAGGATATAAATCCCTTGCCAGTGATGATTTCGTAGCCTGCGACGCCGAGGAAACGAATCTGGGTGACCATTAGCCCTCCTCGCGGCGCCCTCGCTGGATCAGCTTGGTGGTTACGCCCTGCGCCAACACCAGGGTCATCTGTTTGGCGGGGTCAAAATAGGGCCAGCCGTCGATGATCAGTTCATCCTCTTTGTTCTCTTTCAGGCTTGCCTCTACCTTACGCCACTGCTTTTCGCCGATAAAGACGGTGACAGTTTGCTTGGCATTGATAGGTGGGGTGGGTAACCCTTTGGGCATCGATGCCGGCGCACCGCGGTCTTCCATGACACAAACAATGCAACTCTGTGCTTTGCCCACCTGTTTGGGGCGTCCGATCAACGTTACTTTCACGGTTGTCTTTCCTTTTGTCGCCGACTGCAATTTGATTGCGACCTTTTGCGCCTGTTCCCACGTTAGCGGCCGCGGTGGGGGAGTTGCCGGTTGGCCGCGTTGTAGATGTTGCCTGCCCCCAGTCTGTGGCCAGATCTGCTTGCGTTCAGCTGTGGGGATATTCTTGCGGACTGTGTAAAAGAAGACGCCACCCGGTGTACGCCGGCGGTTTTCGCCGGCCAGCATCAACCCGCCCTCGGCCTCGATGTCCAACGTCTTCTGCAAGAATGTTTGCGCCCGTTCCACCCCAATGACTTCAACCACCGTACGCAGCAGGTCGATATTGGGTTCGTTCAACGTGGCAGCGATCTGCTCGACCATTGCTTCGTTGCTCGTTTCTGTTTGCTCTGTGCTCACCCTGAGGCTCCAATTTCTGTTTGCGTCCCTTTTGGCTTCTAACGAGCTTGTAGTCGTTATCGGACTAGATGATTGTACAGCATTCCCTCACAAGCAGCGGATCGCGACACCTACGGATTCATTTATCCGCCAGCGTTGAGTACTACAACCGCACTTAGCCAGAACCTGTGGCAGAGACCTCCGCGCCCGGAGGGCCCCCGTGGCCGCAGAAGCCTCTGAAAGACCCCCATCTCGCCGGCCACCCCCCGGAGGTCGGTGAAGAAGTGCGGTTGTAGTATTAGATGAAGTCTCATTGTAACACTAGAATCCATCCCCAAATAAAGTCTTGCTGCCCACAAGGGTGCGTCCAGGATTGGGAGCGAAGCGGCGGCGGGACAAGCATTCCGCACCCAAGGACCCAAGGGTCCCCGGGGCCGGCGCCCGTTTGCATGACCAGCCCCTCTCCGGCCCCGGGCGCCCGCTGGGCGCGGAATGCGGGTTCTGTGGTTGCCCCATATTGCGGACGCACCCTGCCCACAACCCGACGCGGAATGCCTGTGGTGACCTCTAGCGTTCGTCATGCGAACGTGGATCTCGCGCTACACGGCGGTCAACCCACCGTCGGCCATATAGATACCGCCGGTACAATACGATGCATCGTCCGAGGCGAGGAAGGCCACCAGCCCGGCGATCTCATCCGCTCGCCCCAGCCGGCCCATGGGTGTCAACTGCTCTAGCCCGGCGCGCGCCTGTGGGTCCGATGTGATTTTTGTGATCAGTGGCGTATCCATGGGACCGGGCACAATTGCGTTGATGCGGATATTCTCTTTGGCGTAAGCCGCCGCCGCCGAGCGCGTCAACCCATAGACGCCCGCCTTGGCCGAACTGTAGGCCGTGTCATAGGGGGCACAGCCGACCAACCCGGTGGGCGAGGCGTTATTGATGATCGAGCCGCCACCGCGTCTCAGCATGGCGGCGATGGCATATTTCATGCAGAGCCAGACGCCCTTCAGGTTGACCGATTGGATGCGGTCCCAGATCTCTTCCTCGACTTCGTGGGCGCGCGTATCGACGCCGATGAGTTGGATCGCCGCGTTGTTGAAGATCACGTCCAGCCCGCCATATTCTCGTTCAGCAGCGGCCACCATCGTCTCGACTTCTCCAGCGTTGGCGACATCGGTGCGAACAAAGAGCGCCTGTCTGCCGGTCTTGCGAATCTCAGCGGCGGTCTGCTCTCCCGCCTCCTGGTTGATGTCGGCAATGACCACCGTGGCCCCTTCCTGCGCCAGGCGGAGCGCGGCGGCGCGGCCCATGCCCATGCCGCCGCCGGTGACGATGGCTACTTTTCCTTGGAGTCGCATAGTTGTTGATTTCCTCGCTTTCTGGTGGGTGCGTGCGGCTGGCCCTCATTGGCGTTGCCAGCTTGCGCTCGCGCGATAGGTTCATCTCCGGCCCCAAATTGCCAGCGCCGGTGGTACGTTCGATCTCACCACCGGCGCCGATGACCAGTGCAAGCTTACCGTGAAACGAAAAACGCCCTTCAAAATTGCCAGCCCAGGGCAATCGCGTACCTTAAATTTTCGATACCACAGAGCTCATCAGGGTTGACAAAACATGCAAATCGGACACAAAGTTCGCCATTTTGAGGCGATTGACGCCAATTTATGTCGAATTAGTGCCTCAAATTTGATGCTATTACGAAGTTCGCGATTGCCCTGATTGCCAGCCTGTGGCGCATAGTGATTCAGGGCCGATTGTGCTATACTACAAGCACCGCATCCCAGGCTGTCGTGGCCCAGCTGCAGGAAGGAGCAATCATGACCCTTGTCAAAGAACCTATGCATGAGGAGCCGCGCCAGGAGCAACGCATCCCCATGAGCTATGAGGAGTTTCAGGAATTCATCAATGAAGACACCCATGCCGAATGGGTCAACGGCGAGGCGATCATCTTTATGGCTGCGAGCCCCCTACATCAACGATTTGTTCGCTTTTTGCTTACAATCCTGAGTGCATTTGTCGGCTTTTCTGACCTGGGCGAAGTCTTTCCAGCTCCGATGGAGATGAAAGTGAGGCCAGATGCCAACGCGCGTGAGCCCGATATTGTCTTCGTTGCCAAAGAAAATCTTGCGCGCGTGACCAAACAAAAACTGGAAGGGCCAGCAGATCTTGTTGTCGAGATCATTTCTGACGACAGCGTCACCCGCGACCGTGATGATAAGTTCTACGAGTATCAGGGGGCGGGCATCCTCGAATACTGGATTTTCGACCCTCGCCCTGGCCGCCAGCGGGCAGATTTCTACATACTCGACGCCCGTGGCCGCTACCGTCCCGTGCCGCTCAATGAAGATGATATTTACTATTCGACTGTTCTGCCCGGTTTCTGGATTGACGTCAACTGGCTCTGGCAAGACGAGCTATCTGACCCTATCCGCACGTTGGCTCAGATCATCGGTCCAGAGAATCTGATCGCCGCGCTAGAAGATCTAAAGTACAACGGTTGATGGGGAATGGGGAGTGGGGGACCGTCGTCGTTCACCTCCTACTCCCCACCCCCTACTCCCCATTCCCTCTGCGTATCGGTGCGAATATCGTCTGAAATCAAATGCCAGTGAACCTGTATCACATCTTGATAGGCGCCGCCGTTGACGATCAAACGGAAGCCCACCTCCTCGAGCGCCAGTTCTCGGACCAGGTGTTGTGCCGCCGCCACCACCGCAGCCAGGATGGATGCATCGTCCCCCGTAAGGTCAAGGATGCTACGGATAGAGCGTTTGGGCACGATCAAAATGTGCAGCTTGTGGTTGGGGCGCGGATGGTAGAAGGCAATCACCTGCTCGGTTTCATAGAGCCGTTCAACCGGCAACAGCCAACTCATATAGGCAAAGCTCCAACCAATCCACGCCGCCGCCAGCCGGCTCCGGGCGATGACAAAGAGCACGCGCGACAGACGGGCCATGATGCTATAAGGTGTCGATGGTTGCCACAGCAAATGGCTTCAGATCAAGCGCCAAAACACCGCCGCTCGTAGCTATCACTGTGCCGGCATTTGCCCGGTACGCCTCTGGTTCGCGCATGGCTGCCTCGCCATTGGTTTCATCGAGTATGCGGATTTGCACACGTTCGCTGAGCCCAGGTATAAGCACGGACTGTGGTTCTTCGGTCAGATTGGCCAGCAGCACGCGTATCTTCCCACCTTTCTGTAGCACCAGCCCTTCCACGCATAGCGGTTCGCTCGACTGGGCCGGCGTCACGTCGCCATCGACAAATTCACCCACGTCTGCAAAGATGTGATAGAGCGGAAAGACACCCCCTGCGACTGAACTGAATTTCTCCGGCAGCGTTGAACCGTGCGCTGTCTCCATCACCCCGCGCCAGCCGGTTGTCTCATAATACGTGATGCTCGCCACGTCGCCACACTCGGCCAGATACTTGATGCTGCCAAGCGTCCAGCCGGCGCCAAAGAGCGACATCTGGCGTACATCGACCTGCGGTGGTAATTCACCGGGGGCGGGTTCCGGCTCGGGGCCGGTGGCGTTGGGGTTAAAACGGGGCAGGAGCATCACCGGGCTGATGGCAAGCGGCCGGTCGCCGCAGAACTGGCGGGCGCTGGTGGCGGTGACAGCCTGGGCGGGCAACGTTTCGACCAGCGAGGCATTGTCAAAGGCATGGACCTGCGGGTTGAACGAATAAGCGACCACATCGAGCGCGGCTACGGGCGGGCGCGACGAATTCAGTTCGGTGAAATAGAGGTTGGTGCCAGCCCCGACCGGCGTATCTGGGTCGTAGGCGGCGAGCGTCTGGCGCGCCAGATCGACCCAGCGCGCCGTCGTTGTCTTCTCCCGTGCGTGGAAGACGAGCCAGCGCGCCACCGGCGGTTGGATGGCGGTGAGCCCCTGGCCCAAACGCGCCAGTTCATTGGCTGCGTCATCGGTCAGATGAAGGGCGATTTCGAGCGCCACCCCCAGCGCCCGCGCTTCGTCACTGGCGCGGCGTAACGTATCGCTTATGGCCGAGTCCGCCAGCCGCAGGTCTATACGCAGATGAGCCAGGTTGAGCGCCCGCAACCGGACAATCTCTTGTTCAGTCAGTGGCTGGCCGTGACTGGCGAGGCCGAGACCGAGGGCAGGGAGCGGGATTCGGGATTCGGGATCTGGGATTTGCAATGTCAGCGCTTGATGGCGGGTGCCTGATGCCTGGTGGCTGGCTGGGCGCGGCAAATTCCCATGCAGCGTCAGTGTAATAGATTGCGCGACCTTTGTGCCTTGCGCAATCTCGACAGGAAAGGGCAGGCGAAGCGGTGTGCCGTAGGTTTTGAACGAGGCGTCGGTCCAGTTGCGCTGGTCTTCGGTCTCGAAGATTTCGCCCTCGAAGCGCACGGTGGCCCAGACGCCGGGCGTGACTTCATGGGTCAATGCGGCCATCTCCTCGAAAGGCGCCACGGGTTTGATCAGCCCATCGATCACCCGTTGCGGGGCAATGTGGAGCGGAAAGACACTTTCTTCCACCGTGCCATCCACGTGTTCGATGCGAGCGGCGGCGCCCGCACAATCCATCGGGTGGAGCACACAGAAGCCGATGCGGTTGCGGCGAAAGGTGCTGTGCGCCTGTCCGTCCATGGCAAAACGGAGCGTCCCGTCAGTCTCGCCGCTGATCTCGCCATGCCAGCGAAAATCGATGTCGCCTTGCTGGTTCTCCACATCGTAGGAGAAGCGAAAGCTCTCGTCGCCGGCCTCTATTTGTACATTAGAGAACCGGGGCAGGATCGTGCCCCAGTTGTGGTCACGGATCGCTACATAGACCCGCCGTAAAATCTCATCTTCGCCCAACTTGATGTAGCGCAGGTCGCCTGCTTCATAGACCAGGGACAAAGGGCCGGCGCGCAGAGGGATGCGTTCAGGCAACGGTTCGTCTTTGCCATAGTAGAGCACGCGTGTGGGAAGCATCTTCGGGTTCCTTGTATGTTTGCGCTAGCTCGTCTGGCGCAGGAATGAGGACAGCATCGCTTCAGTCAGGCTCATCCGTTTCATCTACCTCAAACGCTTCGGGCGGGAGCACGGATGTCCACAGTTCGCCAAAGAGAGCAGTAACCAGATAGCCTTGCATATACTCTAGCGCGTCTTCTTCGCTCAGATATCTGTGCAGCGTCAACAACAGGGGCGTCCACTGCGAGTGGGCAAAGGCCGGATCGGCCACCACTTCATCCATCCGCTGGCGGAGTTGGGCAAGCCGTTCCTCCGCTGCAAATAGGTTGCGCACGTATTCGACCAACTGTGACATCAACGCCCGCAGGATCGTAGCCAGATTACGGTCAGGCGAGAGCAGTATTGTAGGATCATCGCCGGTGGCCTGTTTGAACAGCTTGGCCGCACCGGCAATCTCGGCCTCGGTGTAGAGATCGAGCCTGAGCTTGCCCTCAAAAAGCGCCCGGCGGCCCGCATCCTCCAACTCATCGATCTGTTCCTCAAGAAAACGGCGCAAGCCGGGGGTTGCCTCCAGTGTGGTAGTCAACCGTTGCAGGGCCTCGCTCTGCGCAACCTGTTGGCGGAGGGCTTCCGGCGTCAACTCACCATCGGTCTCCTCGGCGGTTTTCAGTTGATCGATAGCTTCGGCAACCTGAAAACCAAAGACGATGCCCCGCCGCACAATCTCTTGCACAAGCCCCAGCGAGGCGATGATCTGCCCGTCTTGATCGCTCTCCAAGAACATTTGCACGGCAGCCACACGCGGGAGTTCATTCACCTGCTTCGTGCGCCGCAGACGGGCCCGCAGGTCGATCAGACCGGTGCGAAGCTGTTGGCGCAGAGCGGGAGTCAGCAAGCGGGCCGTTGTTTCATCGAGCGCTTCGGCAATTGCCTCTTCTCGTTCCTCTTCATCCAGGTCAGCAATATCCTCTGATTCGATGCCTTGCTCCTGGATCACTTCGATATAGGTCTGCGTCGCTTCAAGGGGTGGAATTGCGATATCGGCGAACTCCGGCTCGTCTACGAGGTCGGCGCTGTCTAGAGCCGGGGGGAGCAGCAGGTCGGCAAATCGATCAGGGGTGAGCGCGCTCAAATCCCCGCCAGGGACGAGCAGCCGCAGATCATCACCGAGCGTCTTGTCCAGTCTCAGTGGCGGCGGGGCCGGGGCTGGACGCGCCGGCGATCGTTGCTTTTGCAGCCGGGTATTGCGCCGCTGTTGTCTCTTTTGCTGCTGCCTATGGCGCTGCGCCGCTGATTTCTTCTTTGCAGCCACGAGTTATCTGCCTGTTCTGCTATCCCTTGAGACCGCTCAACGCAACCCCCCGGACAATGTGGCGCTGTAGCACGATAAAAAGCAAAATAACTGGAATGACCGAAAGGGTAGAACCGGCCATCTGATATTCAAACTGATTGCCCACTTGTGCGCGTAGATTGGCAATGGCAACCGGCAGCGTCCACATCTCGCGGTCGGTGAGGATCATGATGCCCCACAGCAGGTCATCCCACGCCCAATCGAAGACAAAGATGGCGAGCACGGCGATAATCGGTTTGCTGAGCGGCAGGATGATGCGCCAGTAGACCCCGAGCGCCGAACAGCCGTCCACCGTCGCCGCGTCCACCAGGTCGTTGGGGATGCCGGTCATAAACTGTTTGGTGAGAAAGATGCCAAACGTGCCCGTCAAGAACGGGATGATCATCCCACCGTAGGTGTTGAGCAGACCCAGCTTGGCAACCAGCACATAGCGCGGGATCAGCGTTAGGAAGCCCGGAATCATCATCGTCGAGAGCAGGAGCATAAAGACGAAATCGCGGCCAGGCCAGCGCAGTTTGCCAAAAGTATACCCGCCCCAGGTGCAGGTAAAAACATTGGCCACCGTAATTGCTACTGTAATCAACAGGCTATTGAAGAAGACCCGGGGAAACTTTGTATACTCGATAGCTCGTGCATAGTTCTCAAAGCGAAGCGTTTCGGGCAGCAACTGCATGGGTACAGCCTGGATCTCGGCGCGGGTCTTAAAGCTAGCCAGCACCATCCAGACCCCAGGGGTGATCATAAAGATCAACCCCATGATGATAATGGCCCACAGCCAGGCCTGGCGCAGAACCGTGCGCACGGCGCGTTGTCGTTGGATGGCTGCGGTCTGGCGACTGATCGCCAACCGTTGTTCGAGTGTGCTTGTCGACATGGCATCGATCCCCTAATAGTGCGACGTGAGTCCACCCTCTCGGAAGACGCGTAACTGAATCATGGTGATGACCATGATGACCAGGAACAGGAACACGGCCTGGGCCGTCGCATAGCCAAAGCGCAGGAACTGGAAGGCAGTGATATAGACCCAATAGACCACTACATTGGTCGCATTGGCCGGTCCGCCCTGGGTCATGATGAAGATGGGGCTAAAGACCTGCAAGCTGCCGATGATTGTCACCACGAGCACAAAGAGCAGGGTTGGCCGCAGCAGCGGGAGCGTGATGCGCCAGAATTGCTGCCAACTGGTCGCGCCGTCGACGCGGGCGGCCTCGTAGAACTCCTCGGGGATCGCCTTCAAGCCGGCCAGGAAGATGACCATATACCAGCCTAGCCCCTTCCAAACCACCATCAGGCTAACCGACAAAATGGCGATGTTCGGGTTGATCAACCACCCTACAGGCGACAAGCCCAGCGAGGTAAGCACCTGGTTGAAAAAGCCATAGCGCGGCTGGTACATCAGCCCCCACAGCAGCGACATCGCCGTGATCGGCAACATGACGGGCAGATAGTAGGTGGCGCGCACAAACCCGACAAAACGGGTGACGCCATTGAGCACCAGGGCCAGTAATAAGCCAAAGACAACACCGCTACCTACGACAACAACAGCATAGATAAAGGTGTTGCGGAAAGAACCAAGAAACTTCTGGTCGCGGAACAATTCTTGTGCATTACCCAGACCCACCCACTCGGCCTGCGATAGAGGGCCAAAACCGTTCCAGTTAAAGAACATCATCACCAGCGAGGCAAGGATCGGCCCAAAGACAAAGACGGTAAAGTAGATCAGGATCGGTGCAGCAAAGAGCCACCCGGTCAACCCACGGCGAAAGCTGGCGCGACGCCAAAAGGGAATTGTTGTAGTACGGGGTAACGCAATAGCTGTGGCCAACGGTCCCTCCTTTCTAGCCGTGTCACTGACCGCTGCCCCATCACGTAGGGCAGCGGTCAGTGACAACCTTACATCGTCCGGTTGCCATCCGTGCGCAGCAGGATCTCATCCAATAGAGGTTGCAGTTCAGCCAACGCCGGTTCAACCTCCTTTTGTTGCAGCATGACCGCCTGCACCGTTTCGCTGATCGCCGTGTCGATCTCGCCGCTGCCCAACACCTTCAAACCAGGGTGGGCGCGAGTGATGGGCGCTGTCTCACCGGCATAGCCGACCATCATCGCCTCCGACCAGCCGGGGATCGGCGTCGGGTACTCGATGGGCGCCGGCAACGAGCCGATCACCTCGACGATAAAGTGCGAGAAGGGCATCTCCGGTGCGTGCATCATCCACTTCATCAATACCTCACCCTCTTCTGGGTGTTCGGATGCGCGGTCGGCCACCAGTTCCCAGCCACCGGACTGCACGACCGGTTGTACACCATTGGCGGGGCGCACATGGGTCACGGCCAGGTCTTCATAGACATCTTCCACACCGGCATCGCGCAAATTGATAAAGGGGAACCACGGCTCGATCTCGCCCATGATGGCAAGGCCGTTTTGCCAGGCATCGGTGAAAGGCATTTCGCCCACTTGCGTTGAGCCATCGTCCACCATCCCCCGCCACCAGCCTAGCGCGGCAATACACTCTTCCGTATCAACCATGATCCGGCGGGGGATGTCCCCTTCGAACTCATACATCTCGCCGCCGTGGCGCCAGATGATGCCGGGGAAGTGGAAGGTGGCAGGGTAGTTGTCGTACCACTGGGTAAACCCGTAGTACTTCTGGCCTCCCTCTTCGTGAGTCAGTTCCTGGGCCAGCGCCCGGATCTCTTCGGCCGTGGCGGGGATTTCGCTGATGCCGGCCGCTTCGAGCATCGAGCGCCGGTAAATGAGCGCCGGCGCCTGGTGCTCGGTGGGGTAGCCCCAGATCTTGCCCTGGAAGGTCATGCGTTCGACCGCTGCCGGGATATACTTCTCACGCACATAGGCGCTTTCCTCGTCGGAAAACTCGCGCACCACTTCATTGGTCACAAGTTCCAAGATCGGGATCGACGTGTGATACACATCGGCCGCAGTGCCAGCCAGCCGTGAGGCAGTCATTTTCTGGCGATATTCGCCGCCAGGCACAGTTTCGATAGTGACATGAATGTTTGCCTCGGCGCCGGCAGTTTCGTTGAACTGGTTGATAAATTCTTGTGCGCGCTCGCCGGTGGCGCCGCCCCAGTGAAACCAGATGACCAAATCAGTGGCGGCGCTGGCCGGGGCCGCTGCTTCGCCGGCCTCAGCCGGAGCACTCGGCGCGCCTGCCGGGGCTGTAGCACAGGCGGATAAAAGCGCGCCAGCGCCACCAATGCCCATTGCCTTGAGCATCTGTCGTCGAGAGAGCATCATAATGGTTTTCTCCTTTGCGTGCTGTGTACTGCGGGAAGCTTTTACAGGTTGCAAACGTTCGGCACAGGGCGTTGAGATATTGCATGCAACGTCTCAATCGAATTAGTAACGGGCTTTACCAAGAATCGATGCCCAGCAGTTTGCGGCCCAGTTCGGTCAGTTTGGGCGGGCCATAGTGGGCTTGCTCCCACCCGCGCGGGTCGCCGGGGAAGGCCGGTCCGCGTGGCGGTCGGAGCTCCTGCCAGGCCTGCACGCGGAATTCCCGCTCTTCCTCACCGCGCGGCGGGAACATGGTAATGTACTGGGCCAGCCGGGGTTTGTTGCTGCGGTTGCGGCTGTTGCCGTGGGCTAGCAGACTATGCCAGATCAGTAGATCGCCGGCCTTGCCCGGAATCGTCTTGATCTCCAGGCCGGTTGGGTCCGGGCGGCGAGGGTGGCGGTCGGCGGGCTGGGTTTTGACCCATTCATAGAAATGGCGGTGCATACCCGGCGTGCATTGAAAACCGCCCTGGTCTGCGGCCGTATCTTCAAGATAGAGGACGCCCTGTACCATAAAAGGGATGGGGTCGAGCGAGGTGTCGATATCCCAGTGATACATGCCCTGGTAATCCCAATCAGGGCGGGCCGGGGGGTTCATATTGGCGCGGTCAAAGCTAACCCAAAGCTCTTTTGTTCCCCAGATTTCGCTGAACGCCTCGTAGACCTTGGGGTGCTGGCGGTTGTCCCACAGGGCCTGGTGATGATACATCTCCAACATGCCGGCCTTGCTGATGGGCGCCTGATACCAGCTCTCTGGATCATTACGATCCACTTCGAGAAAGTCCCAAATTGCATCGACGACAGCAGCCAGATTCTCCCGCGGTACGGCGTCGTGGATGATCACGTAGCCGTTTTCCTCCCAAAATGCACGATCTTCCGGGCTGAGGACAGCCATGTTTTCTCCTTGCTATGAATGATGTGGATCGACGACGAGTCAGCTTCGGGGAGCCGTCAGCGGTTATTATAATGAGCGTTGGCAGCGGTGTCAAACAACCCCAAGATCGCCTGCGGGGCACAAACTGCTGGACGACAACGCCCCGGAGCTCTAGGAGGATAGTGCTGGCGATGGGTCGGGAGATCGCTCGATACACTGCAATCCACTCGATCCGTTCTCGCAATCTGTTGACATCCCTGGTCAGGGGTGCAAGGCGACCCGCTGGTCGTCACTCACCGGGAGCTAGCGAGACGCGGGTCTACGGCTTGAGGCTTGAAAATCTGCGTAGATCAGCCTAAGTTGCCCAATCCGCAGTCTATGTCCATCCAATCTGAATTTCTGCAGGTATCGTTCACCATTGTAGAAATGCTGTAGATGCTGTATAATCATTCTATCTGGCCCCTGCTCTTGCCAACTCGCTGTACCATACTGGTCGTGGGGCGACCGGAGAAACGTTAGCGAGCAGGTCATTTGCCCAGGTTGGTCTCCCTTACGGCGCGCAAAAGTTCTTCCCTAGCCTCATGTGATTTCCGCTTCGCCTTTTTAGGCGAGCTTCTAACGTGATCGGTTTGCTACACCTGGCGGTCCCTGGCTCTATTTGAATCCACTTTCGAAAGGAGATAGGTGCGCTCATGATGCCCGACAAGCAACGCGTGGAACAGGCACGGCAGGAGTTTGCAGATGCGTATGCGTTCGACCCCAAAGATCCCCTCTTTGGCCTGAGCAAGGAGGCGCTGCGCGGGCCAAAGCTCAGCCGCCGCACGGTGATGCGGCTGCTGGCGGCGTCCGGCCTGCTGGCCTTTAGCGATGTGCTGGCGGCCTGTGCGCCGCAACCGCAAGCGCCGGCCGCACAATCGGGCGCTGGTGGGGCCGCGCCCGCTACGGCCAGAGGCGGCGAACTCGTGGCCGGTTGGGGCGGCACCGCCGAGATCACCACCCTCGACCCGGCCCAGATCAACCAGGTGCTCCAATTTCAGATCGCCTCCAATGTGCTCAGCGGGCTCACGCATATCAACGCCGACCTGACCGCCGAAGGCGACCTGGCCGCCAATTGGGAGGTGTCGGACGACGGCCTGACGTGGACCTTTCATCTGCGCGAGAATGTGACCTGGCACAACGGCGACCCGCTCACGGCTGACGATTTTGTCTATACTTACAACCGCTCGAAAGACCCGCAACTGTCGATTCACACGGCGGTCCTGACCAACGTCGCCGATGTGCAGGCGCTAGATGAGCTGACGGTGCAGCTGATCCTGGCGCAACCGCAGGCCTCGTTGCTGGTCAAGACGCTGGAGCGCGCCAGCGGGCGCGCCCTGACCGTGGTCAACCGGCGGGCCATCGAGGAGATGGGAGCCCAGCAATATGGGCTGATGCCGGTCGGCACCGGTCCCTTCCGCGTCACCGAACACCAACTGGGCCAGAGCCTGGTCATCGAGCGCTTTGAGGATTACTACGACCCAGAACGGCCGCTGCTCGACAAAGTGACCTTTATCCCCATCCCCGAACCGGAGCCGCTGGCTGCCGCCATCGAGGCGGGCGACATCCATCTCATCGGCGGCAACGGTGCTCCCGCCGAAATGATCGACCGCTTTGTCGCCAACCCGGACCTGATGGTCTCTGAAATCGTCGGGCCCGGTTTTCAAGCCATGTTTATCAACCCCTGGCGCGACCCGTTCAAAGTGACCGATTTCAACAAGCCGTTGGACGAACTAAAGAGCGAGCCGGGCTTTATGGTGCGGCTGGCGATTGCCAAGGCCTTTGACCGCGACGATTTTATCGAAAAGGCGCTCTTTGGCCGCGGCCGGCCCGGCTTTGGCACCGTCAACCCGGCCATGCGTTTCTTCTTTGACACTGCTATCAACGAGGTCAGCGAACAGCGTTTTGATATAGAGGTCGCGCGCCAACTGCTGGCCGATGCTGGCTATCCCAACGGTGAGGGCTTCCCTACCCTCAAGTTGTTGACCACGCCCGCCGGCCGGCGCGAGGGCGAGATCATCGTCAACATGTACAAGCAGAATCTCAATATCGACCTCGAGCTCGACATCAAAGACTTCACCGTACTGATCGAAGACGGCAACACCATGAACTTCGATCTCATGCGCCTGGGCAGCGGCGGCGACTATGACCCCGACGACGCCCTGGTCGATTGGATGCAGACCACCTCCAAGTTCAACGGGCCAAACCGGAATCTGGACGAGATGCCCTTTGGCTTCTTCTCCGAGGCCGAGGTGGATGCGCTGACCGACGAACAGGCCACTGTGACCGATCTGGACCGCCGCAAAGAACTGGTGCAGCGGGCCAACCAGATCACATCGGACAAGGTGGCGGCTGTCTTCACCCACCACCCGCTCGACGTTCTCGTCTATCGCAAGGAAGTCACCTTCCCAGATGTCAGCCGCATTCCCGGCCTGGTTGACCTGGATCGGGTGACGATCAATGGCTCGTGACAAGTGATGAGTGATGAATGAGCCATACTCATCACTCATCACTCATCACTTATTACTATGACCCGCTATCTGATCCGCCGAATTCTAGCTGCGTTTCTAGTCATCCTGGGGGTGGCGACGTTGGTCTTCTTTTTGCTGCGGATGGTGCCCGGCGACCCGCTGGGCGCCATGTTGGCGGAGGTGGACCCGACGGCAGCCGACGAGTTGCGGCGCAAGCTGGGCCTGGACCGGCCGCTCTATGTGCAGTATGTCCTCTGGCTGGGGCGGCTTTTGCAGGGTGACCTGGGCAATTCAATCTACGGCAGCAACATTCCGGTCAGCCAGATCATTGCCGAGGCGATCCCGCGCACGCTGTCGCTGACCTTGCTCTCGGCGATTGTGGCGTTAGCTATCGCCTTGCCGGCCGGGATCATCTCGGCGCTGCGCAAAAACAGTGTGCTCGACCACGGTTTTACCTTTACGGCGTTTCTGGGGTTGAGCATGCCCGACTTTTGGGTGGGCATCCTGCTCATCATCGTCTTTGCCGTCAACCTCAACTGGCTGCCGGCCATCGGCTATAAACCGCTCAGCGACGGTTTCTGGCCCTGGCTGCGCCACCTGATCCTGCCGGCGATTGCCACGGGGACGACCTTCTCGGCCATTATCGCCCGCATGACGCGCTCGGCGCTGCTGGAGGTGCTCAACAGCGAGTATATCAAAGTGGCGCACGCCAAGGGGCTGCGGCCCGACACGGTCATCTTGCGCCACGCCCTGCGCAACGCCCTCATCCCGGTGGTGACGGTAATGGGTATCGCCTTTGCCCTGCTCATGTCCGGCACCGTGATCATCGAAAACGTCTTTGCCATCAAGGGGTTGGGGCGGGTGCTGATCCAGAGCATCTTGAACCGAGACTACCCGGTGGTGCAGGGGGCGATTTTGCTCGTCTCGACCATTTTTGTCTTTATGAATCTGTTGGTGGATCTGTTGTACACCCTGATCGACCCGCGTATCCGTTATGAGTAAGCAACTATCTCAAAACCGGTTGTGGCTCTGGAACTGCTGCGAGTAGCACCCGTGGGACACAGAGATTTTGAGATAATTTCTATACTGCGGTTGCTGTGAAAACCGGAATTTGCAAGACGGTTCCCACCTGCCAATCGCTCCGGTTTTCAAACAGAGCTCAGTATACGACTCCGGAAAGAGAGCAATGAGCCAGACGCTTCGCCTGCCAGCCGTCGCCCGGATCGATGCACCCGCGGGCGCGGCGCGGTCACGCTGGCTGTGGGCGCGCACCTTGTGGCGTAGTAAGCCGGCCACAGTGGGCGTGGTGATCCTGCTACTGATTGTCGTGGCTGCGCTCTTCGCCCCGCTGGTCGCCCCGTACGACCCCAACGCCCAGGAGTTCGGCTTTATGATTCCTCCATCCGCCGATCACCTGATGGGCACCGACGATTTGGGCCGCGACTTGTTTAGCCGGATCGTCTATGGGGCGCGCATTTCGCTCCTGGTCGGTGTGATTACGGTTGCCATCGCCATGGTTGTGGGGGTTGTGTTGGGGTTGCTGGCCGGCTATTACGGCGGGTGGGCCGACCAGGTAATCATGCGGTACATCGACCTGCAGTGGGCCTTCCCCAATTTTATCATCGCCGTCTATCTGGTAGCTGTCTTTGGCACCGGATTGGCGAACGTGATTGTCGCTATCACGCTCGCCTTTCTCGACGACTTTGCTCGCATTGTGCGCGGCGCCGTGCTCTCGTTGCGCACGCAGGATTTTGTGGTCGGTGCGCGCGCTATCGGCGCCCCCTCACGGCGGATCATGGCGCGCCATATTTTGCCCAACGCCATAGCGCCGGTTATCGTGCAGGCGACGGTGAGTATCTCGGCCGCCATTCTGGCTGAAGCGGGGCTCTCGTTTCTGGGGCTCGGTGTAAGACCCTCGACCCCGACGTGGGGGTTGATCCTGGCTGATGCGCGCAGCTTTATCTCGCGCGGCTGGTGGCTGGCCGTTTTTCCCGGTCTCGCCATCACGGTGACCGTGCTGAGCATCAACTTTGTGGGCGACGCCCTGCGCGATATGTTTGACGTGCGCGAATACTGACGATCCGCTACCCGCTGGGCCGCGAGATTTCCTCGACCACTTCCGCCGTTGGCTCCGGTTGGTCGACGCGCGTGGCAATATCGGCCTGGGCAATGATGCCGACGATCCGCCCATCTGTGGTGACAACCGGAATCCGGCGCACTTGATGGTCAGCCATCGCCTGGAAGACTTGCTGGAGGTCGTCTTCGGGGCGACAGGTGACCAGTTCGCGGGTCATTACCTCTTCGACTCGGGTCTGTTTTGGGTCACGCCCCTCAGCCACGACCTTGATCGCCAGATCGCGGTCAGTGACGATCCCAACCAGCTTTTTGGTCTCGTGGTTCTCCACAACCGGCACCGGGCCAATGTCCTCGGACTTCATCAACTGTGCCACCTGATCCACTGTGTCGCCGGGCAGACAGCAGGTCGGGTCTTTGGTCATGATGTCGCGAGCTTGTTGGGGCGGTTTACCGAGGCTGTCCGGTCCGAGACGCAATTCGGATTCGCCGTGATTCTCGTATCCCGCCGCGCCGCGCTCGCCCTGGCCCCACGAGGCCATACCCCGAAAGGGTGCATCGCCTCCTGCCGGCCGGGGGCCAGAAGCCGGATAGACGCCGGACCCGCGCACGTCTTCCACGCGACCTTGCCCACCGCCGGGCATGCCACTTTCACGCTTTCGCTCTTCCTCTGATGCGTTGGTCTTTTCTCCAGGCTGTGTTGTTGCCATCTGGACCTCCTTATTCTACACAAGTCGCCGGTGCAATAGCTCAACCGGCAGTACTCCGGGCGAGCAATGTCTGGACCTCCTGGCGCCGGGGGAGGGCGGTTTGGGCGCCAAGTTTGGTCGTTGTGAGCGCTGCCGCAGCATTGGCGAAGAGGCCAGCCTCAGCCAGCGGGCGTCCTTCGGCTAGCGCCACTGCCAGGGCGGCGGCGAACGCGTCCCCGGCGCCGGTGGCATCGACGCTCTCGACCAGTAGTCTGGGCAGCCACTGTTCACGCTCAGGCCAGACAAGCAGATCCCCTTCATCCCCAGCTTGGATTGCGACCACCTTCACCCCGCGCTCCAACAGTTGTTGAGCGGCCTTGCGCGCTGAGTTGCGATCTTGCACCTTTACGCCGGTGAGCGACTCGGCTTCACCGGCATTGGGCTTCACCACGTCCACCATGCGGAGGAACTCGTCGGGCAGGTCGAGCGGCGGTGCGGGGTCGAGGACAATCTGCGCCTGAGATCCCCCTCCCAGCCGGACGGCAGCTTTGACGCTCTCTAGTGAGATTTCAAGTTGCGTGAGGAGGATGTGGGTCGTTTCGAGGGCAGGCGCAGCTCGCTCAATATCGGCCATGTTTAGCCGGCGATTGGCCCCGGGCGCAACCAGAATCTGTTTTTCACCCTGTTCGCTCACTTGAACCAGGGCAACTCCGGTTGGCGCATCTGAGTCATGGATGACGCGCGTGGTGTTCACGCCCTCGGCGGCCAGCCGTTCCATGATCTGGTCACCGTGCGGGTCGGTCCCAATCCGGGCCACAAACGCTACCCGCGCACCAAGGCGGGCAGCCGCTACCGCCTGGTTCGCCCCTTTGCCGCCGGGTGCTTCCTGAAATGTTTCCCCCTGCACCGTGTCACCCGGTCCCGGCAGGTGCGACCCACGCACCAGATAGTCGTAATTGGCGCCGCCAACGACGACTACATCCCACTTTTTGGGCGTCATGATCCATGCCTACGGCTGATATTCTGGCACCTGTTCGAGCGTCCTTGAACTCACGGCCAACCGGATCTCGTCTTCGGCTACGTCTTTGATCCAATCGACCGGGATCAGCCGTTTCTCTGTAAAGAGCCAGCCCTCGGTGATTAAGAGATGCGTCGCGCGCTCGATATTGGCATCAGTAACGACCTCCTCCACGTTGCCGACCTCTTTCCCATCCGCGCTGATGACCCGGGCGCCCTCTTGCAACGCAATTGTGCCTTCGGGAATGTTCAGGACCGTGTGTGTCACGTAGGGTGCAGTTGGATAGCCATAGGCTCCCCCGTAGTAGCCCAAGCCCGCGGCCCCCACTGGGGGATACCAGTAGTAGGGGCGGGCATAGCCTACTGGGTAGCCCATTTCACCCTCTGCCCCGCTAAAGTCCTCCGGTGGAATATAGTACCGCTCCTCGAAGCGCGGCAGATCGTCCAGGTCCTCGACATCAGCGCGCAGGCGGACCTCCTCCTCGGTTGCCACATCGATCAGATCGGTGGGTACGACCTTGTCTTCGGTGAAGAAGAAACCCTGGCGCACGACGATGTGCGTCACTTCATCTGTACGCGGATCGATGACCACGCGATCAATGCTGCCGACCGTTTGGCCATCGGCGGTGTAAACCGTTGCGCCATCTTTAAGTTGCATAGGTCACCTCCCTTCTCATGTGATCGTAGCAAGATGTCATAATCCGACAACGTACCCTGATACAGAGAAGAGATAGACAACGCTCACATTCTGTGTTTTTTGAACTTGCCTCCTTTAGCACTGTGAATCGTGTTTTTTCTGTAGAAGTTACGCACTTGGCTTGGCCCTCAAGAGGTGCGACGCACTTCCAAAGTGCGTTGCACCTGAGCGAGTGCGCAACTCCTATTCTGATAACAGAGTGAGAACCGGTTCTATCAGAAACTTTCTTATGAAATCGTGCAGTTTTAGCTGATAATAGGTTGGCCAGGCAAGGGAGGCCAGCCGGCTGCTGGACTTTGTTGATCTGCTGCAAGCAGCAGATTCGTCATCCCTACGGTCAACGGGCAAGCTTAGGTTGCTCCAAAGAGTGATCATCATGAAGCTTCAGAACCGTCAGCTCATTGTACTTCTCTTGTTCATCATCCTTTGTCCGCTATTTGCCTGCCAGCCAGACCAGCTGTTGGCTCCTCTCGCTGTTTCGCCCCTCTCCACACCGCACCCGACCCCCAGCGCAGCACGACTCGCCTCTGCGGCAGCATCGACGCCACTCGTTGGCTCGAATTCGACTGTAGCCTCCACCGAGCAATTGCTGCTCCAGATGGATGTGCCGGCGAGCGACCTGCGCGATCTGGCTGTGCGTTTGCGCCCAGATGTGGCCGCAGTGCCCCTAGTCGTGAACAGCACAACGCCTGACTATACTGTAGGCGACCAGCTCCACTTCTGGGTGCAAAACTTGAGTACGCAGGTCACTAGACAGATCACGGCTGAACTGGTCCACAAGACAGCCGTCGGCTATGCCTGGGTGGAGGTGGGTCCAACCTATAACCATACGGCCCTCATCCGGGCTGTCGACCAGTTCAGCACGCAGACCTACCCTGCGATGGTGGCCTTTTTTGGCAGCGAATGGAAGCCTGGCGTGGACAACGACCCGCGTCTACATCTGCTGTACACGACGGGCATGGGTGGCCCGGCTGGCTATTTTGGCAGCGCCGACGAGTACAGCCGGCTCGTCAACCCATACTCCAATGAAAAGGAAATAGTCTACATCAACCTGGCCGATCTAGGTGATGGCGCCGTGCTGCCCCACGAGTTCCAGCACATGATCCACCGCTATCATGACAGCAACGAGGCGACTTGGGTGGATGAGGGACTGAGCGAGTATGCCCAAGAAGTGGCCGGCTTTGGCACCACATCAGCCTTTGTTGGCGATTTTTTGAGCCAGCCAGATACGCCGCTCACGGCCTGGGAGGAGGGCACCCCGAATCACTATGGCGCGTCGTATCTCTTCATCAAATATCTCCACCAGCGTTTTGGGCCGGCACTCCTGAGCGTGCTGGTGGCGCAGCAGGCCAATGGGGTTGCCGGCGTACAACAGGCGCTGGCCCAACAGAGGATTACTCTGGAGTTCGACGCCCTGTTTGCCGATTGGGTAGTCGCCAATTATGCCAACCAACCCGGTACACTGGGGCAGGAGGAAGTATATGGGTATTCGGGTCTTCAGTTCCGTAAGCCCAGCAGTGCCTCATTGAACGTGCCCGATCCTGCCACCCCTTATCAAGCCACGGTGAAGAATTATGCCACCGACTATCTTCGTTTGCAGGGCGAAGGGGCAGTAACGATTCACTTTAGCGGGCAAACCACGACGCAACTGGAAGCCCCCCTAGCCCCGAGCGGCCGCTACGCCTGGTGGAGCAACCAGGGTGACCGGTCTGACAGCCGCTTGACGCGCCGGTTCGATCTGCGACCGGTAGCCCCAGGGACACTGCTTGGACTGGAAGTCGCCATGTGGTGGGACATCGAAGAGCACTACGACTATGGCTATGTGCTAGCCAGCCGCGACGGGCGTAAATGGGAGGTCCTACCCGGCCAGCAGACGACGACGGCCAATCCCACCGGTAACAGCTTCGGCCCCGCCTATACCGGCAGGCCGCGAAGCTCAGACCAGGCAACGCTGCCTTGGGTGGTAGAACACTTTGACCTCAGCCGCTATGCCGGCGACCAGATTTGGGTGCGTTTTGAATACGTCACCGATGACGCCGTCAACCACAGCGGCTGGTTTATCGACGATGTCCGCATTCCGGCGATCCACTATGCTACGGATTTTGAGCACGGCCCCAACGGGTGGGAGAGTGAGGGCTGGCTGCTGACCGACAACCAACTGACCCAGCGCTGGCTCCTCCAAGTGCTGGAGTTTGAGGGCGATGTGCTGGTTAACCTGCGCCGGATCAAGGTCGATGGCGCCGGCCGCGCTCAAGTCGAGCTGACCAACCTGAGCGACAGCAGTGAGGTTGTGCTGGCGATCAGCGCGCTGGCCCCGGCGACAACAACGCCAGCGCGCTATGAACTGGAAATTCGCCAGCCGGGAGACGAATAACCGCTTAGCGGGGCGCGGCCGGCAGGGGCGGCAGTTGGTCCGCATAGAGCCAGGTCTGGAAGAAGTCATCCAGGTGTTGGCCACTTACCTCTTCGGCCAGCGCAATGAAATCTTGCGTACTGGCGTTGCGACCCTGAAAGCGCTCATAGTAAGTGCGCAGTAGTTCAAAAAATGCTTCATCGCCGACTTGCAGGCGCAACGCATGGAACACTAGAGCGCCGCCAGTATATACGCTGTCATGATTGTACAGGTCAGTTGCTGGCGGTTGGCCGATCGGGATAATCAGGTTCAAGTGGCGACGATAAACCGTAGCGACATTTGAGATGACTGTGATCTCTTTTCCCCGTGTCCGCCACAGCCATTGCGCATAGGTTGCCAGTCCTTCCTTGAGCCAGAGGTCTTGCCAGTTCTGTACGCTCACGCTGTTGCCAAACCATTGGTGGACAAGCTCGTGGACGATGACTTCCTCCTCCTCCGCAGCAGGTTCCGGGCAGTGGGTTGAGAGGGTCTGGATCTCAATAGCTAAAATCGTCTGGCATACTTCGCTCTCCGGATCGGCGATCAACACCCCATAGGCGGCAAAGGGATAGGGGCCAAACAAGGTGGAGAAAAAGTCGATCATCTCGGGCAGCCTGGCATAGCCGCGCTTACTCGCCTCCGGAAACTGGGGCGAAAAATAATTGCGAATGGTCACACCGTCGGGGCCTGGCGTCGTCTCCACAACGTAGTCGTCGATGTTGATGGCGGCGAGGTAGCTTGCCATCGGCTCGTCCATCTCCCAGATGTAACGAACCGTTTCGTCCTGGTTCACTATCTCGCGCAAGAGACCCGCTGCTGCGACGACAAAGCCTGCCGGCACCGTGATCTCGAAGCGATACGTCGCCTTATCGCGCGGATGATTGTTCGACGGGAACCAAGAGGCGGCGCCATCCGGTTCACCTAGCACATTGATCGCCCCGTTTTCCGCATGGAACCAGCCCACTTCGCCAGCTCGTGCGACTGATAGGATCGGCTGCGGGCTCCCTTGATAGGCAACCACGACAGTGAATTCCTGGTTGTGGGGCAATGGGTGGGCTGGCGTAATGGTCAGTTCCCGCCCATCTCGGTTGTAAGCGGCGGCGCTCCTGTTGACTAACACATGGTTAATTGTCAGCCCCGCAAAATCAAGATTGAGGGCGCTTAACGATTGGGTGGCGTGCGCCCTAATGGTGGTGGTCCCGCTGATGAGGTTGGCAACCGGCTGCACATCCAGCACAATGGTGTAGTGCTCGACATGATAGCCGCCGTTACCCAGCTTCGGGTAATATGGGTCGCCAATCCCTGCTGCGCCAGGTTGCGGTGCTGGCGTGGGTATCGCTGATAGCGGGAGCAGGGTTGGCGGTTGTGCTGGCTTCCAGGTTGCTGTCGCACTCTTGGCTCCAGGAAGTAGGGCAGTATGCACACACCCAACTGAACACAAGATCACCCACGTTACTGTCGTGACCGTTTGTAGGATTGACTGGCAGTTCATCTGTGTGAGGTATTGCTTGAAGCGAACGCTTGTCTGATTCACGTTGGCCTCCGCTGAACCGAGGTGTCAGCTTTCTGGAGCTATATCCTACCCCAAGCGAGGCCAACCAGTGTAATTCACCTTCACTGACTTTGAATGTCCAGCCGGGCCAGATGTTCCTGCGCCCGCTCGATCAAATCGGGCCGGTTGGCGAATAAATTGGGGATCGATTCGTAGATCTCCCTAGCGTCGACCAGGCTGCCGCTCTCTTCGTAGAGTTCACCCAGCCGCAGATAGATCTCACCAAAATAGGGCGCGGGCCGGCCGATGTTGGCCCGAATATAGCGTTCCGCCTCGGTGATCGTCAGCCGCTGCCCGATGATCTCCTGGCTGCGTTGTCGCGCATGTTCCACCGCCGCCGGCTGCGGCCAGGAGTAACGGGCCGACCAGATGCGCTCCACGGCCAGATAGCCGCCCACATTGACGTACTGGTTTACCTGAGGATCAAAGGTCTGGTAGCCGACCAGGGCGTCGAGATAGGAGCCGGCGGCATAGCTGTCGTCGGCATCGCGCACAAAACGCTCGGTCAACTGGTAGGCGTCGAACCAGGAAAGGAGATAAGTCCCTCCAAAGAGGAATACGACCAGCAGCGGAACCCAGAGCCAGCGCCAGGGAAAACGTGCCGCTCCATTCGCTTGCCCGGCGTCTATCTCTGGTGCTGGGGGTGCGGCAGCAGGTTGGATCGAGGTCGTCATGACAGGGTCGCTCTTGTTACTTCAGGCTCACATTGGCAAAAGCCTTGACAAACTGGTCTTGCAGCGCAAAGTAGACCAGAACCAGGGGCACGGTGATCAATGTCATTGCCGCCCAAATCTCCTGGGCGTTTTCGCCGGGGATCGAGGTTTGGAACTGGTAGAGCCCCAGTTGAACTGTCCACCGGTCGGGCCGGTTCAAGTAGAGCAAGGGGCCAAGAAAATCGTTCCAACTGCCGATAAAATTCAGGATGGCAACGGTCACCAACACCGGGCGCGCTAGGGGCAAAATCAACTGCCAGAAGATCTGGAACTCGTGGGCGCCATCCAACCGCGCCGCCTCGATCAACTCATCGGGAATCCCCACCACAAACTGGCGGATAAGAAAGATGTTATAGACCGAAACCGCCGCCGGGATGATCAGTGCATGGTAGTGGCCCACCCAGCCCAGCCGGTACATGATCACATAGGTGGGGATCAGAAAGAGCACGCCTGGGATCATCATGGTCGCCAACATAAAGCCAAACAGATGATTGCGGCCAGGGAAGGGGATCTTGGCGATGGCATAAGCGGCCAGGGCGCTCAATACTGTGTTCAACACCGTAATCGAAACGGCCAGAATCAGCGAATTTTTGAAGAGGTTGAGCATGTTGAGCGTGCGGAAGACCCCCACATAGCCGCTCACCGTCAACTCTGTGGGCAGCCGGGTGGGTGCATGCAGGATTTCTCGCCCCGGCTTGAACGAGTTCATCACCATATAGAGAAAAGGATAGACCACAACCACCGCACCAAGGATCAACAAGAGATAGACAACAGCGCTTGTCCAGGTAAATTTTCGAGATGGAAGCATGGAGTACTCCTTACCGTCCTTCGCTGGGGAAGAGCCTAAACTGCATAATCGTCAGGATCGCGATCAGCCCGGCCAACAAGAGACCCAGCGCCGAGGCGTAGCCCATGTTGGAACGGTCAAACGCCTGTGCATAGAGATAGAGCACTGGCGTCAGCGCCTGGTTGTTGGGCCCGCCATAGACGCCGTAGCCCAACGTAAAGACCTCGGTAAACATTTGCAAACCGTTGATCACATTGATCACAAGCAAGAAGAAAAACTGCGGGCGCAGTTGTGGAATCGTGATGGAGAAAAACTGGCGCCAACCGTTGGCGCCATCCAGCGCAGCCACTTCGTACAGCTGTGTATCGATGGCAAACATGCCCGCCAACAAGATCACAGTGCTGACGCCAAACCACTTCCAGGCGTTGATCAGGGCGATCACCGGCATAGGCCACCAGGTCGCAAATTTCCAGAAGATGGGTCGATCCAAGATGCCGGCCTGGAGCAACATGGTCTGGATCGGCCCGCCCGGACTCACCAGATAATCGCCAATCGCCATCAAGACAACCACCGAAGTGACAACCGGCATAAAATAGATGGTGCGGAAGATCCTGCCCCCGCGCACCGCCTTGTAGAGCAGCAACGCCGAAAACAGACCCAACCCCAGCGTCAGGGTGATAAAGATCGCCTGGTTGTAGAGGATGTTGAAAACACTGCGCCAAAAGAGCGGGTCGGTCAGACCACGCACCCAGTTGCCAATACCGGTAAATACATAATCTTCCGGTCGAATAAAGGAGTACTCAAAGAAAGTAAGATAGAACGACAACGTCAACGGGTAGAGCCCAAAGGCCAGATAGAGCAAGATCCAGGGCAGCACAAAAATATAGCCCCAGAAATAACGGCGCACACGCACCCAGAGATCGCGCCGGCTGCCATGCGCCCTCTCTGATTTTGCGGGAAGAGCCATCCTTTGTGCCATGAGTTTTATCCTTCAAGCGAGGGTGAGCTGTCAATGGATTTTGGGAGCAGATTGAACGGATTACACAAGTAGAGAATCCGTTCCCCAGTTTTATCTGGAACAGATTTGTGAGTCAACATCCGTTCAATCCGTTCCCCGAATTCGTTGACAGCCGTTGCCACCCTAACGGGCAACACCCTTACTGCGTCTGCAACTCCTCACGTGCTCTTTGTGCGGCCTGTTCAACGGCCTGCTCTGGCGTCATCGTACCTTCTACCACTGCACTTTGGTAGACGCCGAGCAACTGATTGGCTACGCGGTCAGCAGCGTCAAACTGTTGGGGCAACACCGCATTTTCGAGCGCTTCGATAAAGGGTTGGCGTGCCGGGTCTTGAAAGTAGGGATCTTCTTTCAGGCTGGTGAGCACGGGAAGATAGCCCAACTCCTGCAGAAAGATCAGATTGTTCTCATCCTCCATCAAGAATTGGATAAATCTCCAGGCCAAATTCTCGCGTTCGGGTGTGGTGCGCAGGATCATGAAGCCACGGCCACCATAGGTCGTATACGGTGTGTCACCTGTCTCGGGCACCGGCACTGGCGCCACGCCCACATCCTCGCCGACCACCATCGGTTGTTCGGCGGCTGTGCGCAGGTTTGGCTCCCAAGAGTAGCCGTATTGGGGCCACATGCCAATGGTGCGGCTAAAGAAGTTCTGCTCCATGGTGGGTGGTGCAAATTGCTGCGCCTCCTGATTGAACGCAAAGAACTCGGCCAGACTGCATTCGGGCCGGTCAAAGACGATATCGGTGCCCAGTTGGTTCAACAATAGACACTGGTTCTGATTGGCGTTGAGGTAGATCGGCTGCAACATGTTCCAGTACCAGCCGCCCCAGGCCAGGGCGTCATTCCAGAAGACGGTGCCGTAGACATTCTCACCAGTGGGGCGATTGGGCAACTGGTCGATCGCCTCCGCCGCGGCCAGAAATTCGTCCCACGTTGCTGGCGGTTGGTCTGGGTCGAGACCGGCTTCCTCAAAGAGTTCCTTGTTGTAGATCATCAAAGTCACGTCGGCGCCGACCGGTACGTAGTAGAGGTGCCCGTAGAGTTCATCGACCGTAGCCGGTTCCAGACGGGCAAACAGTTCATCGGCGCCGGGCATATCTTCCAGCGGGAGGACAGCGCCACCCGCCGCCAGCCGCCCGATCAGCGAGCCAAACGAGACGACGATCAGGTCGGGCTGGTTGCCGGCTGCAATCAGAGCGTCAAAGGCGCCACCCTCGGGCTCTTCTTCTACCGTGACGGTGACACCGGGATTTTCCGCCATGAACATATCGGCCAGCCGGCGCATGGTGTCGATCATAGCGCCACGAACCACCGCGACGCGGATCGTGCCGGCCAACTCGCCCTCCTCAGCCGGTGGGGTGGCGACTTCGGCTGGTTCTTCCGCTGGGGCGCCGGTCTCAGGAGTGGGTATTGTTGCCGTTCCACCGGCAGGACAGCCTACTAGCAAGAGGGCGAACAGTACCAGCAAGGTGGTGGACACGGACGTACGCCGCAAGGTATGAACAAGAAGGCCCATTGCTGTTCTCCTATCAAAAATCAAAAACGCCTCAAACAAAACTGGCGCCTCTGCGACTGAGCAGAAGCGGCCAGCGCCATCATCTGTGCCTAAGCAGCTGTTTGAAAAGAGGAATTGCCGCCTTGGTGCGTTGCACGCAAAGGCGTGAGATGCACCTGAGAGGCTGGCTTCGTTGAAAGGTGCAACGCACTCTGTGGGTGCGTTGCACCAGTTGTCACCCCACTGCTCAAACAGGTTCTAATAAAAACGGGGCGGCTGCGGGAGTCGTGTGCGCCCACTAGAAGATGCTAGCACAGAGTGGCGGTACGTTTATATATCCCGGTCCAAAAATTGGTATACTTTATAGAAATATTACCTGACTCTACAACGAGTTCGCGCAGCAAGTACAACCCGACCTCCGGAAGGTGACCACAAACAGTCTGAATAATGAAGCTGATGCTGGTCACCTTCCGGAGGTCTTGCCGGCAGTAATCGTCAAAGGCGCGTTATAGGGCTAAAGCGCTTATGGAAAAAGATGACGCGGTCGTACCTGCTGGCTCCAAGGAGGCACGGCCAGGGCGGGTGTTATGACAGCAGCATGCACGTTGCGGAACTGAATCTGACCCTGGGCGTGCAGGCCAAAGCAGCCTTCCTCGTAGACCCGCTGGTCATGCACGATGCTCAGGGTATCATCGACATAGATCTCAAAAAACTTGCCCTGAACCACTACCTTGACGCTGTGCCATGTGCTCGATTCAAGCGACACTGGCCTCTCCTGGATCGTCTGCGCTTCCTGGCCGGGGAAGAGCAGGTAGAAGCCTATTGACTGGCGGCCAAAGTCCAGGCTAATACGGTAGCCGGCCAGGGCTGATGGGTTGGCGCGCACAACCAATGACCCGATGCCCCCTCCCTCTGACCAGATCTCCGCCGCCAAGGAGAGGTCAGTTCCCCACCGTGTGTTCATCAGAAAAGCCTCGTGCTCACCACCCGGCCCGCTGATCAGCCGGAGCACCTCAGCGCTCGCCCGGGTGGTGTCACCGATGGTCTCATACCAGGGACCGCCGTGCTGAACCCAGTCCGCCACCCCTGTTGTACTGCTATCGTAGAGTACTTGGGCGCGCACGTTCTGTGGCAGGTGCTCGCGGATACGGACGGTGCCATCCTCCAACCAGTCGAGCCGTTTGGGGTCGCTGAGCACGGAAGCCCCCCAAATTCCCTCGATCTCCTCTTGAATGATGTAGAGCATATAGGTCGTGCTGTCGAAGGTGGGATGCTCGCTGGCGCAGGTGGTCCCTTCGATGAGCAGATGGTTGGCAGGTTTGCTCCAGCCGCCGGTCGGGCTGTCGCTGACCTGGTAGACGATGTCAAAGTGGGCAAAATCCCTCGGCGAGAAGCCTTTGCTCTTTGGGCCTCCTTTGGCGCTGTAGAAGAGATAATAGCGCCCATCACGCTCGACGAGATAGGGCGACTCTAAGCGGTTGTACGAGCGGTCTTCTTCGATGTACGTGGGGCCCAAATCGGACCAATCGATGAGATTGTGAGACTGCGCCAGCGCCAGACAGGCGCGTCCGTCGCTCATGGTGGCGGTATAATAGAGCAGATAGCGGTCAGCTAGCTGGTCATAAAAGGCCATCGCATCCCGCCCGGCCACATCGCGCCCGGTGGCAATATCGGACCAGGGGCCGGGCACAACGACCGGATTGCCGGCGTATTTCTCCCACTCGAACAGATCGGGCGAAGTGGCAAGACCGATGGCCTGGTTGTTGTTGCGGTCGCTGCCGGTGTAGAAGCAGTAATAGCGGCCATCTTTCTCGATGATGTCGGGCGCCCAGTTGCCGCACTCGTCCCACGCGCCGGCTGGTCCGGCGGGCAGCACCGGCGGGTGGGGCGTCCATGTGCGCAGGTCGGTGGAGGTAGCATGGCCGAGGTCGAGCTCGCGATAGCCCACCGGCCAGGTCCACCGCTCGCCGCGGATGTGAAAGAGGTGATAGAGACCCTCGCGGCGGACGATGCAAAAGTCGGTGACATATTCCCCAGGAAAATGGTACATGATATAATCCCTTCTTTGAATCGGAACAGTGCGGCGCACGCGCAGCGTGCGCCGCACCTAAAACGCCGGGTAACCTCCAGGTGCATCGTACGCGCAGCGTGCAACGCACCGGCGCAATCATAAACCAAACGCGCAGAGATCCCAACCAGCGCAACAAGGTGAACCAGGCAGGGCAAAACCATGAACGATAACCCACGACTGCAAACCGAACGAAACATCTGGCTGGCAACGACCCGGCCAAACGGCAAGCCGCATCTCATCCCCATCTGGTTTGTGTGGGTCGAAGAGCGTTTTTATATCTGCACTGGTGGCGATAGCGTCAAGGTCAAAAATCTGATGGCAAACCCGCGCGCCAGTGTTGCGCTTGAGGACGGCAACCGGCCCCTCATTGCCGAGTGTACCGTGCGCTTTGTGGAAAAACCGTTCCCAGAGGCAGTTGTACAAACCTTTATCGATAAATTCGACTGGGACATCCGCAACGACAGCAGCTATGGGGCGTTGGTCGAACTGGCGCCAGAGAAGTGGCTTAGTTGGCAGTCAGGCTGAGCGTCAGATAGACGCTCTGTTATCTTGGGGCAGCCGGTATTTTGGGCTTTGTTGCGATCCACCTATGGAGTGTTGGTGATCCCCTGCTGGTGCCATAGCTACGCTCTTGGAAGCGGAGTTGCTGTGTTGGCGCCTTGCACGTACAGACTGAGATGTACCTGAAGTAAAATTTTTTGTCATTTGGCTCGTATTGGTCTACTATAAGTTGTAACGCGATTTTGCCGGCAGGAAAACAGGTAAGGGAGTCCACAGACCTGTTCATCGTTGTTTGTCTAGCCTCATTCTCTAGACCGTCTACTGAGAAACCACCACAGGAGAACAACTCATGACCAGGACGTATATGTTTTATGGATGTACGCTGCTGATCCTTGTCGCGCTGCTGGCCGGCGCCTGTGCGCCGGTTGGCGCTCCCCCCGCTGCGCCGGCCACCACGCCCGCCGAGGAGGCACCTGCCGAGCCCGCCCCAGCTACAGAGATCGGCACCGAGGCGCATCCGATTCGAGTCTTGTTTGTGCCTTCGGTGGATGCCAATGTGATCGTCACTGGCGGTGAGATCATGGCCCAGGCGCTCAACGAGGCTACCGGTCTGCATTTCACTGTGAGCGTCCCTACCTCATACGCCGCCACCATTGAAGAGATGTGCGCCTCGCCCACCGATTCAATGGGCTTTATTCCTGGGCTTGGGTATGTCCTCGCCAACCAACTGTGCGGGGTGGATGTCTCCTTCAAAGCGGTTCGCTTTGGGTGGGACGTCTACTGGGCGCAGGTGTTGGTACGGCGCGACAGCGACATCGACAGCCTGGAGGATCTTAACGGCCTGCGCTGGGCCTATCCAGACGCCGGTTCAACCTCTGGGTATCTGGCCGTCCTCCCGCTCTTCCAGGAGCACAATGTAGTAGTTGGTGAGACGGTCGAGGCAGGCGGCCACACCGGCGCTGTGCGTGCCGTCTACAACAATGAGGCTGACTTTGGCACCACCTTTTTCAGCCCGCCACTCAAGCCGGAAGGCGAAGAACCCTGGCAGTTTGGCGATGATCCCGATATTCCTGCCGATCTGGTTGACGATTGTGGCCCTACTGCCGATGGCGCGACGCTCATGTG
>QEUW01000527.1 GCA_003577005.1 Chloroflexota bacterium | reverse complement strand
TCGCCGACATAGGTCCGGGCTGCCTGGACAACCCAGGCGTCGATCAACAGGTGGTTGTTGACCCACAGCCGGGCGCCGTCATCGACGGTCAGGCTGAACCGGTATAGCCCGGCGCCAACATCGAGGTCACGCGTCCAACGCGCCGAAAAGTGATCGGCCTGAACACTTGGATGCGGAGACCCGTAGCCCCAGTCGTGGTTCAATTCGGCTTCGCTCCGCTGCAACGCAGGCGCGCCGGCCAGACCCATGTTATTCCAATACGACGCCTGCCAGGCCGGGTTCGAATCCGCAGTGCGAACAGAGCCCTGTGCCAATGCAGGTAGGACACTCATCACACTCAATGTGAGCGCAATCCATAGCGCGAGCGCCGCTACCGGCAACTGGAAGAGGATGCGGCGCTGTGCAGTCCGTACAAACATCAAACACCTCCCCGCCGCTCAACCATTCATCCGATGATTACAGCCAGACTTGCACAGTGATCAGTGGACAGGTATAAGCCACTGCTCGCCCCTTACTGACTTACGCCGTCGTGTGCTAGCCAAAGACCTCACGAAGAGTATCGCACACTGGATGGGCGTTCGCAGTCCCGTTGTAATCTCAAGCGCTCAGGTCAAACTTGCCAACGGCGCAGAACGTTCGGCGCGGCGGTTACCGGTTTGCAACGTGGTTCCTTGCCTGGCAAGCCACCGGTGCGCGATCTAACCATACATGCAAACAGACTGAAAGGCACTCACCATTGGGCCAGTTCGTGAACTGGCCCAATGGTGAGTCTTGGTTCACAGGGGTCACAGATTCACTTGATGAGCTGTCAGAGGGGAATCTCAAGGGGTGCATCCACTGTCCGTAGTAAACCACCGCGGGCAAGCAGACAGATTTTATTGGCTAGAATACGATAGGAATTACGCAGTTGGATGCGTTCCCCAGAGGTGCAACGCACTTTGCAAGTGCATCGCACCGGAGCAACTGCGTAACTTCGATAAGAAATGGGCCAAGATGGGCCGTGAAGCGATTTTAGGGCGCGACCTATGAAACCACCTGATCGTCACCCTCGATAGCCTGGCCGGAGTGACCGCGTTCTCACACCGGTCACTGCTCAAACACTTGCGGATTCACCACATCCGGCGGGCGTTCGCCGCGGAAAAAGTCGAGAACGCGCTCGACCGCCATGTACTCGATGCGCGCCCGCCCCTCCTCGGTGAGGCCGGCGCTGTGCGGCGTGGCGATGATGAGCGGGTGGTTGCGCAGCCGGGAATCGACTGGCGGCGGCTCCGGCTCGAAGACATCCAACCCGGCGCCGGCCAGTTTGCCGCTGTCCACCGCCTCAAGCAGCGCCACAGGGTCGACCAGCGGGCCGCGCGCCATGTTGAGCACATAGGCGCCCGTCTTCATGCGGGCGATGCGGTCGCGGTCGATGAGATGGTAGGTCTGCGGCGTGGCCGGCACGTGGACGCTGAGAAAGTCCGCCTGTTCGACCACCGTGTCGAGTTCGCCCCAGGTGACACCCAGTTCGGCGGCCTGTTCCGGCGTCACATAGGGGTCGTGGGCGACCACGTTCATCTCTAGCCCCAACCGGCAGATCTGCGCCACGCGCCGGCCGATGCGCCCCAGCCCAACCAGGCCCAGCGTCCTCCCACGCACCTCGACACCTACAAGAGGGTATTCGCGCGGCCCCCACTTGCCAGCGGCCAGGTTGTCATTCCCCTGTTTGAGCCGTTTGGCCAGCGCCAGCAACATCGCTACCGTATGTTCCGCCGTGGACTCGGTCGGGCCATCGGGCGTGTTGCAGACGACGATGCCGCGCGCCGTGGCGTCTTCGACATTCACGTTGTCATAGCCGATGCCGGTGCGGGCGATCAGGCGCAGGTTGGGCAGTCGATCTATCAGTTTGCCGTCATACTGGAGCAGGGACGAGGCCAACACTGCCTGCGCTGGCTCGGCACTGGCAACCGGGTCCGCCGGGGGCGGCGGCGGGAAGAGGAGCGTCACATGGTCGGGAAATTGCTTGAGTGCGTCCGACAGAAAGGGCACTTCCACCCAAACATGGGTGAGGGCGGGTATGGACATAAAGTTCTCTCCGTCTTTGAGTTGTGGTCGTGTTTGAGTTGTGTCAAGATTGTGGGCGCAGAGGCAGGATTCTCTAACCCCGCCTCTGCTCGTTCCCATTTCCCATTCCAGCATATCACAGGTGGCGGTCACTTGTGAAGTGACTATCGCCTCAAGGGTGCGTCCAGGATTTGGGGCGAAACATACGCAAGCATTCCGGGAAAGGGCCAGAGACGCCCTAGCCTTTCAAGAGGGTTCTGGCCCTTTCCCGGAATGCGGATTCAACGGGCAAGGGGATTTGCTATTGTCTGCCCCAATTTCGGACACACCCTCGCCTCAACTGAGCGGCTGCGATACAGCCGCCGGTTGCGACGCCGACCGGCTGGCAACGATGAGCAACACAATCGATACGCCGGTAAGCAGTGCCCCCAATAGCAGCGTCGCCGGCAAACCCAGCAACTCAACGCCATATCCGGCGCCGGCAAAGCCAACAATCCCGGCGGCCCACCGTGCGGTGTCGAAGCGGGCCATGTACCGGTCAAGCGCCCCGGGCGGGGCCAGGTCGGTGACCAGCGCGCCGGCGACGGCTCGTTCCGCTCCGGCCGCGGCCATGAGTGCAGCCACGACCAAAAACGTCGCCAGCGAACTGGCGTAGACCATGCCTACCAGCGCCAGCACGCCCAGCGCATAGGTCAGCGCCAGCATCGTCAGACGGTTCCCACCGTCCGAAAGACGCCCAAACAATGGCATCCCGATCAGACCCGCCGCGCTGCCCGCACCCGCCACGAGCGAGATGGCGCTGATACCAAAACCAGCCTGATCCATAGCGAGCGAGCGGCCCATACCGGCGACAAAGCTGCCGATGCTGTAGCACACATTGGCGGCAAGCAGGACAATCACGACACGCGACAGGCGTCCGGGCTGCTGCCCATGCTTCCCCTGTGGTGTGGAGGCAAGGGGCGCGGCGGGCTCATCAATCAATAGCGCCAGCACGCCTTGCAACAAGAAGGTGGCCGCGATCAGCGCAAAGAGCGCCGGGTACCCCCACCGTTCAGCCGTCGGCCCCATGACAAGCCCGCCGATCACCCCGGCCAGCGCCGAGGACGCAGCCAGCAACCCAAAGATCCTTCCCCGTTCGTGGACAGTGGCGGCCAGACCGGTCAATACCCCCAAAAGGACAAGCGAGACACCGCCAATAAACCAGATCATCGCCACAAGCAAGACCAACTGCCAGAGTTGGGTCGCCATGCCCAACAGGAAGGAGATCGCTGCTCCCACCAGGCTCAGGAGTGCCAACAACCAGGTGCGCCGGGGTAGCTTGCGGGCCAACCAAGCGGCGGAGGCTGTGCCGAGCGCCAGCGTAAAAAAGCTAAAGGACAAAAACATCCCCACCATCGTTGGGGTGGCTCCCAGCGTCGCCGCATAGATCGGCAACAGGGGCATCAACCCGATCCCGACCCACCAGGTGACGAGACTACAGATAAAGAGTAGCAAAAACTGACGCTGTTTCACGATACAATTTCCTCTTTTCTATGAATTTCAGCGCCGACGGGGTCACCTTGAGTTGCCAATCAGCCGGCGCCGTGGCGGTTTCATTGGCAGCGTGAGTATAGCGGGGGCCGGAGGGATATTCACCTGCCGAAAGTCTGATTCTGAGTAAACCAAAGGTTTAGTTGATAGATTCCGCAACACCAACAGGGCTGAGCGCGTGCGCACGGGACGCAGCCGGTGATCCTATTCCCCAAAAGTGCCCAAAAAGTGGACGAACAGAGGACGCACTCGTGGACGCAGAGGAGACTTCGCGCTTGTATATTTGAGACAGCTGCTGCACCCATTCTCATCAACCATCACCCGACTGACCCTATCGGCTGCAAACCCACGGAGGCGCTCATGGCAGACGATTTTCCGATTTCGCACGTGATGACCGAGCTGGAGGATGCCGGCTGGATGGGCCTGATGGCCGCCGGCATTCTGGCTCCCTTTCTAGCCGCGCCGCCGGGCGCTATCAGCAGCACCGGCAGCGGTTTTATCTGGACGAACACCCTGCTCACCGGTGAAGAGGGCAGCAGCTTCCCGCTGGGGATTGGCCGGCTCTGCCTTAACGGCGGCCCCGTCTCGGTGACGTTGGGGGCCAACTGGTATGGTGGCGCGCCGTCCGTCGATCTGCTCTTTTCGGTGGTGGGCAACCGCTCGGTGACACTCGAAATCGACGAGAGCATTGCCGTCGTCGCCGACAAAAAGTATCGCTATCTTGACCCGGAGGGGCAGCAGTATGACCCGGAACGCCGCGAGCTGATCGGCTATGACAAAGGCAGCTTCGCCCCGCTTCGCATCCCCATGCCCTCGATCTCGTTGGAATTTAGCTTTCGACCGGGGCCGGGCGGCCAGCTCGTCTCTTCGCTCCAGGCTTACCACACGCTCGACACCGCGGCCGACATCTATCACGGCGTCTTTTGCTGTGACTTCGACCCAGAAAAGGT
>QEUW01000526.1 GCA_003577005.1 Chloroflexota bacterium | reverse complement strand
CGCTGCAACCGCGGCGTCGCAGCCGGCGATGTCAGCGAGCTTGGCGACCTGGAGGATCTCTTCGCCGTCGATCTCAAGACCGCCCTGGAGTTTACGCTGGATGATTTGCCTGAATTAGCCTTTTGAATGGAGAATGGTGAATTGCGAATTGTGAATGTGGTGGTCGTACAGATGCCCTTTCGCATTAACAATTCACAATTCTCAGTTCACAATTCACCATTATGTCGTTGCCCTGGACCCTTCGCCCGCCCGCTGATCCTGACCCACAGCTTGTTGCCGCCACCGGCCATCCACTGGTGGCGCAGCTTCTAGCCCAGCGCGGCTTTGATACGCCGGAACGGGCGCGCGCCTTTCTCGACCCGACCTGGTACACACCGGCCCCACCCACAGCGTTGACCGGGGTGGCCGAAGCCGCCGGGTTGCTCCACGATGCCGTTCGCCGGGAAGCCAAGATTTTGGTCTGGGGCGATTTCGATGTGGACGGCCAGACCAGCACCTCCTTGCTCGTGGCGGCGCTGCAAAAGCTGGCCGGGGTCGAGCGGGTGCGTTTTCATGTGCCCAACCGTTTTAGCGAAGGCCACGGCATCCGTCTGCCCAAGCTCCAGGAAAAACTGGCCGACCCCACCTTTCGCCCCGACCTGATCCTCACCTGCGACACCGGCATCACCGACGCCGAGGCGGTCTGTTATGCCAAAGCGGAGGGGCTGACAGTCATCATCACCGACCATCACGACCCGCCCGCCGAGTTTGGCGATTTGATCCCAGGCAAAGATCCACTCTGGGGGCTGGTGCCGCCCGGCGCAACCCCAGGTTCGTCCCAAGTGACCGTACGCTGCGCCGACGCCATCGTCAACCCCAAACTGCTGGCCGTGGGTGATCCGCTGCGTACGCTGCCCGGCGTCGGCGTGGCCTATAAGCTGGTCCAACATCTGTATGCCCTGTGTGGCCGCAGCGGTGAAGAGAGCGAATTTCTCGACCTGGTGGCATTAGGCATTGTCGCCGATGTGGCCGAACAGGTGCATGACGCCCGCTATCTCTTGCAAATTGGCTTGGAAAAGCTGCGCATCACCAAACGCTTTGGGCTGCTGGCGCTGATGGAGGTGGCCCGCCTCAACCCGCAGACGGTGAGCGCAGACTCCATCGGCTTCCAACTGGGGCCGCGCATGAACGCCCTGGGCCGCCTCGAAGACGCCACCGTCGCCGTGGAACTGCTGACCACACGCGATGTCATCCGCGCCAGCCAACTGGCGGCCAAAATGGAGCGGCTCAACCAGGAGCGCCGGCTGCTCACCAGCCAGATCACGCGCGCCGCGCTGGAGATGGTCGAGCGCGACCCCCGTCTGCTCGACTACAATGCCCTGGTGTTGGCACACGAGGGCTGGCACACTGGGATCGTCGGCATCGTGGCGGCGCGGCTGGTAGAGGAGTTTGGCAAGCCAGCGGTGCTGCTGGTCCAGCCGCCGGGGGAGCCGGCGCGTGGCAGCGCCCGTAGTGTGCCCGGTGTGGACATTGGCGCCGCCATTGCCGGTTGTAGCCACCTGCTCCTGGCGCATGGCGGCCACCCCGGCGCCGCCGGTCTCAGCCTGCTGCCGGAGAACATCGACCGTCTCCGCCGCGAGCTCGACCGCCAGATCGAACTGCATCGTGATGGGCAGATGCCTGCCGGCCTGCTGATCGACGCCGAGCTTCCCTTTAGCCAACTCAATCTGGAGGTGGCCGAGGCACTCCAGCGTCTGGCGCCCTTTGGCAACGGCAACCCGACCCCCCAGTTTCTCACCCGCAACCTCATCGTGCATGAAGACCGCCGCATCGGGGCGGATGGCTCCCACCGCCGTTTGCAGCTCCAGAGCGCCGAAGGGGTACGGTTGCCGCTCATCTGGTTTCATGGCGGTGATGCAGAAGTGCCGGCCGGTCCAATCGACCTCGTCTATACGCTCAATATCAACGAATACCGCGGCGAACGAAGCCTGCAACTGAGCTATGTAGCCGTGCGCGCCGCCGAGCCGGAGACGATCGCGACGCTGCCATCCGGGCTGCCACGAGCACTCCCCATCCACGACCTGCGCCAACAGAGCATTAAGCTGGCTGACCTTCCAACGCCCAATGAGGCGCTCTGGTATGCGGAGGGGGAACAGCTAGCGATGAACGGAACAGAGATCCCGTTTTCCCCGCGCACAGCCGTGACGATGGGGACGAAGGGCAGGCCCCTTGTGATCTGGAGCCGGCCCCCCGCGCCGGAACTGCTGCACTGGCTGGTGGATGCAGCCGCCCCCTCGGCGATCTATCTGTGCGGCCAGCCGACCGGCGATGATACGGTGCAGGCCATCTTGCGCCAGGTAGGCGCCATGTGCAAATATGCCCTGGCGCGCGACGGTCTGCTCAACATTGGGCGGATGGCGGCCCGGTTGGGCACGACCGAGGGAGTTATCCGTCACAGCCTGCTCTGGCTGGAGCGCCGCGGCCTCATCACCCTCGCCGAGTGGGACCCGGCCGGCTCGGTGGCGGACTCGATCCGCATCGCCCCCGGCGCCGGCCAACGGTTGGATGACGAAGCCGAGATCATCCAGGCCGAACTGGAAGAGCAACTGGCGGAAGTGCGCGCCTATCGCCGCTACTTCATGCGGGCCAAGCTGGGTGACCTGGGATTGCCCGTTCTGGCTAAGACAGGTTAAGCTTTCCTGTAGGTGCGGTTTCTATACCGCACACCCCATTGTCA
The DNA here is from genome assembly GCA_003577005.1 of Chloroflexota bacterium. Next base: position 1,871 of record QEUW01000526.1, on the reverse strand, counting down.
AGCGATAGCGGTATGAAAGCCGCACCTACATCTATCCTACATCCAGTTCCATCAAGGAGGAACCATGCAATTTGGCGCTGGCAAGTACACCTACGAGTTGGCCGCGGGCTGGGGCAAGCTCCCCAGCGGGTGGAGTTTTGGCTGGATCCCGGCTGTGGCCACTGACTCCAACGACAACGTCTTTGTCTATTCGCGCAGCGAGCACCCACTGGTCATCTTTGATCGGGAGGGGAATTTTCTTGATTCGTGGGGCGAAGATGTGCTCCAGGATGCGCACGGTCTCTTTATCGATCAGGATGACAACGTCTTCTGCACAGAGCGTAACACGCATTGCATCCACAAATTTGACAAGAACGGCAAGCTGCAGCTGACGCTGGGTACCCCCGGCCAGCCGGGCGCCACGCCGGGCGATCCGTTCAATCTGCCCACCGACCTCGCCGTGGCGCCCAATGGCGATCTCTATGTTTCTGATGGCTATGGCAACGCCCGTGTCCACCACTATTCGCCAGACGGCAAGCTGATCAAGTCGTGGGGCGAGCCAGGGAGCGGCCCCGGCCAGCTTGATCTCTCCCATTGTGTGCGTATCGACCGGCACAATCGCCTCTGGGTCTGCGACCGCAACAATGCCCGCATCCAGTTTTTTGACTTCGACGGCGACTATCTGGATCAATGGCCCGCTCTTGCGCACCCCGACCAGGTCTTCTTCGACCGCCACGAGGATGTCGTCTACATGGCCGAACTCGACCAGCAGGTGAGCATCTACACCTTTGACCGCCAGTTGCTGGCCCAGTGGGGCGGCCGGGTCAAGAGCGACCAACCGGGCCTTTTTGGCGGCTGCCCGCACGGCATCTGGGTCGATACCCACGGCGATCTCTATGTGAGCGAAGTGCAGATCGACGGCAAGTTGCACAAGTATGTTCGAGTTTAGCACCCGCTAGAAAAGTCTTGGTGCGTTGCACTTGAAAAGTGCGATGCACCTCTGGGTTGGCCGGTGTCACAGGTGCATCGCACGCTGAGCGTGCAACGCACCTGTCTGGCCGCTGTTCAAATAGCACAGAAACGGGAATTCATGGCTGATCTCACACGTACGCAAGCCCTGACTTTTGATCTCTTTGGGACCATTCTCGACCTGGGCGGTAGCCTGACGCCTTATATCGCTGATTTTTTGGCCGGCAAGGGCGCCACCGTCACCGCTGAGACCTTCTGGGCGCAATGGCGCGAGCGCCAGCGCCTGGAGCAGTTTCAGGACACTTTGATGATGCTTGGCCACAGCGGCTATCTAGAGACCGCCCGCCGCGCCTTTGTCTATACGCTGGCGCGCAATGCGATAGAAGCGACACCGCAGGAGGTGGCCGATTTGATGGCGGCCTGGCAGCATCTGCGCCCGTTCTCCGACGTCGTGCCGGCATTGGAGCGGCTGGGCAGCCGCTTCAAGCTCGTGGTGCTTTCCAACGGGGAACCTGATTTTCTCGAACACCTGGCGACAAACCAGGTGTGCTGTGACTTTGATGCGGTCATCTCGGTCAACCTGGTGGGCGCCTTCAAGCCGCATCCAGCCGTCTATCGCCGCGCGGCCCGAGAGCTTGGGTTAGAGGTGGGTGAATGCCTGATGGTATCATCCAACTCGTTCGATGTGGTCGGCGCCCGGGCGTGCGGCATGAGGGGAGCCTATGTCAACCGCTATAGGCTCCCCTATGAAGAGACGCCGTACCAGCCTGACCTCACCGTCAGCGACTTTTCGGCGCTGGCTGATGCGTTGTTGAAGTGATTACTACGACAACGTTAAATTGGCGCATGTGAGGTGGGCCGACCTCCGGGAGGTGACCGGAGACAACCTGATTTGTCGAGCATTCATCCGGTCACCTCCCGGA
>QEUW01000525.1 GCA_003577005.1 Chloroflexota bacterium | reverse complement strand
GCGGGTGCGGGCGTCGGCGCCGCGTTTCTGGGGCGTCCAGAGCAGGCGGTCGAGGAGCCAGGCCACACCGCGCTCGTCCCAGCGCAGGTCGCTGAGCAGGGGAGTGGCGTGGGCGCCAAAGAGGGCGCCACCCAGCGGTTTGACGCTCAGTTCGGTGCAGTGGAGCCCTTCGGCAAAGAGGCGGAAGAGGTTGCGCAGCCCCATTTCGAGCAGGCACCCGCTCTCCAGATTGTGGTCGAGCACCTGGCGGGCATAGCGGGCCAGGGTGACGGTGGGCGAGAAGCTGTTGCGCCAGAGGCTGGTGGAGGCAAACCCAAGCGCCCGGGCCGGGTCATCGCTGGCTTCGAGCTTGAGGATAAAGAGCAGGCGGTAGACGGTGACCAGCCCCTCGCGCCAGAGCCGGCGCGCCAACCGGTCCGGGTCGGGGTGGGCGGCCAGCCGCTCCTCGTTGTCGGGATGGTCGAGCACGGCCTGGAGAAAGCCCTCGACGGCCTGGCGGGCCTGGGTGCGCAGCTCCCGGGTGACGCGGCTCTGTTGCAGCCGGGCCCCCTCGACCAACTCGGGCAGGGCGGTCACGCCGGCGGGCGAGCAGAGGGCCAGGAGCAGGCGATAGGAGTCGGGGACGGTGCGGCTGCGCTTCCAGACCGGGTCGATGGGGATCTCGATCTGCGAATCGGGGCGGGCCGGGTCACAGAGCAGGATGCGCAGTTCGACGCCGTTGGTGAGCAGGCCGATGCGCTCGCCGCTGGCCAGCAGGACGCGCTGGGCCACGCGCAGATGGCTGAAGCGGTAGGCGTGGCCGCGGCGGGCGGGCGCGGCGAGGTCTTCGTCGAAACCGGCGGCCCAGGCGCGCAGCCGGGCGCCGCTGGCCGTCGTAAAGAGCAGGCCGCCCTCCTCCAAGCCCTCGCGGGTCTGGACGGCGGGGGCAGGGGCCAACTCGTCGTAGCCCAGGCGCTTGACCAGCGGTTCGAGCACGTGGTTGCAGACGCGCACGGGGCCGCCAGTCATCACCAGCTCGCGCAGGCGGTGGCGGTAGCTCTCCCAGGATGAGTGGAGTTCGTCGCCTTCGGCGCCGCTGGTTTTGGGCAGCAGGCGGCGTTTGGCCAGCTCTGGTTCCAGGTTGTAGCGCACAAAGGGCTCGGAGAAGGCCGGGCCGCTGAGGCGGATGTGGTCAAGCAGGTCGAGTGTCATCGCTCATTCTGGTAGGAGCATGAGGAGGCCCAACGGAGCGACCTCGGGAGAATTGAAGGCCAGGCGGTCGGCGAGATAGGTGCGGCGCCCGTCGTAGAGACGGAGCACGCCATCGGCCTCGCTGCGGCGGGCGGGCGGCTGGCTGCGGTCGGCGGCAAAGGCGGCCAGCCGCTCGTGCGGTGCGGTCAGGGTCTGCCAACTGGGGGCGGCGCCGGCGGGTGCCGGGGCGACGGTTTCAAAGAGGCCGACCTGCACCGGCGCCGGCGGTTGGGCGGCGCCGGTGAGTTCGGTGGCGCGCTGGTCCAGCCACTGTTCGAGCGAGGTCGCTTCGCGTTCCAGCGTGGTCTGGCGCTCGCTCTGCACCGTGGCGGCGAGGGTCTGGAAGTGGGCGGTGGCCAGGGCGTGGGCGTGGCGGCGGGCCTCATCGCCCCAGGTGGCAAAGTGGGTGCGCCAGAGACCGGCCGGGTTGATGGCGTGCTGGAGATCGGCGAAGGGGAGCCAAGCGGCGCTCTCGGCGAAGGGGTGGGTCTGGCCGGCGGCGTCGATCTGCACGGCCAGGACCTGTTCGAGCTCACGACCGGCGCGGCTGGTGACGCGGCCCAGGAAAGTGCAGAGGAGCGCCGGCCCGTCCACGGGCGCCTTGACGGCGCTGACGCGCAGGTCAAGCTGGCTCTGAGCCGTCTGGCCAAAGGCCAGGGAGCGCACACGGTCGAGCGCCCGGCGCACCAGCGGGTGGGCGCGGCCCAGGAAACCGACGGTGTTGTTGTGGGCGTCGCGGGTGACGGTGACGCTGGTGGTAAGAAAGAGCGTGCCGGTGTGGGGGTTGTAGCCGGGCAGCTCCTCCAGACCGTGGACCCACTGGTGGGGCACGCGCAACTGGAAGACGGGGTCGCCGACCGCGCCGGTGAGTTGGCCGCCGTCCAGTTGCACCGCGTCGGCGACAAAGCGAGCCAGATCCACGGTGTTGATGCGCTCGCCGCGGTCACGGGCCGTGGCGGCGGCCTGGAGCAGCGTCCCCTCGGCGTTGAGACCGGCCTCGCCGAGCCAGTTGTTGGTGCGGGCCGCCTCGCGGTAGCCGCGCAGGCTGCGGTCGATTTCCTCGAGCAACTCGCGGGTGGCGTCGTCGGCGCCGGCGTTTTCGTCGCCGCTGACAAAATCAAAGTGGGCGGGCTGGCTCTGGAAGAGTTGCTCGTCCTCGTCCATGATGCCGGCGAGCAGGCGTTCGGTGGCGGCGTCGCTGGCGGTAGTGATGCCCAGCGTGTTGGGCACAAAGGTAAGCAGGGCGCGCTGGCGCTCGTACTTGGCGATGAGGCGGAGGAGGATGCGTTCCTCAAAGGTGTTGGCCAGGTAGAGGTAGTAGACATGTGGCTCCCGCGCCTGGCCGTAGCGGTCGATGCGCCCGTTGCGCTGCTCCAGCCGGTTGGGGTTGAAGGGCAGCTCGAGGTGGATGAGATGGTGGCAGCGTTCGTGCAGATTCAAGCCTTCGGCGGCGGTGTCGGTGCTGACCAGGATGAGGTCGCGCTGGGTGCGGAAGAGGTCGGTGCGCTCCTTGCGGTCGGCGTCGGGGTCGAGGCCGCTGAGGGTGATCACCCCGCCGGTCACGTGGCCTTGTAACGCTGCGACCACGGCCCGCTGGCTGTCGACATATTCGGTATAGACGAGGATGTTGGCGTGCGGCTCGGCGCTGCGGATGGCGGTGATCAGGGCCAGGAGCTGGTCCAGCTTGGGGTCCTGGGGGAGAGCGTCCTCGGCCAGTTGTTGGAGGTCGTCGAGCGCGGCCACCACATCGGTCTGTTGTTTCAACCGGTGGGAGCCGCGGCGCACCTGCCGTTGGAGGTCGGCCAGGCGTTGGGCTAGCTCTTCCGCCTCGAGCAGCGACTGTTCTTGTTCTTCCTCGGCGCTGAGGGCGCCAAAGCGGGCCAGTTTGCGCTGGTATTCGCGCAAGGTGGTGAGGCGCTGGCGCCGGCTCTCCTGGCTTTCGGCCCCTGCGCTCACCAGACGTTGGAAGCGGTTGGCCACGACCTCAAGGGTGCGCTGGCAGGCGGCCACGGTGGAGACGCTGCGTTTGAGCAAGGCGATGAAAGAGAGGACATCGCTGTACTTGCGCGCCCGGAAGGCGCGGCGCAGTTCGGGGGCGATGAGGTCGAGCAGCGCGCGTTGCAGGTCGACAAAGTGGGTGTGCGCCGGCTGGCTTGGGCGGACCGGAACGGGGGTCACGATGCGCTCTTTGAAGAGGGATTGTCCGGTCTGCGGGTGGGTGATGTGCTTTTTGAGGCGGCGCACCACGTGGTCGCGGTAGCGCAGGCCGCGCAGTTCGCCCTTGCCGTTGACCAGTGACGGGTCAAGCAGCTCGCAGAGCGAAGCAAAGGAGCGGTCGTTGCCATCGTGGGGTGTGGCGGTGAGCAGCAGGAGGGCGTCGCACTGGCGGGCCAGCACGGCGGCCAGGCGGCGGCGCTGGGTGTCTTCGCGCTCGCCGGCGGCGCCGAGGTCCATACAGTGGTGCGCCTCGTCGATGATGGCGACATCGTAGGTGGTGCGTTCGAGTTGTTCGAGCACGCTCTCCTGTTTGAGGAAATCGATGGAGGCGAGGCCCAACGAGAGATGGTCGAAGGGGTTGGCGCCCAGTTCTTGCCGGCGGCGCACCTCTTCGAGCCCGTTGCGGTCGATGACGGTGAGACGCAGACCGAAGCGCTCGCTCATCTCCAGCTTCCACTGTTCGAGGAGTGGTCCGGCCGGTGAGACGATGAGGATGCGGTTGGCCATGCGGCGGGCCACCAACTCGGTGAGGATGAGGCCGGCCTGGATGGTCTTGCCCAGCCCGACGCCGTCGGCGAGGAGGAGACGAGGGCGGCTCATGCGGATGGCGCGCAGCACGGGCACGAGCTGGTAGGGTTCGAGGTAGAGGCGGCCGGGCTGGATGGCGAGCAGGGCGTCGGCGCCGAGCGCCTGTTCGAGGAGGAAGGCCTGGTGGTAGACGAGCCACTGGCGCAGGGGGCCGGCCCGGTCGGGCTGCGGTTGGTGGATGATGGGTTCGAGCGGCTCGAAGGGGGCGAGAAAGTCCAGCTCGTGGCCGCGCACGGCGGCCTCTAGCCCGCGCAGGCGGTAGAGGGTCTGCGGGCCGAGTTGTTGGGTATAGACCACCTGCCAGCGGAGACCGCGGGCCTGGACCTCGGTGCCGGGGAGAAGCTCGGGCATCTTGTGTTCGTTTCTGCCAGGTTGGCGTGAGGGAATCAGGACAGGAAGACCCTCACGCAGACGGGCTGCTGAGGGGGCTTGCCAGGGGTGTGGTATACGCCTACTATTGGGTCCTCAGCAGTGGGTGGCCGGCCGGGTGTAGTAAGCATCTGGCCGGCGTTTTTGTTGATAGGAGTATAACACAGATCTGTAAGGTCAGAAAGCTGACAGTTGGCTTACACTTTGATGCGTCAGAAACTTGAAACTCCTACCGGTAGGTGTATGCTCATTTTCTTGACAGCTTTTGAACAAATGCAGCCTCTATACAACGTCTAAATGTTGTGCTAAGATTCACGGGTCTTCCTATTCATTGTGCGCCCCGGCGACCGCCTGCACACTGCTCCTACCCGCACAATGGTTTTCCCAACATCTACAAATTGAACGTTGATAGAAATTGCTCGAAGTTTTCTTGAGAAATGATGAGGCCATAGGCTTTACCTAAGGCGCAGATCAAGCTTCAAGCCTTCATTACTAGACTTGTGGTGTAATTAGCGAAATACACTGGAAGAGCCAAAATAGGTTTCCAGAGTAAAAACTCTATTGCACCACAAGTCTACTGTACAACACAACAATTCAATAACTAGGAGCTGAATTATGCGTAATGCTATCCAAATTGCTTTTTGTATGGTAGCCCTTGTTATAAGTTTTCTAACTCCAGCCAGTAATGTAACAGCTCAAACCAGTTATTCCGCATTCAACGACTTTTCAGGGACATCGAACCCTACTCCCAACGGGATATGGAGCTACGGATACTCAGCGACTTTGGGTGGCCCCCTTGTTCTCTATACAAGTACGGCATTACATGGCCACTATGACCCTCCCCTGACACAGTGGACAGACGGTGCGCGCACTGATCCCAATGTCATCAAAAACGAAACAGGACAAGATATCACGGTTCCACTATCAGGCATCTTCGTAATCCCAGCGGACGATTACCTCTATTTCCATCCTAGCCCTGAGGGAGACTACAGCACGGTGCGATGGACAGCACCTGTGTCCAGCAATTATGAGGTGGCTGCCGTATTCCGAGCCCCCGTCAATACGTGCCCCACGACTGCTGATGTGCATGTTTTGCACAACGGAGTTAGCCTATTTGATGCGCTTGTAGAGCAGAGTGGGGGCGTGAGTGATCAGGATCCACGCCCCTTCACAACTGTCCTGACAATGATCGCAGGTGACACAATCGATTTTACAGTTGGTGTCGGCTCCAATGGCACCTACGACTGTGACCGCACGTTACTAAAAGCAACAATCAATCGAACAGCAGCGGATAATGAGATAGAGCCTCAGCCGCCCTGTAACAAGTGGAATCTTGCCCTAGACTTTCGCGCCTACCCAGACCAAGAAAACCCTAACCGAGACAGCTGCGGCAATCCAGATATCTGGCACTTTCTGGAGGGTGATGAAAACATTTACCCAGCACGTATTCCATCAACATATCGTCACCTTATCAACTTCAGGAGTGAACTGGGCTTCATTCCCGACCTCAACGCTTGGGAAGGCATGACAGTCCCTGATCCAATCTTCTCAGGACAACCTTGGATTGGCGTGAATAATACCGGCTCTACATATTACGCACCTGATGGAATTGTTTGGCCCCTGGGTGCATCAGCAGTCCATCCTTCTGGCAACCCCTTCCCTACCAGGCCTGCTATTGTCGGCTGGCAGAGCCCGGTGTCTGGCTTTGTTAGTGTCACCGGTGGTGTAACTGATTTTGAGGTCGGTGGTCCCGAGGATGGAATCCTATGGTTCATAGACCACTATGACGGAGCCAGCAATTCTCCTTTAGCAGCTGGTTCCATATCCGCCGGTGGTTCACAGGATTTCTCACAGGGACTTGGGGGTGAGAAGCTCGCTGGTATTGAAGTGAAGCAAGGCGATTATCTGTATACCATCGTTGATGCGGGAACGTACCTCTGGGATGACACCACTGGACTAGACATAACAATTCGTTTTTTGTCGGAATTGTCGCTACGCATCATTACCGATTCACCTCTGTCCAATGGAACGGTGGGCGTGCCCTACTCGACCGTTCTGGAAGCAGCCGGCGGTACACCCCCCTATACCTGGTCGGTGGTGGCTGGATCACTGCCCCCTGGACTCGATTTGGACGAGACGAGCGGTCTCATCAGTGGCATCCCGACGGTAGCTGGAACCTTTTATCTCCCTATCCTGGTTACCGATGGCTCTTCGGCGAGCGCAACAAAGCTGTTCACACTAAATGTTCTCCCTGACGTAGTCACTCCCCCGCCGTCCTCATCTGCGACTTGGAACAATGTGTACGGTGGGCCGGCTCATGATTCTTTTAACTCGGTCGCCACGACTGCAGATGGTGGCTATATCGCTGCCGGACATACGTTCTCATTTAGCGTGGGCAGAAACGATATTTGGGTAGTCAAGTTTGATCCATTCGGTCAAATCGTCTGGCAGAAGACCTATGGTGGAGTTGCCGACGACTATGCCAGGGTCGTTGTACCGACAAACGACGGCGGGTATGTCGTCACCGGATACACGGAGTCCTTTGGCGCCGGTAGCGCCGATGGATGGGTGCTGAAGCTAGACAGCTCTGGCAACATCATCTGGCAGAAGACCTATGGCGCTGGCGGCTTCGACCACGCTGTGAGCATCATTCAGACGAGTGATGGCGGCTATCTTTTGATTGCTGAGGCTTTTTCATTCGGGGGTGGCAGCGCCGACGCTTGGTTGGTCAAGTTGGACGAACTAGGCAATATTATGTGGCAGAAAGCGTATGGTGGGGGTGGTTGGGACACGGCCCACCAGATTACACCAGCGGGAGACGGAGGATATGTGTTCACTGGATACACCACTTCATCCGGCTCTGGAAGCTGGGACCTATGGATGGTCAAGCTAGACGCAGTGGGCAATATTGTTTGGCAGAAGACCTATGGTGGGGGCAATGATGATCGCGGACTGAATATTCTTGCGACGAACGATGGCGGGTACATCGCCGTCGGTTACACTTACTCTTTCGGTGCTGGCGGCAGAGATGTCTGGGTGCTGAAGCTGGACAGTTCTGGCAACGTAATCTGGCAGAGGGTATATGGTGGAAGTGGTGATGATTTCGGTTTTGCCGTGGTTCCGGCGGGCGACAGCGGATATGCAGTTGTTGCGCAGACGACTTCATTCGGCAACGGCCGCCCCAATACCTGGATGGCCGAACTGGACACCATAGGTAATATTGTCTGGGAGAAAGTGTATGACGGGGCAGTGTTAGATCTCGTCCGGACGCACGATGATGGCCTTGTCATCGCTGGAAATACAAGTCCGCCTGGTGGTTTGAATACTGACGGCTGGCTAATGAAGGTGGATGCAATTGGAAACGTCACTGCGCCATGTACGGTGAGTGGAACAGCGGCGGCGGCGGTAGCAGTTCCAGCAGTGAGTATCGGCAACCCCTCCGTTGGCACACTGAGCACAGCAGGCATTGCCACGAGTACCAGTATTGCACCCGCAGCATCCAGTGCAACTACCACTATTCTGTGCTTTGAAGAGGGGACGCCACCGCCGTTAGTGATTGTTACAGAATCACTCTTGCCCAGCGGTATCGTAGGCCAGCCTTACTCAGTCGTGCTGCAGGCTGCCGGTGGCACACCGCCCTATAGGTGGAGCATTGCGGCTGGTTCCCTGCCGCCC
>QEUW01000524.1 GCA_003577005.1 Chloroflexota bacterium | reverse complement strand
GCTTGTGGTAGAGACCTTGCTTTACAGTGGGGGTGGTTATGAAGCTATCCAGAGGTGAGAAGCTCTTTGACGTGTTGAATATAGGGCTGTTGTTTGTGTTGTCGCTGCTCTTCTTGTTGCCGTTTATTTCAGTGGTCGCTACGTCGCTGATCAGTGGGAAGGAGTATGCCACGCGTGGCCTCTTTATCCTGTATCCCCACGACCCGACCCTGAGCGCCTACAAAATGCTCCTGGGGCAAGGCTCGATGGTGATCAACGCCTACATCGTGACGGTGGCGCGTGTCGTGATCGGGACAGCGCTGAACTTGCTCTTTACATTTCCTCTGGCCTATGTCTTGTCAAAGCGACATCTCTACGGGCGGACATTCTTGACCGTCTTGATCTTTTTTACCATGCTGTTTCACGGCGGGCTGATCCCGAACTTCGTTGTTGTCGAGAAATTGGGGCTGCTCGACAGCTTTTGGGCTATGATCTTTCCCCCGCTGATCAACCCCTGGTGGCTGTTGATCATGCGCAACTTCATGTTCAGTATCCCCGATGAGTTGGAGGAAGCGGCCATCGTGGATGGAGCCAGCCCCCTCACGGTCTTGGTGCGCATCATTTTACCTTTGTCCATGCCGGTCATCGCCACGATCGGGCTGTGGTATGCCGTGATGCACTGGAACGCATGGTTCGATGCGGCCATCTACATCAACAACCCAGACAAGCTGCCGCTCCAGTTGATCTTGCGTGGCATTTTGGAATATGGCACCGGCCAGTACAGCGACTACTCAGGCTTGGCCCAAGCGACCGAGATCCTCGACCCGCCACCGGCGGAATCGCTGAAGGCCGCCATGATTGTGGTGACCACCCTGCCGATCCTGCTCGTCTATCCCTTCATCCAACGCTATTTTGTCAAAGGCATCATGCTCGGCTCTATCAAGGGCTAAGACAAAAGCGAAAATAAGACAAAAGCGAAAAGAGGTAATTCATGCATTCGTCATTTGCCGGCACTTGGCCGGCCTTACTGACCCCTGCCACCCCCGGGGGGGAGGTGAACGTTTGTGTGTTGCGTGAGCTGGTCGAGCACCTCTTGAACAAGCAAGTTGATGGGTTATATGTCTGCGGGAGTACTGGGGAAGGGCTTTTCCTATCTGTCCCCGAGCGCAAACAGGTGCTCGAAACGGTGCTGGATCAGGTAGGCGGGCGTGTCCCCGTCCTCGTGCATGTGGGCAGTGTGGCGACGCGCGATGCCGTCGAGCTAGCCTGTCATGCCCAAGCCTGCGGCGCATCCGGCGTCAGTGCAGTGCTGCCGCTGCTCAATCCGAGCCTGGAGACAGTCTATCTCCACTACACGACGATTGCCGCCGCCGCGCCCGATCTGCCCTTCTTGCCCTACTTGTTTGGAGGGCAAACCAGTGCGCTCTTGCTCATGCAGGGGCTGCTGGAGCAAATCCCGAATGTAGGCGGGGCCAAGTATACCGGCCCCAACATGTTTGAGTTGAAACAACTGCTCCAATTGGAATCCAGCACGACGGCGCGAGCCGGGTGGACCATCTTTTCGGGCATGGACGAACAGTGTCTCTTTGCCATCATGTCCGGCGCGCGCGGCCATATCGGCTCCACGCTCAATCTCATGCCCGGCGCGTATCGAACCATGCGCGCTCTGTACAACCAGGGCCAAGTGGATCAGGCGTTACAGATTCAGCAACATGCCAACCAGGTCACTGCCACACTGATTGGCTTTGGCTTTGCCGGGGCGCTGCGCGAAGCCATGCGGCTGCTGGGGTTTGAGCTAGGGCAACCGCGCCGGCCGACGCTGCCCCTTGCTGCCGATCGGCGCGATGCCCTGCGCGGCGCTTTGGAGGACGTGGGCTGGTCTGAGCTGGTCGCACTCTAGCCCCTCAATCATCAAAGACCCATCCTGCTCAGGAGAATATCATGGGCGACGGCAGTAAAGGCAATCGCTGGATCAACCCCAAGTGTACGCCCCTGGAAGTTACGCAACGCGGCCCCTTTGTCCGGTTTCCAGACGGGCGCTTGATGACTGCCGGCAAGAATGTGGCAAAGGTCAGCCAGGATGGCGGGATCACCTGGGCCGATCTTGCGCCGATCTATCGCGGCGACGGGCCAGAACCCCCGACCAGCGGGCCAGGCGTTCCCTCGGCGCACGGGCAGTTGCTGCGCACACGCCAGGGCACGCTGGTGCTGGTGTGGATGGATGAACGGATTTTGAACTGGGATGACGCCACGGGGGAGCCGGGGTCGGATGCGCGCGGGGATCAGTGGGCCATCCGCAGTCTAGATGGGGGGCAGACCTGGACGGACCGGCAGCGTCTCTATGCGGGGGTCTGCGGCCACCCGCCGTTGAACATGATCCAGACCACGGGGGGGCGGATCGTCGTGACCGCGCAGTTCTATTTGCGTGAGCCAGGCCGCAATGTGCTGCGTGTGTACTCGTCAGGCGACGAGGGAAAGACGTGGCGGGGCAGCAATCTGATTGACTTAGGCGGGCATGGTCACCATGACGGCGCTTTTGAACCCACCTTTGTTGAACTGCGCGATGGGCGGCTGTGGATGTTGATCCGCACCAATTGGGATCGCTTCTGGGAAGCGTTCTCTGAGGATGAAGGGCGATCCTGGCGGGTGATCCGCCCCAGCCGGATCGAAGCCAGCACATCGCCCGGCTATCTCACGCGCCTCGCCAGCGGACGGCTGGCGCTAGTCTGGAACCGGCTCTATCCGGAGGGGGCGGACTCGTTTGCGCGGCGCAGCGGGCAATTTTCCGAGGCAGAAGCTAGTTGGCACCGGGAGGAATTGTCGCTGGCCTTGTCGGAGGATGAGGGACTGACCTGGAGCCCACCCGTTGTGCTGGCGCGTGAGCAGGATACGTGGCTCTCCTACCCCTATCTGTTTGAGCCGGAACCGGGCTGGCTCTGGCTCTGGAGCTACCAGGGTGATGTGCGTGTGCGCTTTGCGGAAGCGGAGATGTTGCAGCCGTGAAGTTTGCCACCTTCAACGCCCAGGGACGTGAACGGTGTGGGCTGGTGATTGCATACCCTGCAACCGGCCAGGAAGGTCGCGCCATGCGGCTGGCGCTGGACGGGATCGGGGAAGTAAGCGGGAATACGGACGAGTATCTCCTGTTCACGCCGCACATCCTGGCCTTTGTCTCGGCGCGGATCACGCTGTTCCCTGGCGATGTGAGCACGTTGGGGCGCATCGCATCGCGTCTGGAGGTATCTGCCGAGCAGCAATTGCCGGCAAACGCGCGCGTGCCGATGACCATCGAGGGGATCGGCACAGTCACTAGCCCGGTGAGCGACGAGCGCCTATCTGCAGCGCCGGCGACGAACAACTAGGCAGCAACAGCTAGATAAGGTCAACCATGTTAGAAAAAGTCAACCTATTTGAAGCGCGCACCGCAGGCTATTGGACCTACCGCGTGCCCGGCATTGTCTGCACCTCCCGCGGCGGCGTCCTGGCCTCCGTCGAAGCGCGCAGGGGCAAGGGCGGCGATTGGGACGATAACGAGATCCTGCTGCGCCGCAGCCCAGACAATGGGGTCACCTGGGAGCCGCCCCGCCGCGTGGTTGACCAGCGGCAGTACGGCCCGGGGCCGGTCGGGAACTTTGTCATGATTGCCGATCGCAGTGACGGCACCGTGCATGCGCTCTATTCTCATAGCAACCGCCGCTTCTTCGCCATGCGCAGCACGGACGACGGCGCGACCTTTTCCGAGCCGGTCGAGATCACGCAAACGCTGCTGGCCTTCCGCGACCGGTACCCATGGCAAGTGTTGGCGCTGGGGCCGGGCCATGGCCTGCAACTGGACAATGGCCGGCTGGTGGTTCCTTTGTGGATGTCCAACGGGGCAGGGGCGGAGTTTGGCCCTGGCAAGCTCGGCCACCGTCCTTCGGAGGTGGCGTGCATCTACAGCGATGATCACGGCCAAAGCTGGCACTGCGGCGATACCGTGATCCGCACCGACGAGCACTTTCTCAACCCGAGCGAGACCGTGGCCGTTCAGTTGAGCGATGGCCGCGTGCTGTTCAACATCCGTAGTGAGGGCAAGGAGAACCGCCGCCTCATCTCGATCAGCGATGATGGCGCGCACAACTGGAGTGCGCCACGGTTCGACGCAGCATTACTAGAACCGGTGTGTATGGGGAGCATCCTCCAGCTCGACGTCAAATCGCCTCAAGGCGTCAACTACATTCTGTTCGCCAACCCCGACAACCTGGAGAATGACCTGATCGCGCCGGGCGGCCACCTGGCCCACGACCGCAAGCGGCTGACGGTCAAGCTCAGCCCGGACGACTGCCAAACCTGGCCCGTGTCGCGCGTGCTTGAGGCGGGGCCTTCGGCTTATTCAGATTTAGCCGTTACGCCTGGCGGTACGATCCTGTGTGTCTATGAAAACGGTATGCTGGAGCGCATGACCGACACACGGTACATCACCGTAGCGCGCTTCGACCTGGCATGGGTTGAACGAGGCTGCGCATAGCGGCGATGTCGAGCGGAAGGCGAGGTCATCCGCCTTGAACTGGAACTCGGTATTGTCCTGGGTCTGCCACGGTGCGGGCTGCGCCACCCAGCCTGCACAGCCTGCGTG
>QEUW01000523.1 GCA_003577005.1 Chloroflexota bacterium | reverse complement strand
AGGGTGAAACGCCAGGAGAGACGTAGAAGTGTGCGAAGTGGATAGAGAGCTTGATTTTGCACAGGAAGATACTTGATCTGAATGTCTCTTGCCCTACAGGGCGTCGTTCACCAATTTCCCATGTACGAGGTGCAAGACCCGATCTGCCTGTTGGGCGACTTCGGGGGCATGGGTGGCCATGATCAGCGTTTTGCCGGCGTTGCGGGTCAGCTCAAGCAACAGATGGAGCACCGTGGCGCCGGTCTCGTCGTCCAGGTTGCCGGTGGGTTCGTCAGCCAGCACCAGCAATGGGTCATGTACGAGGGCGCGGGCAATGGCGACCCGCTGTTGCTCACCGCCGCTCAACTTATCTGGAAAGGTGGCAAGCCGGTCGCCCAGCCCAACCCGTTCGAGCAGAGCGGTTGCACGCTCGCGCTGCCGCTGGGTCTGGCCGGCTAGTTCCAATGGCAGGGTTACATTTTCCAGCACCGTCAGCGTAGGGATCAGGTTGAAGAACTGAAAGACGATCCCGATATGGCAGCGGCGAAAGAGCGTACGCTCGTGCTCGCTGAGCGCCGTGATCGCTATCTCGCGTTCCCCCTCGCGGATGTACACATGACCACGGCTAGGGGCGTCGATACCGGAGATCAGATTGAGCAGGGTGCTCTTGCCGCTGCCCGACTTGCCAAGCAGACAGATGAATTCGCCCTGGTGGAAGGTACTTGTCAGCTCATCCAGGATCGTGCGCGTCATGCCGGCCTCAGCATAGCTTTTGGTTAACCCTTCCAGGCGGATGAGGGCAGGTGTAGTGGGTGGGCGATGGTTCTGCTGTGGAGGTGTCCGCTGGGGGGTGGTTGCGGTTTTGGTGACCAGGCTCATGTACAATCAGTCCATTTGAGAAAGAAATCACAAAGTCGCCTGATTGTACATGGGCTGGCATTACGATTCTGTTGGCGATCCGCCAATCGCCGGCTGTTGGGCGAGCAAATCATTGGTTCTCGACCAGTGGAAGGTAAAGCAGATGTTGTTCGTCTGGTGGAGTGGAATAGGTGAGAATCAACTGCGGGCGGTTGGCTGCCACGGTATTCTCCCGTGTGTCAAATCTACGCCCTGTGCCACTGGCGTTTTCATTCCCAACAAGGATCCAACCAAAGTTTGTCGTGGGGTCGGCAAGCCACGCCTCCACCTCGGCAAGCATTTCCGGCGAACTCCAGGTGTAGGGGCCAGGTGCGTCGACTGTAGTCGTTGCGCTAGCCGCGGCAACAAAATCCCCCCCCACCACGCTCCAAAGATCGGTATCAAAGGAAGTGTGTAACCACGTGGCGTCGCCAGCCGTGGCTGGGGCGCCTCCACCTTCCCCTCGGTCCGCATCCGAAGTGCCCTCGCCCCAATCGGAGAGCACGCGATGAAGACGGATCGCGTGGGCGCCACTCTTGGGTGTAGATGAGTTGAGTCGCAATGTAACGCTGACGAGGGTCGCACCGGTTGGTAGCGCATCAGTGAGATCAAAGGCCAGCAACGTACGTTGAGCAGCGTTTATCCCGTTCTTGCCGGCAAACATGTGTTGGCCCGCGCCGTTGCTGCGCAGCTCGGTAGTGCCCTCATAGATGGTGTTGTCCTTACTCGGCGTGATGATAGCCTGGGCCAACACCCCAGCGGGCTCGGTAGCAGGGGCTGAAGATGATTGCCCGGCAGCGGCTGCCGAGACGCCTCCAGCCACGGCACCCCCCAGCAGCAGTGTACCCAGTAACGTAAATGCCAACAACAGCATACTCGAAAGCTGGCGACTTGTCATGGTGCGGCCTCCTTTTTGTGCAAGCGATCCTTGTCGGAAATCAACCCACTATACCTGGCGGCCAGGGCTGTTGTCAACGGTCGAAAGTAAGGTCTTTTCTGGAGTGCAGTTTGCAACCGCACCAATGCACTGGGCCGTGTCTCAGTCTGAGAATTGCTACCAAAACCGATTCCTACACATAGACCACCACCTCATCCCCCTCCTGCACGGCGCGATAGGTTTTGACCCGCAACTGCGGGTCGTAGAGCGCCTCACCGGTCTTGATGTCAAATTCCCATTGGTGCCAGGGGCACTTGAGGATTTCACCGTCGCGGTCGTGGTCCACGGCATAGACACCGGGCGAGACGACCAGTGGGCGGACGCGCCCCAGGCAAAGTGGCCCGCTGCGATGGGGGCAGAGGTTGCGCAGGGCGTAGAAGCTCCCTTGTACGTTGAAGACGCCAATTTCGCGGCTGCCAATCTGGACAATCTTACGGCTGCCAGGCGGCAGTTCGGCGACCGGGGCGACCACATGGCGGTTGAGCATGGCGTTATTTCCTTCATCGAGTCAGTGGAAATAAGTTATGAGCATCGATGGCGCCATTATAGCCGATGAGCCCAGGGTGAGACAATGAGCCCACACCGGGAACGCGAACCGTTGGCCTCAGGAAGGGCGGAGACACATCTTCGCCTCTACGAAGGAATGCAGAAAACTTAATTTTCCGAATAATCAGCCGGTTTTCATACCACTCGATGTTTGTATCTTTAACGCAAAGGCGCAAAGGTGCAGAGACGCAAGGGATTTTTGTCAGCTACCCTTGTCGTCTTTGCTTCTCTGCGTTTTTGCGTTGAATCAGATCGGCGAAGATGGAGATACCAGAACGGTACTTCAATGACAGGCGTCATTTGACATGGCTGGCCGTCACCCAACGCCAGCGTCTGCCCGCACTGACTCCAGGTTTAGCAAGTTATGTTCAACTGGTGGTTTTCCATTTTGGGTGAGGTCTGTTAAGATTGGCGCTGTCTATGGAGGGCATACAGGGGATCGTTTCACAACCGCAACCAACCATCGCTGACCCTGCCATCGATGCCATCATCGGCGGCTATCATGGCGCGCCTTTTCAAGTGCTCGGCCCACAACTGACTCAGGTGGATGGGCAACCTTTCCTGGTGATCCGTGCATTTCGACCGCTGGATGAGCAGGCATGGGTGTTGGACTTACGCAGCGGCGAACGGCACCAAATGCAGCGAGTCCACCCGGGTGGCGTCTTTGAAACGCGCTTGCCCGTCAAGGGAGCCTTCCCATATCGGCTGGTTGTCGTCGATCCTCAGGGTAACGAATACGAGATCGAAGACCCCTATCGCTTTCCACCCCAGTGGGGCGACTATGATCTGTTCCTGTTTGGCGAGGGCACTCTCTTTGAAGCGTATGAAAAGTTTGGCGCCCATCTGCGCACCATCGATGGAGTGACGGGGGTGCATTTCTCTGTCTGGGCGCCCAATGCCCAACGCGTCAGCGTCATCGGCCCCTTCAATGGGTGGGACAACCGTGCTCACCCTATGGAACGCCGCGGAGATGTGGGTGTCTGGGAGCTCTTTATCCCCAATTTGCCAGAGGGGATGGTTTACAAGTACGCCGTCAAGTCGCGTTTTCTCGGCTACGAGGTGGACAAGGCCGACCCCTACGGCTTCTACGCCGAGGTTCGCCCGAATACTGGCTCGCGCATCTGGAACATAGACAAGTATGAGTGGCGTGACCACGAATGGCTGGCGCGGCGCCCCCAGGTTCAAGCGCTCAACCAGCCCATCCATATCTACGAAGTCCACCTGGGCAGTTGGAAGCGTGCGCCCGGAGCTTCGCACGGCGACGGTTTTCTGAGCTACCGCGACCTGGCGCATCAACTGGTGGAATATGCCGTGCAGATGGGGTACACACATCTGGAACTGCTCCCCATCACCGAGCACCCTTTTGATGGGTCATGGGGCTACCAATGTACCGGCTACTTTGCGCCCACCAGCCGCTTTGGCACGCCCGAAGATTTTATGTACTTTGTGGACCACTGCCACCAACATGGGATCGGGGTGATCCTCGACTGGGTGCCGGCCCACTTCCCCAAGGATGCCCACGGCCTCGCCTTTTTCGACGGCACGCACCTCTACGAACACGCCGACCCCCGCCAGGGCGAACAGCAAGACTGGGGCACCAAGATCTTCAACTTTGGGCGCAACGAGGTACGGAACTTTCTCATCAACAGCGCGCTCTTTTGGCTGAAGAAGTATCACATCGACGGCCTGCGTGTGGATGCTGTCGCCTCGATGCTCTATCTCGACTTTAGCCGCCAGCCTGGTGAATGGATCCCCAACCGGTACGGCGGTCGCGAGAATCTGGATGCCATCGATTTTATCCGCCGCTTCAACGAGCTGGCGCACGCCGAAGCACCCGGCGTCCTCACGATTGCCGAAGAGAGCACCGCCTGGCCCATGGTCACCCGGCCCACCTACACCGGCGGCCTCGGTTTTGACCTCAAGTGGAACATGGGCTGGATGCACGATATGCTTAGCTATATGGAGAAGGACCCGATCTTTCGCTCGTACCATCAGAACCAGATTACTTTTAGCCTGATGTATGCCTTTAGCGAGAATTTTGTCCTGCCCTTTAGCCATGATGAGGTCGTCCACCTGAAACGGTCCATGCTTGACAAGATGCCGGGCGACCTGTGGCGCAAGTTTGCCAATTTGCGGGCGCTCTACACCTACATGATCGGGCACCCAGGCAAGAAATTGCTCTTTATGGGGGGCGAATTTGGACAGTGGGCCGAATGGAGCGAGGCCCGGAGCCTGGATTGGC
>QEUW01000522.1 GCA_003577005.1 Chloroflexota bacterium | reverse complement strand
CCACCCAACAGCCCGGTAAGGCCGTCTCGCCCAAAATAAAGTTGTTGTCAGGCGTAAAACTTTCGGGCCCGTTGACAAATGTTTCCCACTTGGCCGTTTGCAGCGCCGGGATCAAATGTTTACCCGCCGCCAACGGCTGCTGATAGGTCGGCCAGTCTGGTTCTAGCAACTGGAAGGAAAAGTCTGCGGGTACACGTTCCACCGGCCAGGGCTTGGCCTCTTTTTGGAACGCCCCCAGCATGATCCCGCCCTGTTCGGGCCGGAAGTAGATCATCAGATCGGGGTCGCGGCCCACCGGCAGATCTTCATGGACACCCGCAACCGGCTCGCTGACAATATAGTGATGCTCGACCGGCCAGAGCGGAATGTGCAGCCCCACATCCAGCGCCAGTTGCCGGGTCCACATGCCGCCGCAGAGGACAACGTGCTCCGCCTCGATCTCACCCTGGTCGGTGACAACGCCAGCGATACGGCGCTGTGAGGACGCAGTGCTCTGGACTTTGGATTTGAGACCCATAACCCGTACGCCCTCGACGATCTGCACCCCTTGCTGTCTCGCCCCGGCGGCGAGCGCCAGCGCCACCTGGACGGGAATGACACGGCCATCATCTGGCAGCCAGACACCACCCTGGATGTCGTCGACGCGCAACAGCGGCCATAGTTCTTGAACGCGCTGCGGGCTGATCAACTCAGCCTCGACCCCAAAGACGCGCGCCACCGCCGCCGTGCGCCGCAACTGGATCATGCGGTCGCTGCTGCGCCCGACGATCAGGCTGCCGCACTTCCTCCAGCCGGTGGGGACACCGGTCTCGGCCTCCAGCCGGGCGTAGAGTTCGGCGGTGTACTTGTTGATCACCGTCATGCTGTTGGAGGTGCGCAGCCGCCCGATCAGCCCGGCAGCGTGCCAGGTCGTGCCGCCGCCGATCTTGCCCTGTTCGAGCAGCACGATCTCGCGCCAGCCCAGCTTGGCCAGGTGATAGGCCACGCTACAGCCGACGACCCCGCCGCCGACGATGAGGGCGCGGGCAGTAGTAGGGAGTGAGGCGGGCATGGCGACCTCCAAGGTGTTGGAAACGAGATGGCAAGTCAGCCTGTGAACGGTTATTTCGCAGATCGCTTGTTCTGTCTTTATAATGGACTATCTCCATTGACAGTATAGCGCATTCTACCATCTACAATCCAATTGCCAGGAGCAGATCTGCACATGCCTACTGACCGACCCAATATCATCCTGATCATCACCGACCAGCAGCGCTACGACACGATCCACGCGCTGGGCTTTCCCTATATGGAGACGCCCAACCTGGACCGTCTGGTCCACGAAGGTGTAGCGTTGACGCAGTGCCACATCACGGCGCCCTCGTGTGTGCCGTCGCGGGCCAGCCTCTTCACCGGCTACTATCCGCACACGACCGGCGTCTTCAAGAATGGCGACCGCTGGCAGCACTCGTGGGTCGAACAGCTCAGCGCCGCCGGCTATCACTGTGTCAACATCGGCAAGATGCACACGATCCCATTCGAGACGCCCTTGGGCTTTCACGAGCGCTATGTGGTCGAGAACAAGGACCGCTATCTCGAAGGACGCTACTATTTCGACGAGTGGGACAAGGGCTTGCGCGCCCGTGGGCTGGTCAAACAACAGCGCGAGCTCTACCGCCAGCAGCCCGACTATCGCGAGCGTCTGGGAGCCTTTCTCTGGGAACTGCCGGAGGAGACCCAGTCCGATATGTTTGTAGGCGATATGGCGAGTTGGTGGCTTGAGACCAAGCCCAAGAGCGACAAGCCACTCTTTTTGCAGATCGGCTTTCCGGGCCCGCACCCGCCTTACGACCCCGTGCCGCGCTTTGCGGAACAGTACATAGAGAAAGAGCTGCCGCTGCCCGAGGTAACCGAGGCCGAGCTTGCCGGCCAACCGCCGCCCTTCCTCGCCATGCGCCAGCACAACCACGCGGTAGACCACGATTCGGTGGTCCATCTGCTCAACCCCAC
This sequence comes from Chloroflexota bacterium, assembly GCA_003577005.1. The sequence goes on along the minus strand of QEUW01000522.1, from coordinate 2,617 downwards.
GCGAGAGCAATTGCACCGCCAGCGCGCCTACTACTACGCCAATTGTGGCATGATCGATGAGAGGGTCGGCCAGATCATGCAGGGGCTGGCGGCCAAAGGCTATCTCGACAACGCCGTTGTCATCTTTACCTCCGACCACGGCGACGCCATCGGCGACCACGGCCACAGCCAGAAATGGACCATGTATGACATCATCACCCGCGTGCCCACCGTCGTCTGGTCGCCGGGGCGTTTTGCGGGTGGCCGCCAACTGGACCAACTCTGCTCGCTCATGGACCTGGGCTCCACGATCCTCGAACTGGGCGGAGTGACGCCACCGGCGACGATGGAGGCCAAGTCTCTGTTGCCGGGGCTGCGGGGGGAGCCCTGGGCTGGCCGCGATTATGTCTTTGCCGAGCATGGCCGTGACGGCATTCTGCAGGAGACCGAATTTATGACCATGGCGCGCAGCCGCGAGTGGAAGCTGGTTCATTTTCTCGGCGAATCCTTTGGCCAGCTTTTCGACCTGGTCAACGACCCCGGCGAGACCCACAACTTGTGGGATGACCCCGCCAAAGCAGACAAAAAGCGCGAGCTGCTCGACGTGCTGCGCGAGTGGCACATCCGCAGCCAGGTGCATACCCGAACGTGGGCGCAGGATTGGCGCTAAAACAGCAGCGACACAGAGAACACAGAGGTCGCACAGAGAGCACAGAGAAAAAACTCGGTGTACTCTGTGACTCCTCTGTGCGATCTCTGTGTTCCTGTAGTTTTATTCCGCCGCGTGCAAGTTAGGAACGGTACTTGCAGATTTCTCAAAGCTAGAAACCTATGTTCCTAGCAGAGATCCAGTGCGTCAGCGCATTCATGGTCAACAGTAGAGGAAGGTGACGGATATGGCGGATCGACACGACGTACTGATCGTCGGTGCGGGCGCGGCGGGCGTCGGCATGGGCGTGGTGTTGCTGGACCTGGGCGTCGGCAACTTTACCATCGTAGAGCGATACGAGGTCGGCGCATCCTTTTTGCGCTGGCCGGCGGAGATGCGTTTTATCAGCCCCTCGTTTACAAGCAACGGTTTTGGCTTGCTCGACCTCAACGCTGTGACGATCAATACCTCACCGGCCCACACGCTGCGTGAGGAACATCCCACCGGTCACAACTATGCCCAATATCTCAAAGCTGTAGCCAGTCACTTCGAATTACCGGTGCGGGAAGGGGTCGAAGTCTACACCATGCAGCCGGAAGCAGAAGGATTTCGCCTCTACACGTCCGCCGGGCAGTTGCAGAGCCGTTTTGTTATTTGGGCTGCCGGTGAGTTTCAATACCCCAACACCGAACCGGTTGACGGCGCAGAGCATTGCATCCACAATGCCACGGTCGCCAGTTGGAAAGAACTGGCCGGCGACGACTTTACCGTCATCGGCGGTTTTGAGAGCGGTATCGACGCCGCGGTGACGTTGGTGCGCCTGGGCAAGCAGGTGCGGGTGCTCGACGCCGCCGCGCCTTGGGCCTTTTCGTCGCCCGACCCCAGCCTGGTTTTGTCACCCTATACGCAAAGTCGCTTACGAAAGGCGCAAGCGACTGGACGGCTGGAACTGGTCCCTGGCGGTGTCAAGTGTGTCGAACGCCAAAACGGCCACTTTGTCATTCATGGCTCAGAGGGCGAACGGTGGACGAGCCCAACCCCACCGATCCTTGCGACAGGGTTTGCCGGCAGCCTGGGGCTGGTCCACGACCTGTTCGACTGGCACGAGGAGCACAACTATGCGCTGCTGACCGAGAACGACGAATCGACCAAGACGCCTGGTCTTTTTGTCGTTGGGCCGGCGGTGCGGCATGGTAGCATCATCCTCTGTTTTATCTACAAATTTCGCCAGCGTTTTGCCGTCGTCGCCCGCGCCATCGGCGAACGGCTAGGGCTGGACACAAGCGTACTCGAAGCCTACCGGCCCCAGATGTTTTTGGATGATCTGAGCTGCTGCGATGATACGTGTGCGTGTTGAGCGGTCGGCTGGCAATGGCGGCCATCAGAGGGCGAGCATGGCTGGTAAGTCAGCTACAACCGCGGTAGCGTGATCCCGGTTTGCGCCTGGTATTTGCCTTTGCGGTCGGCGTAGGAGACTTCGGGTTCGTCGCCCTCGAAAAAGAGCACCTGGGCGATGCCTTCGTTGGCGTAGATTTTGGCGGGTAGGGGGGTCGTATTGGAGATTTCGATGGTGATGTGTCCATTCCAAGAGGGTTCCAGCGGGGTAAAATTTGTGATCACACCGACGCGCGCATAGGTACTTTTGCCGAGAACAACGCCAAGAACATTGCGCGGCATACGAAAATACTCTACCGTACGTGCCAGGGCAAAACTGTTAGGCGGAATAATACAAATATCGCCCTGGTAAGGAACTAATGCTCGTTCGTCAAGTGCCTTTGGATCGACCACCGTCAACTCGCCCGTTGACGCCGTAAAGATACGAAATTCATCCGCCACGCGGATGTCGTAGCCAAAACTGCTCAAGCCATACGAGATCGTCCCCTCGCGCACTTGGCGATCAGTAAATGGCTCGATCATCCGTTGCTCCAGCGCCATACGCCGGATCCAGTGGTCAGGTTTGATGGACATGGTTGTGCTTTCTGGTAATTA
>QEUW01000521.1 GCA_003577005.1 Chloroflexota bacterium | reverse complement strand
CGCACGCGCGCTGTGACGATCCCTTTGCTCACGCCCACGATCTTTTTCAACACGGTGTTGGGCATTATCGGCGCCTTGCAGACCTTTGCCGCCGCCTTTGTGGCGACCGAAGGCGGGCCTGGCTTTGCTACCTGGTTCTATGCGCTGCACATCTGGAAACATGCCTTTGACTACTTCAACATGGGCTATGCCGCAGCGTTGGCCTGGTTCTTTGCGCTGATCATCGTGGCGCTGACGATTGTGCAGATGCGCCTCTCCAGGCGTTGGGTCTTTTATTATGGGGAGTAGGAATAAGGGATTAGGAATTAGGCGTCAGAGTATACTGGCCGCCTAATTCCTGCTCAATCTACCGCAGGAGTCTATGACGATGACAACAACATCCACGCCGGCCGTTGCCCCGCAGGAGGTTCTGGTCGACCGTTCGGTGTCGACTGCCGCACGCCAGCGGCGCGCTGTGGGCAAGGTCGTCTCGTACGTGCTGTTGACTATCGCCAGCCTGATGTTTGCCTTCCCGCTCTTTTGGACGGTCTCCAGTTCGCTCCAGACCTGGCAGGAGTTGCGCTCGTACGAGCCGCATCTGCTGCCAGCCGATCCACAGTGGGGCAACTACGCCAAGGTCTTTGACGCGGCGCCCTTTGGCTGGTGGATGCTCAACAGCTTCCTCATCGTCGCAATTACCATCCCCGGCACGATCATCACCGCCACCATGACCGCCTACGCTTTTGCCCGCTTCAACTTTGTGGGCAAGAATGTCTGGTTTATTCTGCTGTTGGGTACCATGATGATCCCTGGTGTCGTGACCCTGATCCCTCAATATCTGCTCTGGTACCGGCTCAAGTTTATCGACACTTACGTCCCGTTGACGATTGGGGCCTGGTTGGGAGGCGGCGCCTTTATGGTCTTTCTGTTGCGCCAGTTTATCATGAGCATCCCGCGCGACCTGGACGAAGCGGCCACCATCGATGGCGCCAATCCGTTCCAAATCCTCTGGCGGGTGCTCGCACCGTTGATGAAGCCGGCGCTGACGACGATCGCCATCCTGACCTTTCTCAACGACTGGAATGACTTCTTTGGCCCCTTTATCTACCTGAATTCGGCGCTCAAGTACACCGCCGCTGTGGGAATGCGCTACTTCCAATACATCCCGCTGGAGACGACCGACCCGCGCGACCATCTGCTCATGGCCGCTGCGGCGATGATGACTGTGCCGGTTATTGCCCTCTTTGCGGTTGCTCAGCGCTACTTTATCTCGGGTGTGGTGATGAGCGGATTGAAGCTGTAGAACGTAGAACGCAGAACGTAGAGCGTAGAACAGAGGGGGAATGTGGTTCCACGACCTTCTTTGAGCATTGGGATAGAAGAGGAATACCAGATTATCGACCCCGAAACGCGGGCGATGCGGTCGTTTATTACCCAGTTTCTCGACAACGACCGCGTCATCATGATCGAGCGCGAGATCAAGCCGGAGCTACACGCCTCGATGGTCGAGCTGGGCACACCCGTCTGTCACACCGTGGCCGAGGCCAGAGATGAACTGGTAAAACAGCGTAGCTTTATCGTCCGGCTAGCGCGCGACAAAGAGGTGGCGGTGGTGGCGGCGGCTACCCACCCCTTCAGCCGCTGGGTAGACCAACAGATCACCCCCCTGCCGCGCTATATCGGGGTGTTGGAAGAGATGCAGGACCTGGCGCAACGACTACTCATCTTTGGCATGCATGTCCACATTGGCATCGAAGACCGCGCCTTTGCCATCGATGTCATGAACGTTGTCCGCTATATGTTGCCCCACCTGCTGGCGCTTAGCACCAGCAGCCCTTTCTGGATGGGGCGCAAAACCGGGCTCAAGAGCTACCGCTCCGTCGTCTTTGAGGATTTTCCCCGTTCGGGCATACCCGACATCTGCCGCACCGAGGCAGACTACGACAACCTGGTGCGCGCGCTGGTCAACTGTGGCGTGATCCCCGACGCCAGCAAGATCTGGTGGGATGTGCGCCCGCACCACAAGTACCCGACGTTGGAATTCCGCATCTGCGACATCTGCACCCGGATCGACGAGGCGATTGCCCTCGTCGCCCTCTTTCAGGCGCTTGTGCTCTGGCTGTGGAAACTGCGCCGGCAGAATATCACCTTTCGCATCTATCGCCGCGACCTGGTCAGCGAAAATCGCTGGCGCGCCTCGCGTTACGGCCTCGACGGCAAGATGATCGACTTTGGCAAGACGGAGGAAGTACCGACGCGCCAGCTCATCCGTGAATTGCTTGATCTCGTTGCCGAAGAGGTGGATGAACTGGGGACGGCAGCGTTTATCAAGCCCATCGACAACATGCTCGTCCACGGCACCAGCGCCGACCGCCAGTTGCGCGTCTATGAGGCCAGCGGTGGCGACTTCAAGGCGGTGGTCGATCACCTGATTGCCGAGACACTGGAAGGCTTGGATCTATAATGTAAGACATCCCCTGCTTCGACGAGCTTGAGTTCCGCGATCCATTTGGCAACCGGGAGGAACTCATCCAACAACTCCTTGACGAATTCTAAAGGCTAGGACAAAAAGCGGAACACCGAGATCACAGAGGTGGCACAGAGATCACAGAGAAAAACTCAGTGTCCTCTGTGGCTTCTTCGTGTCCTCTGTGTTCTGCTTTTTGCTGTTTCTACACAACTCGCTGCATTGCCCGGCCAGGGAGCGCGCAACAGTCACCCGGCCAACTCGCGCCATAAGTCCTCGTCGCCTGGCTGGACGGCCAGTTGGTGGCGTAATTCATGCTTATCGATGCTGGCGAGGATGCGCAGGGCAAGCCGGGCGATGCGCCGTTTCTGCTCCGGGGGCGCCGGCCACCAACAGCGAAAGTAGTCCGCCAGGTGCAGCCGTTGCGACTGGACGGCCAGACTCACCATCTCTTCGGTGCGCCAGTGCTTTGGTTCGGTGGTGAGGGCGCGTTGCAGGACGCGCACGTTGTTCAACGTCTCCACAGCAGCGGCTTCCTCCAGAAACTGGGAGAGCGGCTGGTCGTGCAGCGCATGGAGATGCAGCGTGTGCCGGGCGCGGGTGATGGCGACATAGAGCAGGCGCCGCTCCTCTTCCAGGCTCGCCATGCGTTCGTAGGGGATGGTCCCCTGGTTACAGTTGGGGACAAAGACCAGCGGCCATTCTAACCCTTTGGCCCGAAACATAGTGGTGATGGTCACTTTGGGCTGCCTGGGGTCGGCGATGGTCTGTCTGTGCGCTGCGGCCAGCTCTTCCAGATGGCGCAAGAAGTGCGGGACCGTCCCTTTGCGCACTGCATAGTCGAGAAAGGTAGTGACGTTGGCCGCCTTGGCCGCACCCGTTTCGGGAAAGCCGCTGCTGTCCTTGAGAAACGCCATATATTGGAGCCGCTCTTCCAACTGGCGCAAGACAGCCTCAGCCGGGTGCCGTGCTGCCAGTGCGCTCGCCAGCCAGCGCAGGTCATCGGCCAGCTTGCCCAGCGCCCGAGTCTGGCGCTCGGTGGCTTCGTGTTGCGCGGCGCCCAGCGCCCGGCTGATGGGCATCCGGTGTTGCGTTACCGCCTCGGCGATCTGCTCAGCCAGGGCGCGGCTCAGATAGCGCGTGGGCTGGTTGTAGATCCTCAGCCAGGCGGCGCGAAAACGTTGGCTCTGTTCGCTGTCCCAAGATGCGCTGCTGTTCAAGCCTTGTTCAACCTGGGCGATGAAGCAGTAATCGAGCAAAGTGCGGATCTCGGTGCGTTCGTAAAACGGCTCGCTGCCCACGACCTCGTAAGGGATCTGCCGGGCAATCAGAAATTGCTCGATGGGTGGCGTCTGTGCATAGATCCGCACCAGGATGGCAATGTCACCGGCCGTGAAGCCCTGTTGCAACGCCTTTGCTGTCTCATCCGCAATATGGCGCCCCATCTGCTCGGCGCTGGCCTCCAGGTGCAGGTGCGCCTCGCCGTCAAAGCCCTGGGTCAACCCCAACCGTTTGGGGCGACGGATGCGATTCTGCTCGATGACACGGTTGGCGAGCGCAACGTGGGGCGCCTTGCAGCGGAAGTTGTCGGTCATGTAATAGACCTGAGCCCCATAGCGTTGCTCGAATTCGAGGATAAAGCGCGGACTGGCCCCGCGCCATTCATAGATCGTCTGGTCGTCATCGCCAATCGCCATATAGTGGCGGTGAGGCGCCGTGAGCAGGTCGAGCAGCTCAGCCTGGGCCAGGTTGATGTCCTGGAATTCATCGACCAACACACACTGGTATTGGCGCCGCAGCCCGGCCAGGATCTCTTCATGGCGGACGAGTGACTCCCAGCCCAACATGAGCATATCGTCAAAGGTGAGCACCCCTTCCCGGCGGCGCACCTGCTCGTAGATGCGGTAGAGGTCGAGATACCAGGCCAGCCCAGCTGGCGGTCGCGCCTGCTGGGCAACCCGCGCCCCAGCCGCCGGAAGCTGGGCAGCGGCCAGGTCGGCGTAATGGAGATTGCCCTTGCAGGCGCCCACATAACTGAGAAAATCCTCGTGGTCGATGCGGTTGAGTTCGTCGGCGTAGCGCACGCGGCGCTGCCGGGCCTCGACCAGGGTCTTGTAAAGGAGTTGACGGTCCTGTGCTTCAACACCATCGCGCAGCGATTCCAGCCGTA
>QEUW01000520.1 GCA_003577005.1 Chloroflexota bacterium | reverse complement strand
GCATCACAGCCGGGGGCCCTCAGGGCGCGCCAGACGCCCGGCGCCACTTCTTCATAGTTTCCGCAGTGTTCGCCTAGCCGTGCCCATGCTGGCACACCCCCTTGCTCCTGTGGTCCACCTGTGGCCCAGCGTGCAACGCTCGCCACCACAACCAACCCCACGACGGCCAGGACCACCCAGCCCAAAACGCTGCGCACTGGTGCGCCGGCGTCAGGCGTCTTTGTCTCTGGTTCATGGCCGCACCTCCCGCAAATCGTCAAGCGTAAAATCAAACTGCCGTGCAAACTGTTCTGGCGTGCCCGGGTGCGCAAAGAAGTTTTCAAAGCGCCATTGCATCATGGGCGTACGCGCTCGAGGGTCAAACATCGATGCGTAGGCGTAGCGCCCCAGCTGGGCAACGTAGGCCCGTGCTGTGGCTTCACTGCCCTTGAACCGCTTGCGCACCAGCCCGGCCCAACCCCGTTTGCTGATTGTGTTGCCAGTGGTGAACCGGCCCCGGTTATCTCGCTGGGTCATGGTTGCCGGCCCCCATTCCGCACACTGTGCGCAAAATTCCGCCCTGTCTGCGCCCCGAGGTCATTTGATGCCACCCGCCCCCGGCGCGCTGCTTTTTTCAAAGCAGCACACGCGCCAGAAGTGGCAAACTCGCCTCGCTGGAGGTCCGTCACCCAGCCTAAAAAGGCGTCTGAATTGCCCCGGTAGCCGTGTAAGCAAGCCAGGGCATAGCCGGCTGCTTCACTGGTCTGGCCGTGAGCGACGCTGACCACGATAGAACGAACGGCGTATTGACGTGGGGTCATGCTGCACCCCCGGCAAGCCAGGCGTCCACTTCGGCGACTATCAGCGCTTGCTCAAGCTCACGTTCAGCCCGGCATGGCCCACAGGCAGCCGGGATAGGTAGACCTTTGGACTCGTACAGCTCGCGCACCATGACCGTGAGTTCGGCAATAACGGCGTCTTTCTCGGCCAGTGACAGGTGTTCAAACTCAGGATAGTTCTCAGGCATAACGCCCTCCTGTGGGTATGGGTGGGCGTCAAAATGAAAACGCCCACCAGCTTAGATTGATTCCCGCTGGTGGGCGTGCTAGAATGTTCCTAGCCCGCCGCTGCCATCGCCAGCGGTTGGGTTAGCCGGTAAGTGGAAGGTTACAGCTCCACTTACCGGCGTTGCAGCCTCATTTCATGTTATCGACCGGTGACGACTTCTGATGGGCGGCCTTCGCATCACCTTCGACCAGGGCAAGATATTGCTTCAACACCTGTAAATCCTCGTGGCCCATCAGCCGTTGCAAGTGATAGATACTCATTCCGTTACGCAGGCTCCACAGGGCGAAGGTACGGCGGAACGTGTGCGGGGTGACATTCTGTACCCCAGCCCGACTAGCCAGCCGCTTCAATAACTGGCGTAACCCGCTGTCGGTGATTCGGTCTTTGGTGTTGATAGACAACCAAACCGGCTCATCTGCCGTTGGCGTTCCCCGCTCCATTGCATAGTAGCGCATCAACTGTTTGCGGGTCTTGGCGCCCAAGTAGACCGTGCGGTCTTTCCGGCCCTTGCCCTGTCGCACCAGGACGGCGCCGGTCCCCATGTCAACGTCACCGCCATTCAGGTTGATAAACTCGCTTGCCCGTACACCCGTATCGAGCAACACCAGTAGCGCCGCTTCTTCCCGTTCGGTTTTGCAAGCCGCCAGCAGGTCCGCTACGTCATCTTCGGTAAACGACGGCATAATCTTCTTGTCCACCTTTGGCACAACAACGCGGCGCATGGGCGATTCAGCAAGCATCCTCTCGTTGACGCAGAAGTTGAAAAACGCCTTGATGGCCCGTGCAATGCCGTTGACAGTGTAGCTCGACAATTCCCGCTCCTGTAAAAGGACCAGGTAAGACCGAACAAGCGTAGGGGTGATGTCCTGAAGATAGGGAACGCCCTGGTCGTCGCACCAGCGCACAAAGGGTTCAACCCGCTGCGTGTAGGTGCGCAGGGTCAAAGCAGTCAACCGCCTGGCTTGCCCATCCAGACGATAGGCGGCATACGCATCTGTGATTTTCACTGGCCGCTGTTTGGGCATAAAAAATCCCCCCGTACGTCATGGTGATGAACCACAACATACAGGGGGGATTTACCCCGTTCCGTCACGAGTTGCCGCTAAAAAAGAGCGCCCCCTGCAGGAGTCGAACCTGCGACCGAAGGCTTAGGACGCCTCTGCTCTGTCCTCTGAGCTAAGGGGGCAGATGAATGGTCAACGGTGAAGTGTCAAACGTCAACTGTTAACGGGCGGTAGCCGATCGTCGCATTCTTAAAATAGCACAGAATTGGGGGCTTCGTCAAGGTTGGGGACTTATGCGGATGTAGGATAGGATACCATCTTGCCTGGTGGGGCGGCTTGGTGCTATCCCACTTCTGGGTTAGAATGGCAGGAGAAGCAACCCCAACCAGCAAGGAGCCGCCATGCAGGAGATCCAACGGTTTGCCCAGACGATCACCGAGAATATCGAGCGGGTGATCGTAGGCAAATCCGATGTTATCGAGACGTTGATCATCGCCCTCCTCTGCGAGGGCCATGTGTTGTTGGAAGATGTGCCCGGCGTGGGTAAGACAATGCTGGCGCGGGCGCTGGCCGGTACATTGGGTGTAGACTTTCGCCGTCTACAATGTACGCCTGATCTGTTGCCCAGCGACATCACCGGCGTCAGCATCTTCAACCAGGAGACGCGCCAGTTTCAGTTTGTCGCTGGCCCTGCCTTCACCCATATTCTGTTGGCGGATGAAATCAACCGCGCCACTCCGCGTGCTCAGTCGGCGTTGCTCGAATGTATGGGCGAGCGACAGGTGACAGTGGATGGTGTCACCCGCCGGTTACCCCGCCCTTTTCTTGTGCTAGCGACGCAGAACCCGGTCGAGTATGAGGGCACCTTCCCGCTGCCCGAAGCACAGTTGGACCGCTTTCTCTTCAAACTGAGCCTGGGTTACCTGAGCGCCGAAGAGGAGGGGGCTATGCTGGTCAACCTGGGTGGCCGCCACCCCATCGAAACGCTCGAACGCCAGGTGGACGGCATGGAGATCCCGGTGCTGGCCGAGCGGGTCTGGCAGGTCCATGTGGACGAGACGCTGCGCAACTATATCGTTGCGCTGACCCAAACGACGCGCAGACACCCCGAGCTGGCGTTGGGGGCCAGCCCGCGCGGCAGCCTGGCGCTCTATCGTAGTGCCCAGGCGCGGGCGGCTGTCCGCTGCCGCGATTACGTGGAACCGGAGGACATCCAGGCATTGGCGCCTATCACACTCCCGCACCGTTGCATCGTCCGTCCGGAAAGCGTGTTGCGCGGTCGTACGGCCAACGCTATCGTGCGCGAAATCATCGAACAGACACCGCTCGATCTGGGCGGTGTGGAGCGGTAATGCACAACCTCTTCTGGGCTATCCTCATCCTTTTCCTCTTTGGCGCCCTGCTGCGGCTGGATTGGATCTATTACCTGGTTTATGTATTGGGCGGCGTGTGGGTGGTCAGCCACTGGTGGGTCCGGCGTGGGGTGCAGCGGCTGGGTGTCGAACGGCGCGTGGTCGACCATGCCTTTCTGGGGGAGCGGCTCACGGCGCGGTTGCGCTTTATCAACCGCAGTTGGCTGCCGCTGCCCTGGCTTCAGGTGCAGGAGTTGGTGCCGCTCGACCTGCGCGATGCCGCTGACTACAGCATTGTGCTCAGCGTGGGCAGCCGCACAGTGGCCGAACATACCTATACGCTCCACTGCAAACGGCGCGGCTACTATTATCTTGGCCCGCTCTCGTTGCGCACAGGCGATCTCTTTGGCTTTGTAGAAAACGCCTGGCAAGAAAAGAATGTCATGCCGCTGACGGTCTATCCAGACGTTTTGCCGTTGAATAAACTTGGATTGCCCAGCCGTTCGCCTTTTGGCACGGTCGGCAGCCGGCAGCGGCTTTTCGAGGACCCGGCACGCGTGGCCGGCGTGCGTGACTACACCAGCGGCGACAACCAGCGCACCATCCATTGGAAGGCCAGCGCCCACGAAGACACGCTGCTGGTCAAAAAATTCCAACCGGCGATCTCGCTCAACGTCGCCATTGTGCTCGACCTCAACCGCCGTGCCTACCCGTACCGCGAGGAAGCGGGATTGAGTGAATGGGCGATTGTGGTCGCGGCCTCGGTCGCCAGCCACCTGATCGACCAACGCCAGGCGGTTGGGCTCATCACCAACGGGCGTGATGCGCCCACCGAGCAGCCAATGGCGCCGCTTCACGCCCGCACCGGCCAGGGGCACCTGATGAATATCCTGACGCAACTGGCGCGCGTCGAGATGCACGAAACCGAGCAACCGCTGGCTGTCTGGCTGCCCGGTCATATCGCCGACCTGGAATGGGGCGCTACCCTCATCGTGGTGACGCCGCTGGTGGACGAGGGTCTGCTCTGGGTGCTCCACGGCGCGTACCGGCGCGGCTCCAACGTCATCGCCCTGGTCTGCTCGGCGCAGCCCGAATTTAACGTCATGCAGAGCCGGGCCAAACGCCTGGGCGTTGCCATGCATAAGACGGTCTGGCAAAAAGACCTGGAGAACGTAGAACGTAGAACGTAGAACGCAGAACGTGCGCAATTCACAATTCATAATTCACAATGAGACTGGGTGATTCATGGCGGAATGGGTGCGGGGCAATTCGGTGATTGAAAAGAGCGAGGCGCGCGCAATTGCCACATCGGCGGCGGGGGTGCCGATCCGCTATGACCAGCCGTGGGTGGGGTCGCTGCTGCGCCCGGTGCTGATTGCTGCTGCGCCCGGTGCTGATTGCGCTAATGGTGGCCTGCATCGACTGGGTGGTGCTCTCGTTTGTGGCGCGGGTGGCGCCCTTTCTGTCGTACACCTACATCCCGGTCATGGTCATTCTCAGCATGGCAGCGGTCATCACCGGCTGTATTACCACGACGTTACTGGCCCAACCCGACCAGCGCCACCGGCGCACCTTGGGCTATCGACTGGCCGAGTTGGGGTTGATCCTGGCGCTGACCCGGCTTGCCATCTGGACGGCGACCGGGCAGTGGCCGGCGCCAATGTTGTTTTTGATCCAGCCTTTGGGCACGTTGCTCGATGGCCTCTTTGTTGTGGGCGCTCTCATCGTGGCGTTCTCGTGGATGCTGGCCACCAGCACTACCGATGACCTCTT
>QEUW01000519.1 GCA_003577005.1 Chloroflexota bacterium | reverse complement strand
CCAGCCAAACCGGGTCAAGTAGCGCACATGGCGCTGCATCTTTTCCGCTCGCCCCCCGCGGTCGGGGGGATAGGCATCGGTGATCATCAAGACGGTACGCGACACGGATATTTCCTCAAGTGGCGCTGCGCTTCGTTTGGTCTGCCTATTGCGACGGCTCGGCCCCATCGATTACGCGCAGTATAACATCGTCGATCCAGATTGTGCCTGCCCCACGAAAGAAGAGTGGATAGGCGGTGAAGCGCACAGGGCTGTCGCCAGGCGCTCTGAAAGTGCGCTCGTAATAGGTCCAATCCATCTGGCCGCGCACCAAGACGCGCTCCAGCGCGCCAATCTTCTCTTCCCCCTGCTCGATGCGGCGTGTATAGAGCGGCCAAAAGGCGATCTCCGTATCAGCGGCCACGCGCACCCTGGCGCTGAAGCGCAGGGTCGCGCCGGCGGGGAGCAGCAACTGCTGGAAGATGCCGCCATGATAGCCGTCTGTGCGGGTCGTGATGCGCGCCGCGGGGGGTGATCCTGCGTCGCCGGTTTCCAATGCATAGTCGCTGCCTGCGGTCGAGTGGTGCTGCCAGGGGTGCAGCGTACCGGCGTCGAATGTGCCGTTGACCAGCAGGTTGCCGTCGTTGGCCTGCCAGTAGCGGCGGCAGATCGCTTGATTGGCGGGTGTAAGTTGGCCGGCGACGGTCAGCGTCTGCTGGCAGACATAGCCGACGCGTGTCTGGATTGGGGAGGTGCGCGCGAGCCAATTCGGATCGGCGTTGACCCAGGTCTGCAGGGCTTGGTCCCACTCGGCGCGGCCGGTCTGCCAGGCGGCGATGCTGCTCAACAGTGGGCGCGGCGCGGGCAGTTCCATCCAGACGGATGCGGCGGCCTCTGGCTGGCCAAGTTGGATCAAGGCCAGCCCTTTGGCTTCGGCAAGTCGGGGCGCTGCTTGGGAGACACCGGCGCGGTCAAAGTATTGCACGGCTGCCTCTAGCGCCGGTGCTGCGGTGTTAGGCGGCGCATAGAGGCCGCGCATTAAATAGATCCAACCTAAGTTGGTATCGAAGGTCTGGGTGATCTGGAGAAAACTGCGGCTGCCGATCAACCAAATGGCAGCCAGCGAAATCGCAGCCCACCAGCCCAGGTTCAGGCGGCTGCGGCTTGCCGCTTGACTTCCGGATGAGCGCATCGTGAAATCCGCTTAATCGGCGACAAAGACATAGGCCCCAAGTTGGTCCAGCGCGGCATCCGTCGTCAGTTGCCGTGGGTCAACCGGCTGGAGGGCGCTATCCAGGCAGGTGCGATAGATGCGCATCACGTCGACAATGCGCGCCATCGCTTCCCGGCGGTCCGCCGTGCCCAGAAAGGTCGGGTGGAGCGACAAATACAGCGGTGGCTTGTAGGCTGCTAGATAATCGCGCATAGCCGGGATCAGCGAGAATTCTCCGCCTTCGATGTCGATCTTGATCAGGTTGAAGGTCGCCGGCCTGATCGCCTTTAGCCAATCAGCCCAGCCCATTCCAAAGACTTGGATCGTGCTGTCGCCGGGGCGCTGGCGTACGAGGCTGGTGCTGCTATCGCCGAACCGGTCTTTGGGCGCAGCCATCTGGCGCATGCCGGTGGTTTCAGTCAGCGCCACATTAAACGGCTGCACATTGTGTATCCTGTTGAGGTCTAAATTCCAGAGCAAGTAGCGATAGGCGGTGTAGTCCGGCTCGATACAGTAGACCGTCTGGCAGCGTTGGGCCGTATAGAGCACGGTCGGCCCAATCCATGCCCCAACATCTAGATAGATGGAGTTTGGCTGCAGATAGCGGTCGAGCACGCCAAACGTATCATTCTCCCACTTATTCTGATTGACCATTCGCCAGAATCTAAAGTGATAAGGATCGCCGCGCAATGGTATACCGTTCAACCGGACAGGATAATAGCCAATGGCACGGTAGATAGCTCTACCTATCTCTTTGACTGTGTTCATGGTCATCTTGCTGAAGCCATATCAACATAGTGCCCAGCGCCGTCGGGCTAGATATCCAGCCCGTCAATAATCGTGGAAATTCGCAGCCCAACCGCTTGTGGACTGAATGTGCCAACGATATAGTTGCGTGCGGCAGCGCCAATCCTCTTTCGATCTTCCGGCGATGTAAGGAGTTTTTGACACAGCAAAGCTACCTCGTGAGGGCGGCTTTTGTCTACGAGAAAGCCGGTGACGTTGTGGATGACCACTTCATGCAGTGGCCCATAATCATTGGCAAGGACGGGCTTTCCACAGGCGCCGGCTTCTATGAGCACGTTGCCAAGAGAGTCTAGCTCAGTATAGTGAACAAACAGATCGCTTGCCTGATACCACTGTTCAGGTCGTTGAACATGCCCCAAAAATTTCACACATTCTGGTTTCAGAACCTGTTCACAGATCTTTTCTCGGACTTCTTCCATGTAAATACCAGAGCCGCCGATCACCCATGTGACATCTACGCCCTGTTCATGCAACGCATTGAGCACCGGACAGAACTCTGTCATTACAATGGTCTTTTGATAATAGTCGAAGTTGGTTAACGAAAAAAGTATGTGACCCGACGGCGCAATGCCTAGTGCACTCCTGAGGTTTGAAAGCTCCTCTGATGAATCTAGAGGCCGGAATTTCGCCAGTGGCAATGTCGTCGGCACTGGAATCACTTTGCGCCGGTCAATCCCGGTCTCAGAAATTGCGATCTCACCCAGGAATTTTGATACAGGGAACACTAGGTCCGATTGTCCAATGATGGTTCGAGAGAGTGCAAGGTTGCGTTGCGCCCGGAACCGAAGCAAGAGGCTCTCGCTATGTTGGCGTTCAAACTGGAAAGCACTCCAAATGTCACCTCTTAGGCGCGCAATAAAGCGGGCCTTCCGGTTGATTTTTGCTGCTAAGAGCAGAATGAGTACATATGGCCCGGTTCCGTCGGAGATCAATACTGTAGGGCGATTTCGGATTGTTTCGCGTAGGGCGGAAAAAAGAGTGCGCAACCGGTTGACAGCAGGTTCGTAAGGGTCGACGGGGAAATAAATAAGCTCAATATTTGTGATTGTCTTCAGCGCGTCAAGCAATTTGGATGCACGCCCAAGAGTGAGATGGCAGATTACAGTAGGTGGGTAGGCCATAGTCGCTCGGTGCGAAGTACCATCATGCTCCTATTTGCATCTACTCACATGAATTTATAAAAAGAAGCATGTACATATGCGGTGGGCTAATGGTCGCTTTGAGCGTCCAATGCGATAGCTGTTGGGTTTATCCTTAGGCGCTGCCACACTCGCAAGGAGCTGGCGAAATTATGTATGCTGTAGGCAATCAGGGTCGCTACTGCAGCCCCGATCGCTCCCTTAGTCGGAATGAGCATCGCCAGCATCGTCACGAAGACGATCAGTGTCATTCCAAGAATCATCGCTAGTTCTCGCTCATGTCCGGTGAGATTCAGCAAAATGCCGTTTGGCCCAGAAATTACGCCTACCATTTGAGCAACTAGCAGGATACGCAACAGCGTCGCTCCATCCACAAAGCTCTCTCCGAAGAGCGCCAGTATATGGGTGGGCCATACAAATAGGATGAAGGCAGGCGGCAGTGTATATAGGATGCTCATGCTTGCATTGAGGCGGACTATCTGTTGCAGTTTTCTTGTCTCGCCGCGCTGATACAGGCCCGGAAACATATGCGCTGTGGACTGATTGGCGATCTCCAGTCCAGTCATGACTAGACGCGTAAAGCGCAATGCCACACTGTATAGCCCAGCCACACTTGTGCCAAGGAATGTACCTACGGCTAAGACATCGAGTTGGCCAAAGAGCTGATACAGCCCTGTGCTGGTCATAATGGTCGCCGAGACCGTCAACCACTCCTTGAGGGCGTAAGCCGCGCGCACGTTGCGATCCAAGATGGGTGTGTGTTTGGCGATGATCACCATCTGAACCGCCGTAGTCGCCAGAGCCGCGATGCCTGACGCCCAAATCGCTGTGATTGCGGTCGGTGTGGATGCGTTGAGGCTGTAATGTAGCCCGATGAAGAGGAGGATGCCGAGTTGAAGCAGCAGGTTCTGGGTGAGTAGAGCCTCGAAAATTCGCTCCACACCCCGTAAGATGCCGGTCTGCACCATAGCCAATGCGTAAATGGGCAGAACGTACAGCATCGCCACTAAGCCTTCTGCTACAGTTGGGGTGATGTTGACATAGGCGCTCAACCGCCCTAGCAGTAGGCCCACGCTGCAGGCCGCGACAATTGAAACCCCCAAGCAGGTGATGATAGCGAAATGTATATATCCCTTGAGGCGCGCCATATCCTGGGAGGCGCGATAGGCTGCGACATAGCGTACGGCAGCGATGTCGCCCCCGACTTTGCCCAGAATGGCAAGGACTAACATCCAAGACCATGTGTATGCGTATAGGCCAAATTCAGATACCCCCAAAACGCGGGCAAGGACAAGTTGCGCCAGGAAACCAGCCGCAATACTAGCCATGCGCACGGACAAGGAAATCCCTGCATTGCGCATAGCCTTTGCTTGGAGGGTGTCTGTACGCAGAGCCGCCAATCGAAGCTTGAGGCGATGCAACGCCAACGATACCATCAAAGTATGAGTCTGGAACCTATTTTGGTTGTACGAATACCGCTCTGCTGGTAAACCA
>QEUW01000045.1 GCA_003577005.1 Chloroflexota bacterium | reverse complement strand
GCGTCATAATCGGTGTCGATCACAAAAATTTCGCAATAAAGTTCGCTTTAAGGACGGAAGGTGGTGGGTAATAGTTCCGGTTTTTGTAACAGAAAGTCGCGCAGTTTGGTGCGCGCCCGGCTGATGCGAGACTTTACCGTGCCCATGGGAAAGCCAGTGATCTCGGCGATCTCCTCGTAAGAGTAGCCCTGAACATCGCAGAGGACTAGTACTGTACGCTGGTCGGGTGGCAACGCGCGGATGCCAAGTTCGATGTAATGGGTGAGTTCCATCCGTTCGGCATACGCTTCGGGTCCCTCGCTATGGTCCACCAGGTAGGGTGCGTAATCCAAATCACCCGGCCCATCATCCAGGCTGTCGGTATGTTCGCGCTGCTGGACGCGTAACAGGTCATAGCAACTGTTGACGACGATTCGCATAAGCCAGCTCTTAAAGTTCCCCCCTTGAAAGCTGGGCAAGGCTCGATAGGCTTTGAGAAAGCTTTCCTGCACAACATCTGCGGCAGCGCCTTCATTTTGCAACATGCGGTAGGCCACGCTGTAAGCCATCTGCTGGTATTTGAGGACAAGCTGGTTGAAGGCATCTAGCTCTCCACTGAGCGCACGCCGAATGGCTTCTTGCTCGTCCAGGCGTGGCGGCGACTGGTCTTTAGTAGTCACGATTGTTCGATCCGGCCAGGTTGGCACATTTGACGATTCTGGATTCGCCCGCTATACTATGATATTGAGACAGGCCGAAGTGGCGGAACAGGCAGACGCGCACGACTCAAAATCGTGTGGGGTAACCCGTGTGAGTTCGATTCTCACCTTCGGCACCAGATACCGGTGGCGCTGTCGCAAAGTAGCATCTTTTCGGCGAACTTGTGCCGTATACGAAGATGTTGCTTTGCGACACTCGCGAAAGGCCACTGCATCTGGCTTTGGTAGACGGCGGTCTTGCCGATGCAACTGTACAAGTGCAATGTGACAAGCGCAATGTGGCACGTTCAATATGGCTCATTAACGCAACACACTCTGTGTAGCAAAGTTGTGTTGAAAATGTAGTGCAAGCGCCGGCTATACCCGCTAAGATACTATACCAGTGGGAGGGGGAAATTCATAAACCGGCGTCTGCGAAATACTATGTTTTTCTAGCCTTGTGCTGCAGGCGTTACCATCTCGTTGCCGGCAAGTCCAAGACGGTGCGGCGCCTGGTCCGCTGCTCGACCAGGGACGCCCTTTCAACGACAAGCGCATGATACCCAACCCACATCTTATGCAGTCAGGTTCTCCGGAGCCACATTCTACCCATGTCACCGTAGACAGATTTGTTCCTTCCCCCACCCGCCCGTGCTACCCCGCCTTTTTTGTTCAAAACCGTTGCTGCCAGTTCGTGCTGGCGCTCGTGTTGGGGCTGCTGTTGGCTGCGTGTGGGCCTGAATCTTCCAGCGCTAGCCGTGAGCAACTGTTGGCCAATACGCACCAGATCGCCCTCGAATACCAGAACTCCGGCGACCTGGGACAGGCGCAGGCGCGCCTGAACGCACTGGACGTCGCCAACTCCAACCAGTGGCTCATCTATGTCACCGAGACAGGGATCGAGCAGAATGCGGACCCCAATCTGTTGGCGGCATTGGTAAAGTTGACCACCGATCTGGGCCTTGAATCCAACTCGATTACGGCCTATGGTGTGGCGCACAACCTGTTGGCTGCGCCGCCAAGTGAAGTTGTGGTCGAAGAGCCAGTGGTCGCCGAACCACCTGTTCAGGAAGCAGCGCCGGCCGAGCCGGCGGCTCCGGTTGAGGCAGTGGCTGAAGTCACAACGACCGAAATCACAACCACCGAAGTCGTGACAACCGAAGCTCCAGTGGCCGATGTTGCGGCCTCCGAGGTTACGACGACCGAGGTCATGGCGGCTGCCGCACCGCCCATGGCCCAGGCCATCGACCTGCTCAATGTGCGCGGCGGCCCTGGCACCGAATACAATCTGGTCGGCGCACTCCAGAAGGATGAAGCAGCGGAGATCGTTGCCAAGAACCCGGCGGGAGATTGGTGGCAGATAAAGCTCGCCAACGGCCAGCACGGGTGGGTCCTGGGCCAGTTTGTCCAGACTACAGGCGAGACCGCAGCCGTGACAGTGGCGACCGACATCTTGGCGCCACCGCCGACCGCCACCCCCGCACCGGTTGCTGCGGGGCCAGCCAATCCACCCGCCGCAGCGCCCGCTGAAGCGCCCCCGGCGCAAGAGGAAGCGCCGGCTGAGGCCCCTGCTGAAGCACCGGCAGAAGAGGCCGCACCTCCGGCAGATCCAAATGCCCCTCCTCACTTTACCCTCGTCTCTAGACGACTATGGAACAAGGATGAGAACGACGGCTGTATGGGTAAACATCTGCTCCGCATCCACGTGCTCGATGCCGCCGGCAACCGGCTCAATGGGGTGCGACTCAAGGGTATTTATCTTGGGGAAGAGCTCGTCACTGGTGACCAGGGCAAGGGTGATGGCATCATCGAATATGATTTGCACACTACCGGTGAAGGCTTCACCGTGATCCGCAACAATGATGGCCGCGAGGCGACCAGCGACCGTGCCGAAGGCTTTACTACACGTTCCGTGGACATCGATCAGCAGACGCTCATCGATACCGGCTATTGCAGCAACGACGAAGATTGCCGCATCTTCTACAACTCGTGGGGCTGCCAGGGCCATCATAGTTGGGAAGCAATCTTCCAGCGCAACTACTAGGAATAGGTGGCGCGTGATGCGTAGTACGTAATTGCCCGATCACGCACCACGCATTATGAAAAACGACAACCTGTGATCCGCAGGGAGCCTTTGTGAACAGTGATCTGATTCGATTTGCGCCAGTCTTTCTGGGTCTGGGTGACCAGGAGCGAGCGGGGTTGATGGCGGGTTTTGCCAGCGGGCGCTGCGCAGCCAATACGCCGCTCTTTTCCGCAGGTGAACAGAGCGAGGCGCTTTACCTCTTGGAAAAAGGCTTTGTACGTCTGGTCACGGCCAACGGGCAGAGCCTGGCCACATTGGGGCCTGGCAGTGTGTTGGGCGAGGCTGCCCTCTTTCGCGCCACCACCCAAGACGTAAATGCAATTGCGGTAAGCGATGTGGAATATTGGAAACTGGCCGACCGCAAGTTGCGCGAGATCGTCTTGCAACAGCCTATGATCGGGCTCAAGCTGAGCCAGAACTTTGGCGCGCTGATCGCCCAGATGGAGGACTATCTTGTCCAACGCCTGGGGCGCACCACCGAGTTGGGCAATTTGCCCCACCATACCCTGCAAGCAGTGGCCGCTCAATTAGAACCGCGCACGATCCGCGCTGGAGACGCGCTCTATCGAGCCGGCGAGACGTCATCGGCTCTCTTTATCGTGGAAAATGGCTGTTTTGAACTTCGCCCCGAAGGCGCCGGCGACGAGGCCGTACAGCGGGTCGAGGCGGGTGCGATCCTGGGCGTGCTGCCGCTGCTCACCAACAAACCTTACGTCAATACGGCTGTTGCCGCCGAAGATAGCCTGGTCTGGACGTTGCCAGCCGAGAGCTTTCAGGCGGTCAACAGCCGTCACCCTGGTCTGCGCCGCGGCCTGGGCCGCCATGTGCGCGGCCGGCTCAACAGGAATGACCAGGCCCAGGCCGCCCGGCGGCTGGCGCAGATGCCCATCTTTGCAGAAGTCCCCCCCAACACCTTGCAGGCGATGGCCCACCGCCTGGTGCTACAACATGTGCCGGCAGGTGAACGAGTCTATCGCGTGGGTGAGGCCGGCGATGCGCTCTACCTCATCGAAAGCGGCGAAATCGAGCTGACTGAAGAGAACGCCAGTGGTGTGGTAGAAGAAAAGGCGCGCATCAGCGCCGGTGGCTTTTTCGGCGAAATGAGTCTGCTCACCGGCCTGATCCGCACCGAGGATGCAACAGCCACTCGCAACACCAATCTTTGGGTGCTCTATAAATCCGACCTGGACGAGTTGACCAATCACCACCCGGCCTTGGGCCGCGCCCTCAGCCAGGGCGTCGCCAGCCGGCTGGCGGAGGGCGGGCACGAGATCAACGAAGAACGCTTTCGCAGGTTCGAGTTGTTGGCCGACCTCAGTTCGACCGATCTGCGCCAGGTGGTGGAGCGCCTTCGCCCCACTCGTTACCGTGCGGGTGAACAGATCTACCGCGTCAATACGCCGGCAGAGATGCTCTTTTTGATCGAACGGGGCACTGTGCGCGTCCAGCCACTGAGTGGTTCCGGCTGGAGCTTGGGAGAGGGAGAAGCGTTTGGCGAACGGGCGCTGTTGACCAACCAGCCCCACAACACCACGGTCATCGCCGAAAGCGATGTCGATGTCTGGACGCTGAGCAAAGCAGATTTTGAGTTGTTGATGAACCGCTATCCCAGCCTGGCGATCAGCATGAGCCGGATGCTCAGCCAGCGTATGATGCAGCCGTCGGGGGAGGATCTGGTTGGTTACGAACCTGCTCCGGCGGCGCCAGCGGTAGCCGCACGCCGGCGGCAAGCGGGAGCCGTACAAAGCGGAGGCCCACCGGTCGAACGCGGCGGTTTTGGCCAATGGTATAGCAATTTGACCGGTTGGGGTAAAGTTCGTTTTGCCTTGCTCATCTTACTGATTCTCTTTTTGTTGGGCGTTACCGTGCCGTGGATCATCTTTGATCTAGTGAGCGGTAACCGTGCCGGCAGTTCCATGTCGCGAGCATTGGCCGCTGTCTATTCCATGGGCAGTTACGAAGTGGCCGCTGCTGATCGCGACACGGCGCGTGCTCTTGCCTTGTTCGAGAGCCAGTTGCCACCTACACCCACCTATACGCCGCCCCCGACCAACACGCCACCCGTGACGCCTACGGCGCCGCCCGCCCTGTTTGCAGCTGCAACCCCCATTCCCACGACTCGGTCCCAATTTATTCCGGCGCAACCGCAGGCGGCGGTACAGGCGGCCCCACCAGCCGCCCAACCCGAACCAGGAGAGCAGGATGCGCCCGGCGAGGTACAGCCGGCAGCAAGACCTCGCAGTTGGGATAGCCGGCTCGACCAGCTAGGTGTAACAGTGGAGGAGGCTCAGGTCGGCCCGGGCCAACCTTATTTCCGCCTGATCGAGGCGCGCTGGGCCGATGAAGTCGAATCTGGGGGCAAGCACCACATTTATATCGAAGTGCTCGACGAAAATGGCAACCGCATGGTCGGCCAGCCTGTGACGGTCTTTTGGGGTGAAGGCGTGACCAGCGGCCCGGTTGAAGATAAGGCGCCGCCTGATTTTGGTTTTAACTTTCAAATGTACGCCGCCGGGTACGCCTACACCGCCCATGTCGAAGGTCTTCCCAGTGATCGGGTCAAAAATCTGGGGATGGGCAGTATTGAACAGCGTATGTATGGGATCCACACCAGTTTTTATCTTGTCTTTCAGCGGGCGACGAAATAGACGCTACCCAACCGGATGTATACATTTCTCTAACACAATGCTAGCAAAACTTTTACGATTTTTCGCTTTGTTGAGCGCAAATTTCTGATCACAGAATTTGCAAGGAATAAAACAATCCGTTATAGTACGGGCAGTTAGCACTCTCACCCATCGAGTGCTAATTGCCCGATTTTTGTTACAGAATCTATTTGGTAGTTTGTTCATCCATAGTTCAAGGAGAAGCTGTCCATGAACCTGAAACCTCTCGGCGACCGCCTGGTCATCGAACCCCTCGAGCAACAGGAACAGACCGCCTCGGGTATTTTCCTGCCCGAAACGGCCAAAGAAAAGCCCCAGGAAGGCAGAGTCATTGCGGCCGGCCCTGGCGCCCGCAAAGAAAACGGTGAGCGCATCAGCATGGATGTGAGCGTCGGTGACACCGTCCTCTACGCCCGGTACTCCGGCACCAATGTCAAGCTGCAAGGCAAGGAATATCTGATCCTCAAGGAGAGCGATGTCCTGGCCATTGTGTTGAATGGTGAGGCGTAGTTCGTGGTTCGTAATCCGTAGTCCGTAATTCGTGACCCACCGTAACAGACCATGCGTTACGCATCACGTATTACGCATCACGTATTACTCATCACGCATTTGTAACAGTTCGTTTCGGAAAATCATACTGTTTGTACAGGAGAGTTGAAAGATGGCGAAGCAAATCGTTTTCGAGGATGCTGCGCGCAGGAAGCTGAAGAGCGGCGTTGATGCACTGGCCAACGCAGTCAAGACTACGCTTGGCCCCAAAGGTCGCAATGTCGCTTTGGACAAGAAGTGGGGCAGCCCCACGGTCACCCACGACGGCGTGACCGTAGCCAAAGAGGTCGAACTCGAAGACCCGTTTGAGAACATGGGCGCCCAACTGCTCAAGGAAGCCGCCACCAAGACCAACGACGTGGCCGGCGACGGCACCACCACCGCCACCGTTCTGGCCCAGGCCATCGTAACGGAAGGCCTCAAGAACGTCACAGCCGGCGCCAACCCGATGCTGATCAAGTGGGGGATCGAGGCCGGGCGCGACGCTGTCGTCCAGGCGATCAGAGACATGGCGACCCCGGTTTCGGGTAAAGAGGGCATGTCGCAGGTGGCAGCCATCTCCGCGGCCGAGAAGGCCATCGGTGACCTCATCGCTGAGGTGATGGACAAGGTCGGCAAGGATGGTGTGATCACTGTCGAAGAGAGCAAGGGCCTCGAATTCGAGACCGAGTACGTCGAAGGCATGCAACTCGACCGTGGCTACCTCAGCCCTTACTTCGTCACCAACTCTGAGCGCATGGAGGCGGAGATTCAGAACCCTTACATTCTGATTACCGACAAGAAGATCAGCAGCGCTCAGGATATTGTCCCCACGCTAGAGAAACTCGTGCAGATCGGCAAGCGCGAACTGGTCGTCATCGCCGAGGATGTGGACGGCGAGGCGCTGGCCACGCTGGTGCTCAACAAGCTGCGCGGCATGATCAATGCCGTGGCGCTCAAAGCCCCTGGCTTTGGCGACCGGCGCAAGGCCATGCTGGAAGATATCGCGATCTTGACCGGTGGTTCGGTAATCACCGAAACGCTTGGCCGCAAGCTGGACAATGTGATGTTGGATGACCTGGGTCGCGCAGATCGGCTTGTCTCCACCAAAGACGATACTACAATCATCGGCGGCGCCGGCGACTCGAATGCGATCAAGGGTCGCATTGCCCAGATCCGCGCCGAGATCGACGCCAGCACGAGCGATTACGACCGCGAAAAGCTGCAAGAGCGGCTGGCCAAACTGGCGGGTGGTGTTGCCATCATTCGCGTGGGCGCCGCCACCGAGACCGAACTCAAAGAGAAGAAGCACCGTGTCGAAGATGCCTTGAGCGCGACGCGCGCTGCGGTGGAAGAGGGCATCGTCCCCGGTGGTGGTGTGGCGCTCATCAATGCCATTCCGTCACTCGACAATGTCAATCTCGAGGGCGACGCCGGCACCGGTGTCAAGATTCTGCGCCGCGCCCTGGAAGAGCCGATGCGCATGATCGCCCAGAACGCCGGTTTGGACGGTGCGGTGGTCATCGAGAAAGTGCGCATGTTGCATGATCAGGGTAAGATGACCACAGGCTACGACGTGATCCAGAACGATTATGTCGATATGCTGGGGGCGGGCATCATTGACCCGGCCAAGGTTACCCGTAGTGCTGTCGAGAACGCTGCCTCCATTGCGGCGATGATCCTCACCACGAGCGCATTGGTAACCGACATCCCCGAACCGGAGAAGGCTGCGCCGGCCGGTGGCCCGGGCGGCATGGGCATGGATATGTAGTTTCTGTAAAGAAAGAGGACGCCGTACAGGCGTCCTCTTTTTTGCGTCTTTATGATTTATTGACTCTGTTCCCAGGCATCGGCTATCATCCGGAAGATGTCCGTCTCGCTGACGATGCCGATGAGGCGCAGGTTGTCGCCTTCACACTCAACCACAGGCAACCCGCCGATCTTGTGCTCGATGAGCTTGACGGCTAACTGTCCCACCGTTGCCGTGGGTTCGACGGTAACCACCTCGCGTGTCATCACATCAGCCACCGCCAACCAACTTTCTTGGGCCACCGGCTCATAAGGGTTCCCCACACTGCTCGCCGCCTCAGCCTCACGAATGTCTGAATCGGTAATAATTCCCACCAGACAGCCGTCTTCATTGACCACCGGCAGCCGGCGAATGTGGAATTCCTCGAGAATCTGGGCGGCATCCGCCACAAGCGCATCAGGATGGATGGTGACAACGGTTGTCTGCATAATCTGGCGGACGGGAATACGGTGCATACAGTTCCTCCGGCATAGAACACTCGGTGGGCGAAACTCTTCAGCCATTATACTATGGAGTGCGTTTACATAGTGCATTCTCTTCCTCATGAATTGATAGCGGGTATTGGCCTGTAGGCAGCACTGAATTCGTTTTAGATGGTTGTAGATACTTGTTCCATAAATGTTGAAAGTATAGGAAATTCGAGTTGTCAGCTAGCAGTAACTAATTATGACTTGTGCTCTCTTCTTTTTAACATATAATTAGTACAGGCTACATACGAAAGTGTAAGCAATGAAGAGAGTAGAACAACTCCATTAAAGACAGTTATCGCCATACCGTGTTAACGCTCTCCAGTTGTCTTAACCGTGTGCGGGCTATTAACAACCAGGATAGTTGTAGGCGGTGAACATTTATTGCAGGCATTTGTATCCAATATCTGTGTCTGGTGCAGGTGCCACAAAACCGATGAAGCCACTATCGATGCCAAGACCAAAACTACGATACGGGATTCATATGAAGGGCCCACACGGCGCGAAACCGAATGTTTCTATCGGACAACGATGCGATGTGACCATTCCTGCGGCCAGGGTTCGGGCGCTTTGGCTGCAGCCTTCCAGTGACGAAGGGATCATGGAGCAGTCACTGCGCGAAAGTTTGGCTGCCCAGTCTCTTTGGGTCTATATCATGGCACAGGAGGGTGCCCCGGGTGAGGCCTGCCGACACTTCGATCTGATTTTGCTACGAATCACCGATCAAACGTACACCCAGGTACGCGAGACAATCCACCAGATTCGTACATGTAATCGTGCTCCTATCGTACTGCTTACCGATCAACAGACGTATGAATGGTCTCTGGTTGCGCTACCGGCCGGCGCCGATGCTGTCATGCTGGCCGATGCGCCCGTTGGGATCATCGTTGCCCGCTGCATGGCCCTGCTTCGTCGTTGGCTGTCAGGATTCTAAGGGGCGGGTTAGCCTTTAGCCATTCCTCAGAGGTAAGTGATCCCCCGTGCTCTCCGTCGCAAATGGCCATTGAATGGCGGCGGATAGCCGTATCTGAACCCGCAGGACACTCTTGTAGTTATTCAAACCCCTACAATGGAAAGATGCAAGCGGGATCTAAGACATTTGCTGTAGTAAATTACCACCAAGTATCGTCCCTTCGAACTGTTAAAGATCGCTACTTTGTAGGATTCAACCATCGAACGATCCTTGCTAAACTAATAGTCAGCACAACCACAGTCGCCCAGCCACAGACGCGACTGTGGATTTTGGCTACCATTTGACCGTTCATATCAGAGGAAGGGGGTGTGTTGAGAATGGCGCTTTATGTTCAAAGTTTAGACTCGCACAAATTGCAGCAACTACGTTCAATCGTACATGGGCAGGAGGAAAGCCTGCCAGTAAGCCGCGTCCGCATCGTGCTGCTCTCCGCAGAAGGGAAGAGTGTGCCAGAGATCAGCCGCATCGTTAATCTCCATCCCATCAATGTGCGCAAGTGGATTCACCGCTTTCGCAAACATGGTGTCGATGGGCTACGCAGTGGCAAATCCCCCGGCCGACCTCGTCTCTTTTCTGGTGATCAACGCCAGCGTATCATTGCTATTGCCAAGACTGACCCGCGTACATTAGGGCTTCCCTACCCCAGATGGTCGCTTCAAAGGCTGCGTCATTACTTGATGGAACAAGGGATCGTGCGCCGCATTAGCGTGGAGACGATCCGCCAGATTCTCCAATCGGGTGGTATTGTTTTGACTGCCCCTTGACTTTTGCTGCACTGCTATCATTTGACAATAGTTAAGGAAGCGAGGCTTTGAATCGAAAAAGCCTCGCTTCTCCTTCTCAAGGGCAATGTGCCTGGCGCTGGCGAGGACGATATTTGTACCCGGTGCTCGCATGTCGCCGGTGCTGGAGCCGTTGCGCGCCTGTTACTTTGCGGGACGTACCCTGCAGGAAGCTATTCTTTACCAGGTATGCAACTATATGTTATAGTGTGCCTCAACTCGTTTTTGTTCTCCCCGTTGTCCGGTAGTGCAACCAGTGGCCGTTGCGCCAGGTCAGCCACGCCAACGGAGGCTGAATCTGGAGGATCAACTATGGATGAAAGACAAACCACCCGGGAGCGACGCATCTGGGTCTGGCTCGCGCTTGTTGCCCTACTTGTGCTGGGTGCGTGTACAATGCCGCTGATTCAAACCCCAACACCAGCGGCCATCGAGCCGGCCGCTGCTACAGCGACCCCGGCTACCGCTGCTGTTCCAGTGGTAGCAACCGAGCGCTTCAAAGATCTGCCGGTTGGCTTTACCGCGGAAGGTTATCCGTTCCGCGGTGCGCCTGACGCACCGGTCACCATTTACGAGTATAGCGATTTTGGGTGCCCCTTCTGCGCCCGCTACTACGTGCAGACCGAACCGGCGCTCGATGACGCCTTTGTGCGCAACAACCAGGCGCGTGTCGTCTTTCGCGATTTTCCCATTGCGCAACTCCACCCCAATGCACCCGCCGCACATGTGGCAGCCCTCTGTGTTGCCGAGCAGGGTTCTGCGGCTGCGTTTTGGGAGATGCATGACGAACTCTTTGCGACACAAACTGTTTGGTCAAATCTATCTGACCCCCAACCTCACCTGGTACGGTTAGCCGAAGAGATCGGCGTAGACCCGGCGCGTTTTGAAGATTGCGTCGCCAGCGGCGTCATGAACGCCGAGATCGAGCAAAGTCTGGCCGAAGGTCAGGCTTTGGGTGTCACCGGTACGCCGACTTTCAACTTTGTTCGCGAGGCCACAGGTGAAAATTTCCTTCTGGTCGGCGCACAGCCCTATGACGAGTTCGCCAATATGATCACGGCCCTGGTCGCTGGCGAAACACCGCCCCAGGCGTCACAAGCCGAAGCGCAAGGAGACGCAGAAATCCCCTTTTGGGCTACCGCTGGCGGGCTTGCCCCCGATCCGGCCCGACCGGGCTACAACCTGGCCGGCGATCTCTATCGCGGCAATCCCGACGCCAGTGTCGTGGTCATCGAATTCTCCGATTTTCAGTGTCCCTATTGCCGGCGTCATGTCCAGGAGACACAGCCGGTGCTGGATGAAGCGTTTGTTGCAACTGACCAGGTGTTGTGGGTCTTCAAGCACTTCCCGCTTAACATCCACCCTCAGGCCGAAGCTGCCGGTGTAGCTGCCGAATGCGCCGCCGACCAGCAAAAGTTCTGGGAGATGCACGATCTGCTCTTCGAACATGTGGAAGCTTGGTCGGTGAGCAACCCGGCGCCAGTCTTCTCGGGTTACGCCGAAGAGCTTGCGCTCGATCTGGAACAATTCAATGCCTGTGCTGCCGGCGGTGAAGCGCTGGCCCGCGTCCAGCAGGATCTAAATGACGGTTTGCCTTTTGTCCAGGGCACCCCCACCTTTATTGTACTCTTCAACGGTGAAGGGCGAATCATCCCTGGCGCATTGCCCGCTGACCGCTTTAGCGAGGCCCTGCAACAGATTATCGACGCCACCGCTCAGTAAAGACAGGACAGTAGAACGCAAATCAGTCTGGAGAAGAGAAGTAGGAGAAATCGCCATGCTGCGTCGCCTCGTTTTGCTGACTCCACTGCTTGCGGCAGTAAGCAGCCTGGCAGCCTGCACGTCTCCCGTCCGGCCGCTGGATGCTCCCGTATCTCCGACAGAAGCCGTTGCGCCGGCAGCGTCGCAGCTGCCGGCGCCTACACCTGTACCTCTTGTGGCGAGCGAGACCCAAACCGCCACGCCGACCACGGTACCAGAGCCCACTGCGGTTACCGATTGGAGCCAGGTGGCCGGGCGCGAGGGCGACCTCTATGTTTTGGGCAACCCGAACGCACCGCTGCGTCTGCTTGATTACTCGGACTTTCTCTGAAGCGCCTGCCGCTTGCACGTGCTGCAAGTTGAACCGCAGTTGAAGGCCAATTATGTGGCCAGCGGCCAGGTCCGTTTCGCTTTCTGGCACATATTGGATCACGGCGAGGCCTCCGTCCGCGCACACAAGGCAGCCGAATGCGCCGGGCAACAGGACCCGCTAGCCTTCTGGAAGATGCACGATCTGCTCTATGAACGCCAGGGGGAGCTCTGGAGCGCGTCTGACGACACAGTTGTCCAGTTTGCCACTGAATTAGGGCTGGATGGCGAGGCGCTCCGCCTGTGTCTGGATGACCCGGCCATCGGTGAAAAGATCACGCGCATGGACCAGGAGCGACGAACGGAGGGCATACGAGTGCGTCCTAGCTTTGATCTCAACGGCGAGCTGATCCAAGGCGCTATTCCGTACCAAAGATTTGTTCAGATTCTCGATGATGCGCTCGCTCACGAGTGAGAGTTCCGTCCTGGTCCTGGCACAGTGAAGAGAGACGCTCAGCCTGGGTGTCTCTTTTTTATGGTTCGTAGGCCATGGGAACTGAATCAAATGGCCCATCGTTTACTTTAAGCCCCTTTTTCTGCTGGCGATGCTGCCACCCCTGCGTTGTGATAGACGCCTGTGCCCAACTATTTGCTTGACACAGGCAGAGATCTTGGTTCTGGCGGAACGTGTACTATAATGCATTTGATGGAAAAACGATTCACATGGCTTTGCGCACTGCTGCTAACCCTCTGGTTGTATAACCTGTCTGCCGCTGTGATTTACGGTGCGCCGCCCGAGACGCTCGCAGCTCAAACGTTGCCGCTGGCCAATGAGGGAGCCGGTTTTACTCAACCGATCGATGTGGTGGTGTTGCTGGATGATTCCGGCAGTATGGCAACCTGTTGGCCCTGGCCGCGAGACGGTGGGCAACCCTTCTATCCTCCCTGTGGCGGCCGCAGTCCTAATCCCCCAAGCGATCCAGAAGAGCTGCGGTATAGTGCAGCTCGTCTGCTGCTACAGCTCGCTGGCGACGATGACCGTATCGCCGTGGTCCGTTTTGACAGCACCGCCGAGGGTGTCGGCCAACTGGGCGCGCTTCAGCCGGTCGGTCCGCTCGACGCCCGGCGTACGTTGGCCAACTCTTTGATCCCACCGACCGATTATCTCCGCCGTGGCTACACGCGGATCGATCTGGGGCTGCAAGGGGCAATCAATCTGCTAGACGCTGCCCGTGAGCCGGGGCGCAACCAATATGTCCTCTTGCTCACCGATGGCGAGCCGAGCGGGCCGGAAGGGTTTGGCCGCCAGGGTGATGCAATCCGCGCCCAGGTGAACGCACTGCGCGAGGCTGGCGTCCTGGTTTTTCCGGTTGTGCTCTGCAACCCTACTGCCGGTTGTGCCGGCGAGTTTTTGGCAACAGAATTACCCGAGATCAACGTGCAACAGGCGGCAACGCCGCAAGAACTGTTGCGCGTTTTTAGTGAAATCTTCGCCGAAATGAAGTCCGACCTTTCGGTGATTCCAGCGCGAGCCGGTACAATCCAGTTGACGACGCGTGCTGCACACGGTGTGCAACAGTTGGCCTTTGTCACCGCCCGCGATGGGTTGATCGCGGTGCGCCGCGATGACCAACCCCTGGTAGCAGAGAGTTACTTCGATGACCCGTTGATCGATGTCAATCTCGCCAACGGCGAAGCGCCCACACCCGGTCGCTGGGTTGCCGAGATGAACGATGGTAGCGGTTTTGCTGTCGTGCAGACTGCTAGCTATCCGCAGTTGCTCAATCCACCCCCCAGCCTCGCCAATAGCTCGGCCTCGGTGCGTTACTACCCGGCTGGCAAGCCGTTACTGTTGATCGCTCGCAGCGGCGGACCTGGAGCCAACGAGCCGCTGTTCTACGATGGCAAGACAGCGCTCCAACCCTTTGCCCAAACCGAACTCAAGACGCTCCTGGTGAACAACCCGCCCGCAGCGTTGAGCCTGCAACTGGGCGACGACCAGACGCCATTGCAACTGGTGCGTACTTTCCGCCTCGAAGGACGTGCTGATCTGCCACACGCCGAGGTCTTTTCGCCCAACGCCAGTGGCGAAGGGCTACTGCCCGATGGCCATGCCCAGCTCGAAGTTGGCTTTGGTGGCGGTATCGAGGTTAGCGATCTGGCCGCCAGCGCCTTTGTTACCGATGAGTCGGACGACGATGAGGGGCGTGGGCGCCTAGTCTACCAGAGCGCGCTGACTTGTGGGGAGCGCATCTGCCGCGACGACAACTTTGTCCCCGCCGATGGCCGCTCGTACAAGATCCTGTATGTGGTGCAGGCAGTCAAGGACGGCATACGTTTTAGTGACTGGGGTGAGGCCACCTTGGAACTAAAACCGGCCGTGCAAGTGCGCGGGCTGCCTTCCCAACTCGACCTGGCGCAGATGCCGCCTGGCGGCTGGCCGGTGGAACTGGCCTCCGGCACGACCGAGCCAATCGGCTCGTTAATCGCCACGCTTGATCTGCGCCGCACCGACAGCGACGAGCCTGCACCGGGTGTTGCGCTCAACTTTGATCACGATGTGCCCGAAACCGGCGTGGTGACGGCGACGCTGCGGGTGGATGGCCTCGACACGTTGCGCCCCGGTGAATACGCGGGCGAAATTGCACTGCGCGCGACCCGGCCCGATGGCCGGCCCATGGATGTGGCGATCCGCCCCGGTGCGTCACTGCCGGTGACCTTCCGGGTGGCGCGACCGCTCGCGCTTATCGACAGCCAACTGGCCGATTTTGGCGAGTTTCTCTTTGACACATCGCCCAATTTCCGGCTCGACCAGGAACTACTCTTGCCGGTGAATTTTGTGGGCAGGCGCTTCCGACTGAACGCGACACTGGCCGACAGCTCCTGTCCGGACTTGACCCTCACCACCAGTGAGGTGCGCAGCCAGGAGAATGGGACAGTCCTGCCGGTGCGCTTGACCAGCCGTGGCCCCGTCCCGCCCAGCACCTGTAGCGGGGTTCTCCAGTTTAGCGGCCCCGACGCCGATTCAGATGTCTTCCCCCAGCAGATCGATTGGCAGGTGCGGGTCAACGATGTAGAATGGTCACTGGTCAGCGGTTCACTCGATTTGGGGGACCTGCAGGACGCAGGGACGCGTATTCAGACGACGTTGGGGGTCCGCTTTAGCGGTAAGACTCCCTTCCTGCTCCAGGTGGTCGAACTGACCGCCACCGGTAGCAGCGATGAAGGAGAGATCGTCCTCAGCGCCGAGGAACTGGAGATTGCGCCGGTCGAAGTGAGCGGAGCGCCCAATGAAGCGGGTCTCTACGAAGTGCCGGTGACGCTGGCGCTGCGCCAGGGGCTACCACGGGAGTTGATGCGCAGCGATTTCTTTACGGGCAGGGCGACGCTGGCTGTGGTCGGCCTGCCGGAGAAGACGCAGACACTTTCGTTCACCTTCCGCAACCCGAGCCTGGTTCGGCGGTACATCTCACCCTATGTCACACCGGTTTATGCCCGGCTGCCGTGGGCGCTCTGCGCCTGGCCGCTGACGCTCTTTTTGCTGCTGGTGGCGGTGGCGCGAATCCGCGGGCGCGGCATCGATGAGGTGGAAATCGACGAAGCCGCCGTCGCCCCTGCTCTGCCGCCCGTCCCACAAGCGGCCGAATTGAGCAGCACAGCGAGTGCGGCAGGCTTTGCCAACCCAGCCTCAATGGACGCCGTATGGGGCAACGCCGAGTGGGGTACTGCGTGGGGAGCTGCCAGTGAAGGCACACCGGTTGCCACCGAACATCTTGCCAACGGCACCGGGGGCGATCCGTGGCGGACCAGTTGGTGAGCTTCTGGTTATGCCCGATCCACGGTATAATTGTGTTTTGCGGTGAAA
Source organism: Chloroflexota bacterium (assembly GCA_003577005.1). The sequence goes on along the minus strand of QEUW01000045.1, from coordinate 13,190 downwards.
AATAAATTACCTTGGTCTCGACAATCCAATGAATTCAGCCAATTCCAATCCGCATTTTGACAAACCCACCATCTACCCGACGATGGTCGTGGGCGTGGGCGGCATGGGCACCAATACGGTGCGAGCCGTCAAACGCCGCTTGCGCAATGTCTGGAGCGGCCACCACCCGCCCAATACACCCAAAAGCGCCAATGATGCGCTGCCAGGCATGGTCCAACTGTTGGCGCTCGACACTGAACCGCTCGTCAACCGGCTCGATCAAGAGCCGCTCTTCGCCGACGAGTTCTGTTACATGGGCAAGTTTGACGCCACCCGGCTCGTCTCCAATCTCGACCAGCACCCGGAGATCGCCCGCTGGTGGAACTACCCGTCGATCCCGCTAGGCTATATCCACAACGGGGCCAAACAGTTGCGCCCCATCGGCCGGCTCTGCTTCTTCCGCAACTATGTTACCTTCAAGCAGATGTTGGAGACAAAGCTAGCCAACCTGGACAAAATCCGCGACATGGAAGTGGCGCAGAACCGCGGCTTCCCTGTGGTGGGCAACTACCAGTTGATCTACGTGGTGAGCAGTCTCTGTGGCGGCACCGGCTCCGGCATGTTTATGGATGTGGCACACCGCATCCGCGCCCAAGTACGCAACAACGCCCGTGTCGTCGGCATCTTCTTTTTGCCCGATGTGCTCGAAGCTGAAATCTCCAGCGATCTGCAGCGGCGGCGCATCCGCGCCAATGCCTATGCGGCGCTCAAGGAACTCAACTATTTCCAGGAGACACAACAGTTCCGGGCGCTCTACCCCAGTGAACAGCGCGAACTACCCGACGCACCTTACGCGCCCTTTGATTTTATCTTCCTGGTGGGGCGCACCAACCGCAACGGCAACAGCCTGGCGCGCAAATCCGACGCCGAGCAGATGGCCGCCCATCTGATCCAGTTGACCGCTATCAGCCACCTGAGCAGTGAAATTTTGGGGCTGGAGGTCAATGTCGTGCGCGAGCGGATGTTCGACCTCAACGGCGCGGCCGGTGAAGTAGTGGGCCAACGCATCTCGCCCGCCGATCTGGAGCATGAGCGCAATGGGACGTCGCGCCGCCATTTTCTAGTTTACAGCAGTTTTGCCGCTTCGGCACTGGTGGCGCCCCATGAGTCGCTGGTGGATTTCTGGCAGCGCGCCTATGTGGCCGACCTGGTGCGCCGGTTTGCCGCCGGCCCAACGCTGAGCGACCCGCGCAGCCCGTTGCCCGAGGCCGACCACCAACGCATCCTCAGCCTGTGGCAGGGGTTGCTCAACCAGTTGCTTGCCCGCTACGGTGCGCTGGACAACGACCGGCTGGAAGTATTGCAGCATGAGATCGAAGAGCAGCGCGGGGTATGGCATACCTTTTGGGAGCCGGTGGTTCAGACCATGCAGCAGGCGCTGCTCGACACCGGTATCCGCGGTGCGTTGGCGCTGTGTGACCTGCTGGGCCCACCCAATGCAGCCGGGGCGCCGCCCGAAGCATTGCCCCGCCACCGCCTCTTTCTGGTCAATGGGGTGGCAGTAAACGAAGAGCAGCGCACAACCTGGCGCAAGGTACTCGCCCAACAGGGCGGCTGGCAGGAACAACTGCAACAGCTTGGCAGCGGTTTAGGTGAACTGCTGATCATGGCGGTTAACCCGCGCCAGGCGCGCGACCGGGCGCGCGAGATGGCGACACGGCGCGCCCGCGCCCGTCTCTATCAGCGTCGCGATGCCGTCGAACAGGCTCTGGTGGCGCAACTAGGCAAACAGGCTAACCTGCTGCGCGAGGCGTTGCGCAGCCAGATCAACACCTGCGCCCTGGCCCTGGCCCGTGCCAACCAGGAGGCCAGCCGGCTGGCCGACCGCATCGACCCGCGCCTCTCAGACGGTTATTCGAGCACCAGCACGTACTATGAGCTGGAGACAGGTGCGGTGGGGCGCGATTATTTGCAGTTCTTCTACCGCCGCGCCAGCGCAGCCGTCACCCCGGCAGACTGGAAGAACGCGCTGACGCCGCTCTTCCACCAGTTGTTGCAGAGCCAGACTGTGGTCGCAGCCGAGACGATCTTAAGCCAGTTTACAGCCAGTGTCGCTGACAACGCCCCCTTGCTGGAACGGGTGCATAAGGTGGTGGACATCAACCACATCATTACCATCCAGCACAGCGAAGAGATGGAGCGCATCCGCCAACGCCCGGACAACCGCATCCATCAGTGGCTCGACCGCCTCAACCCCTACATCCGCTGGGACGCCGACCGCTACAGCTTTCACGAATCCAACCTGGAGCACATCCGTCTAGCGGCCATCCCCGTCAACCGCATGGATGACGCGCACTTCACCGCCGCCACCGTGGGGCAGGAGGATATCCGCTGGATCCCCACCGGCGACCCCATGCGGATGGATGCGGTCTGGATCGTACACGGCCTGCCCATTACCCTGCTGGACCGGATCGAGGAGTTCCGCGCCCAGTACGAGAACAACTTCGATTTTCCCGTCCGTGAGGAATTTCATCTCAACCCCGATTGGGCACACCTACCGGACATCACGCCGGTGCAAGAGAATCGCACCTTCCGCCCGGCGACGATCCCGCGGATGGAGCCGGTGCGCTGACGGACAAGGAGGGGGTGCAGGTCAAGTCGCTTGAGTGGTTCAGTGACACCATTCACCAGATCGACGGCGCCCCTATCCTGTTGTTGTTTTTCATCTTATGCTAATCAACTACACCCACAGCCGTGCGGCGATCCTCTGTTTTGGTGGATGGGGGTTGCAGGTGATGTTCCATCTGTTGCCCCGGCTCCAGGCTGCTCAGGAACAGCGCGAGGCGTTAGGGGCCGCTGGCGCTGACCTCAACCGGATCACTAGTTTTGCGGGCATCCTGGCCGAACCGCTGCTGGATGACGAAGGCCAGGCGCAATTCTATGTTCGCCAGCCTCGCCTCGACCAGCCCCTCCCTCCCTTTTTCATCGAGCGGCTGCTGGCGCGCATGGAACGGGAGTCGTTGCGTCCTTTTGACGAGCAGACCACGGGTATGCTCACCGCGGCAGAACGCCGGGCCATGCTGCTTCTGGCGGGTGCCGAATCGATGCTGCGCCCGCTCGAGTACAATGGTCAAGGCTTTTTCTGGCCTCATGCCCAGGGGGCAAAGACAGGTCCGGCCAACGCACAGGCGCAAGTTTTGCGCGCCACACGGGGTGATCTCTTCCGCGCCGCTCTCCATCACGCCGAACATCTGGCGCGCGTGCTCGAAGTTCACCTGCTCGACCCCATCCGCCAGGATACGTTGGTGGAAGATGATCCCTTTGTGCAGACGACGCTCTATGTCGTTGCGCCGCTGTTCGAGCCGCTGAGCGCGGCCCTGGTCTGGCCGGTGGCAGCGCAGTTGATGGCTCGCGTTGGCCGGCAGCATATCGCCGAGGTGATCGGCCTCTTTGCTACGGGCAGCTATGCAGCTGACTTGAGCCGCCCCGTGGAAGAGGCAGCCAGTTTTGCTGCCCTGGCCGAGATCGAAGCGCTGACCGGCGTGCGGCATTATGCCGATACACAGGAGGCCATGCGTAGCCTGGTGGCGCAGGGGGCGCCGGCCCTGGCCGAACAGGTGGGGCATCCGCTCTTCGATCATATCTACTTGCTCGACCGCGAAAAGAGCAACCAGGGGCTGGCCCAACACAGCCATGAACTGGCCGTCGTGGCCGCCAATGCTATCGAGGCGCTATCGGCTGCCGGCGGCAATCTCTTTATCCAGGAACAACTGGGGCTGGGCGCCACTGCGGGCGATGCACGCCCCTACAGTGTCATTGGCGCGGCGTGCGACTATGTGCCACTGGCCCCTATCTTCCATGCTGTCAACCGCCAGGAGGAGAGCCGGCTCGTGCGCGAGTGGGTGTTGCGCAACAGCGATGAGCCGGCCGCCATGTCCGCGCAAACAGGTGAAGACAACCGTGCTGCCACATCCTCTGCGACGGAGCGCAGCGAAGTGGATCTGGCGAGGCTACAGCAGGCGGCCATCGCGCAGGCCGCCATCCGGCTGCCCGGTGTGCTGACCGAATCGTCGCCCACAGCGATCGAGGCGCTGGATATTAACCTGCACTTTATCTTACCACAGCCAATGGCGGCCACCCTGCGCCGGACACCTGCCCCACGCTGGGGGGAAGCTTTTCAATCCCATTTGGATGAACTGGTTGAGTATGTGGCCCTGGCCGTTGGGCGCACAGCAATGGAAGAGGCGCTGGGCACAGAAGCCATCGGGCCAGACAAGGAATGGTTTTTGCCCGAGGTAGATGACCGCGTCCTGCCGGTGACGGTGGCGCATATGCAAGAGCAATTGCTCGACGAACTGGCGACCTCACCCACTGGGTTGGGCCGGGCGCAGAACCAGGTGCGGCGCTGGCTGCGCGAGATCGAACAGGCCCGCCAGCGGCTCTACACGGCGGCCACGCCCAATGCCCGCATGTTAGCGCGCGTCCAGCGCGAGTTGGCTCTACGCAACTGGGAGGCCAGTTATTCGCAGGCGGTGGCAAACGCACCGTCGGGTTCCAGCATCTTTTTACGCACGATCCTGGCCGTGGTCACGGTTACGCTGCTCTCGTTTGCGTATATGCTGGCTGTTCAACAGAGCTGGGACTATGTGCAGGATGGGCTGTCGCTGCTCGGCTTTGCGGTAGGGATCAGCGTGGTTGGCGCGCTGGCCTACCGGTGGGGGCACGGGCGCGTCCGCCAACTGCGGCGTGAGCGAGTGGCTCAGGCGCGTACTGAGTTGCAAACACTGGTGCAGGAGAACGTCACCGACGGCCTGGTGGCTGCCTACGACCGGCTGCGCGAGGTGCTCACCAATTGGGCACAGATGTTGGCCGAAGCCGCCAGCGAACTCAACACGTTGAGCACCCCACCGGTGTTGCCGGCCATCCCCCCTCCGGGTGTACCACTCATCAAACTCTACCAGCCTCACCTCAACCAGGCATTGTGGGATAACTGTCTAAATTTCCTGCGCCGCCAGCAAGATGCCCAAGGCCACAAGAGCGAGGAGCGGCTGGATCGCATCTGGGGGACGGCCACCTGGCGCAACGAGATGCGCCGGATTTTGCAAGGCGATGCGCCGCAAAATGGACAGACTCAAGCGCGCACCATTGCCCAGTTTATCCGCGACACGGTGCGCCAATCGGTGGCGCCGGTGAGCATCGAACAGCCCAACCAGGTGCGCAGCGAGTTGATCCGCCAGTTGGCTGAACGTTTTAGCGTGGAGCATCTACTTTGGCGCAGCGAACAGGAAGAAGAAGAGATCCAACGGCGGCTGCGGGCGCTCGAGGGTGGTTTGGCCCAACCGCCGACCAAGGAGCGCTCTGAGTTGCTCACCAACCGCCGCTACGTGGAGAACGCCTGGAATCGAGCCAAGCCCACCGGCAATTTCGATGTGGCCGACCGGCTGGCCGTCTATGGAACGACGATAGACTTTGCCACTGCCTCAGGCAAGGCCAACAGCGATCTGACACGCGCCCTCCTCGAAGAGTTCAACGTCACGCTGCTCCCGACCGAGAACCCGTTTCAGATCTCCTTTGTACGCAGCGTCCACGGGCTGTCACTCCATGACCTCGATGCCATGCGCCGCTATCGCGATGAACTGGCCTACTTGTCGGCCGATGAGCGCAGCCTGGTACTGTTGGCGGATGAGCTGTTTGGCGTACTCTACCGCTGGGAAGTCAAAACGGTGGTTCCCCCACCCTCACTGGCTGGGTATAGTCGCCCACCCCGCCCACAACCCGCCGATGTTTCGGAGCGCGTCCGCTTCGGTTAGGCTCGATTGGCCTTTCGGTCCGGGTCAGAGGTGCGTCACACCCGAGGGGATTCGACAGACGTCAACCGGGCCTGGTACCGCACCCAAGAGCCGCGCTGCTTGTGGGGTTCGCACGCCCACGTGCGAACCCCGCAGTGCCCGTGTTCCAATCTGTCACCGTTGGCCGCCGGTGAGGGTGAAGGCTGCCCAGAAATAGGGTGAATGCCACTGTGGTTGTGCGGCGACCGCGCTTTGAGCACGTTGCAGCGCCTGGGCTGGCGTCATGCCACTGTGCAGGTGGCGGTAGAAGGTGACCATGAGTGCGCGGGTGGCCTCATCTTCTACAGGCCAGAGGGTCGTCACGACTGCCGGGGCGCCAGCGTAGAGAAAGGCGCGCGTCAGGCCGACCAGTTCATCGCCGGCAGTCTGTGTGCCCAGCGCCGTCTCGCAAGCGGAGAGCACCACCAGGTTGACGCCGCTCAGGTCCAGCCCCAAGATCTCCTGCACTTCGAGGCGCCCATCCTGGCGGCTGTCGGCGGCCAGCGCCAGGTAAGAATGGAGCGGGTGGAACGGATCATAGCGACCGTGGGCCGCGAGGTGGAGAATGTCGGCCCGGCCTGCTTGTGTATAAAAGCGGCCTTCGGAGGCGCGGGTACCGGTGACGGGCTGGGTTGCAAAAAGTTGGGCCACGGCCTTGACTTCCGCTTCGGCGTGTGGCAGCGTACCATCTGGGTTGCCAAAAGCAGCAAGGCGGCGCAGGCTGGAAGTAGGTGTGTCAATCAAGGGGAGTGTGCTGGCGCTAGGCGCCATGGTCAGAACATAGTCGTCGATCAGAAAGCGTTCTTGCTCCGCATTCCAGAGAGCGCCAAAGGGCAGATAGTGGAGCACATCGTGCGGTACCACGACCAGGTTAGAATGGCGGATGTGGGGCGTCAGCGGGGCAAAGAGTGTATCGTACAGGTCAGCCGCACTGTCCGCATCGAAATCGCGCTCGGCGATGAGGTTGCGCAGGTAGTGTACCTGATCCACCAGTTCTTCGCGACTGACCGCCAGCTCAACCACTTGATAGCCCTCTTGGTCGATCACCCAGGCCAGCGTTCGTTCATCCAGGACGAAGTAGGAGATGAACGTTATATCCGCAGCTAAAATCTCTGTCTGAACGGCGCCCAGTGACACAGTCTCTGCGGTCACAAACTCTGCATAGTCAGGGTTGGTTAGCTTGAGACGGGTGAGCAGTTGTTCGTAAGCGCCGCGTGTCTTCTCGAGCTCTCCGCTCAAGGTGTCGATCTGCATCTGGTCTTGCTGCTCAAGCGCCTTTGCCCGTTCGTTGGCTATAACGTTTTGCAGCCCTACCATGCGTTGGCGCAGCTCCTCAGCCTGGGCGACCAGCGGATCATCCCCGGCCCGATAGAGGTCCACCCGCGGGTTGGCGATGAGGTCGAGAAACGCGCGCGCCCGTGCCCGCTCGGTGTAGTCGAGCGCTTCGGCCGCCTCGCCCTCCCGCCATAGGAAATCGACAAGATAGGCGTAGAGATTGCTCTGGTCAGCCAAAAAGGCGCTCTTTACCTCCTCGACCCGCAACTGACCCTGGATCGATTCGACCAGGTCTATCGCCGTGCGATAGTGTTCCAGCGCAGCGGCAGTGTCGCCCTGGCGTTCGTACAGATAACCAAGGTTGCTGAGCACCGCCGCCTGGTCGGCCCGGTAGCCCAGTGCATCAAATTGCGTTTGCGCTTGCAGCAAGAGTGGCTCGGCCTGGTCGTACACTTCCTGTTCAAGAAAGAGCACTGCCATATCGTTTTGCGTGAATGCGACGCCGGTGGTGTTGCCGACTTCCTGAAAACGTTCAAGCGCGGTTTCGTACCGCTCTAACGCCATATCGTATTCTTCGTTCGCAGCGTACAGATCCCCCAATCTGCCGAAGATGTGACCTTCCGCCAGCCGGTTGCCCAACTCCCGAGCGATTGCCAACGCCGCTTGCAGCGTCTCGACCGCTTCTTGGCGCCGGTCGAGAGCCGTATAGAGCCGCCCCAGATTGTGCAGCGTCACTGCTTCGCCGCTGAGGTCGTCGGCTGCTTGTTGGATCGCCAGCGCCTCTGTATAGGCGGACACCGCCTGTTCGTGCTCGCCCAGTGTCTGGTAGAGCGAGCCGATGTTGTTGTAGATCGTGCCCAGGTTCAAGGGCAGGCGGGCGGTCGCCAACTCTTGGGCCAGCGAACCAGACTCGGCCTTTTTGACCTGCTCCTCAAAGCTCCTCTGGTGGTCCAGAGCCTCCAGGTAGGCGGCGAGGGCTGCTTCGTACTCGGCCTGGCTTTCGTGGATGAGCGCCAGATTGGCTAGCACGACCGCCTGTTGTTCATCGTTTTCCATTGCACGAAACTGCGCCAGCGCCGCTTCGAGATGCGCCAACGCTTGCCTGAGATCGCCGAGGTAATAATCGACTTTCCCGATTTCACTCAAGAGAGAAGCTTCATAGTCGGCCAGACCGGCGAATCTGGGCAGATCGGCCAGTGTCTGTTCGAGGAGGGCGCGGGCATCTTCATAGCGGTGCTGGACGACAAACGAGCGGGCTGCCACGATGACCAGTGTCGCCATTGCGTCATCGCCCACGCCGAGGGTCTGCACCATGAATTGCGCGGTATCCTCATCGAGCCCCATCTGCCGGTAGAGCGCGTGTGCCAGACGCACGCGCTCATCTTCACCGGCTGGTAGCAGGGGAGCGCCGGGGTCGAAGGTGGGATCAGTGCTGCCACCGCGACCCGCCGCCTCTGCCGGCGGCGTCGTTGCCCCGGCGCCCGTGAGTGCGATCGCCTCCAGGCGGAGCTCACCCTCCGGCAGTGTTGCCCACACCTCAAAATGATCATCATCCAGCCTGCCGCTCACTGTGCCCACACGCTGGTTGCCACGCCGGATCGCCCCAAAAGCCTGCCATTCGCTATCCTTCCGCGACGGCTGCCCGTCGCGGAAGGAGCGGTTGAGACCGCCGCCCTCAAAGGCGTAACGCTGGCCGGCCACAGTCCACTGGCTGTTAGTGCGGCGTTGATTGGTCGAGGCCGATTCATCACCGAGGGCAACCAGATTGAAGAAAAAGGTCTCATCGAGCGTGAGGGCAAAGCCGGGGCCGCTCACCTCGCCCTGAAGGGCGGTCTGGCTGCGGTATTCGGAGCCGCCAAAGCTTGACTCGAAGTAGATGTCGCTTGTGGCCTCTGTGTCAATCTGGTAAACGTCATTGGCAAAGGTGATCGAGCCGGTCGTGATAAGGGTGCCGTCGCTGCCGGCGCGTTCGGCGACCAACAGCAGATCGGCTTGGTCCGCTGCTGTGGCCCGGCAGCGCAGCCGGAAATCGTTGTTGAGAAAACCGTCCGGGCCGGCTTCGGTATAGCCGGCAGCGTCCTGGATGTCAAAGTCAAACGTGCGTTCATCGGCGAAGATCACCCGCAGCCGGTCGTGCGGCGCCGGCTGATAAGAGACCGAGCCATCGTCCGCATAGGTCAAGGTGCCGGTGAGCTCCTGGCTCCATTCGCTCACCGCAAAACCGGCTCGCACGCACCAATCCAGCGCCGTCGTGCTGCTCTCCATGATCAGGCCCGGCAGCGACCAGGCTGCCACCAGGGTATCACGTTCCGCCTCTGCTGGGGCGGCCTGATGATCCTGCGCCAGCAACGGCTGCGGGGTCAGCGTGATCGCTACTCCAAAGATCCACACGATCAGGGGACGGATAATCCGATAGGTATCCATGCAAATTCTCCTAGACACCGCCCCGCGCGTGCCCTGGGGGCGCCCATCTTCGGGTACAAACGGGGCTAGTAAATCAACACGCCTACCAGCTCCCATCGCCGTGCAGCGTGAAGGCGGCCCAGTGATAGGGCTGCGGATACGTTGCCAGCGTGTCAAGCTGGGCCTGGCGCAGGGCTGCCGCCGACCCCATGTTTTCCCGGTGCAGGTGGGTGTAGAAATGTTCCATCAAATACGCCGTAGCTTCATCATTGACTTGCCAGAGGCTCGTGACCACGCTGGGTGCGCCGGCGTAGAGAAAGGCGCGTGTCAGCCCAACGAGTTCATCACCCTGGCTTTGCTCGCCCAGGGCCGTCTCGCAGGCCGAGAGGACGACGAGATTGGCGCCGGTCAGGTTGAGGCCGAAGAGTTCATGCACTTCCAGGTTGCCGTCGTTGGTGCCATCAGCGGCCAACTCGATGCGCGTGTAGAGCGGGTTGTATGGGTTGTAGACCCCGTGCGCGGCCAGATGGAGGACATCGATTTCGCCCGCCTGGGCATAGAGCTGGCTTTCGCTTGCCTGCCGGCGCAGCAGCGGTTGTGCGCCGTACAACTGTGCCACAGCGCGCGTTTCGACTTCCGCACTGGCCAGCGACCCGTCGGGATTGCCCATTGCCAGGAGACGGCCCTTGTCGCTGTTTCGTTTGGCGAGGATGAACTTGAGTGTACTGGCGCTGGGTGCGTAAGTAAGGGTGTATTCCTCGACCAGATAGCGTTCTGTCTCGACGTTCCACAGGGCGGCAAAAGGCAGATAGTGCAGCATGCCATGCGGAACGATGACCAGATTGCTCTTGTGAATATAAGGCGTTAGCGGCGCAACGAGCGCTTCGTATAAAGCAGCGGCCGTATCGGCATCGAAATCACGGTCGGCGATGAGGTTGCGGAGATAGTCTATCTGGCCGGTCAATTCGGCCTGGGCAACCGGCAGATCGACCAACACCGCACGGTCCTGGTCGATGACCCAGGCCAGCGCGTGCCCCTCCATGATAAAGTATTCGATGAGGGTGGTGTGGGGGTCAAGCACCTGGCGCTGTACCTCGGCCAGGCTGAGACTGTCTACGCTGACCAGTGCGGCATACTCTGGACTGGCCAGTTTCAGACGGATGAGCAGTTGTTCATACTGCTGGCGGGCCTCCTCCAGGTCGCTGCTCACCCGGTCGAGCACCTGCTGGCTTTGTTGGTCTTCGGGTTTGGCCCGCTCCGTTGTCAACGCTTGCTGGAGACCGGCTATCTGCTCGTGCAGGGCGCGCTCCTGTTCGACCAGGTCAGGAGTGGCGCCGCGACGCACATCCACCTGTTGATTGCCGAGTTGGTCGAGGAACGTCCGCCCCCGGGCCCGTTCGGCGTAGGCAAAGGCGGTATCTGTCTGGCCGGTGCGCCACAACAGATCGATCAGCCGAGTGTAAATGCTCGCATGTTCGCCCGCAAACGAGCTTTTGAACTCTTCAACCCGGATGGCTTGCTGAACGGACTCGGTAACGGTAATCGCCGTTTGATAGGCGGTGATTGCCTGCGCCAGTTTGCCCTGCTTCTCGTAGACCCCGCCGATATTGTCGAGGACAACCCCCTCAGCGATGCGGTCACCGGTTTCTCTGGTCAAGGTCAAGGCCTGCTGGAACTGTTCGAGCGCCTGTTCATACCGCCCTAAGTGATCATAAGAGACGCCAATGCTGTTGAGTATTGCCCCGTGTACAAATGGGTCAACCACCCCCTGGGCCAGGTCAAGCGCCTGTTGCGCCGTTGCAAGCGCCTGTTCGTATTGCTCCAGATAGTTGTACACATTGGCAATGTTGATCAGCATCTTTCGTTCGGCAGCGACGTTCTGCCGCGCCCGTATGATCGCCAGGGCCTGTTGATAGGTTGCCAACGCCTCTTCATTCTGGCCGAGGTCGCTGTAGACGAGCGCTATGTTGTTGAGGGTAGTGGCTTCGCCCTGCCCGTCACCCAATTGCCGGTGAATCGCCAGGGAACGCTGCAATTCGTCCAGCGCATCGCTGTAACGGCCGAGAGCGCGGTAGACGATGGCAATGCTGTTGAGCGTCGCCCCTGCGCCCGCCCGGTCGCCCACTGCCTGGCGCAGCGACACCACCTGTTGGAGGCGAACCAGGGCTTCTTCATAGCGGGCCTGGTCCAGGTAGAGGCTGGCGATGGCGTCCAAGATCGACCCTTCCAGGGCCTGCACACCCGACTGTTGGGCGGCTGTCTGGGCCTGTTGCAAAAACTCAAGGGCATCCGCCGTACGGCCAAGGGCACGATAGGCCTGACCAATGTTGTTGAGGACTCCACCTTCTAGTTGGGCATTGCCAAGTGCCCGGGCAATTTCAAGGGTCTGCTGAAGCGTCTCGAGCGCCTGGGCGTAGCGCCCAAAGCGTACATCGATAAGCGCCAGGCAATTGAGCGCAGTCACTTCTACCGGGCGATCCCCACCCCTGCGGGCCACCTCCAGGGCTTGCTGGCAGGTAGCCTGTGCCTGGGCAAAGCGTTCTTGTTGGTTGTAGATGCTGGCAACATTGTTGAGCGCCGTGGCCTCACCGGTCGGGTCGCCGACGGCGCGGGCGATTGCCACCGCCTGCTGGTAGGCATCGGTTGCCTCGGACGCCTCCCCCAACCGGTGGTAGATGGTGATCAGGTTGCCGAGCGTGCGCCCTTCGCCTTTGCGGTCACCGTTTTGTCGAGCGATCCGGAGCGCTGCTTGATAGTTGGTCAGCGCCAGCTCAAGTTCGCCCTGGTCGCCGTAGATCCGCCCCAGGTTGTTTAGGGCTACCCCCTCCTCGCTTCTGTCGTCAAACCGGCGAGCCAGCTCAATCGCTTGCTGCGAGGCTGCGATGGCCTCGGGATAGCGCCCCAACTGGTCGTAGATAAAGGCCATCTTGTTGACAACGGCGGCCACTTCCTCGCCCATGTCATTGGCCAGAAGCAGATCCAGCTCTTGCTGATAGTAGGCCAGCGCCTGTTCATACTGCCCTAGTTGGTGGTAGAGATGGGCCAGGTTGTCCAGCAGGATGCTTGCTCCGCTGGGGTCCCCCAGTTTCTGAAATAGGGCCAGCGCCTGCTGATAGTAGTCCAGCGCAGCGTTCCACTGGCCCAGTTTCTCGTAGGCAAGCGCGATGTGGTTGAGCTCTGCCGCCTCTCCACCCTGGTCGCCCAGGGCATGTGAAATGGCAGACGAGCGGCGGAAATAGTGGATGGCCTGGCGATAGCGGCCGAGACGGTCATAACTCAAGGCGGCGCCGTATAGAGCGCTGCCCTCGCCAGCCTGGTCGCCGGCTTCACGGGCGACTATGATTGCGTGTTGGAAATACTGTATTGCCTGTTCGTCATCATCCAACTCCTGGTGGAGCCAGCCTAGGTTGAGCAGGGCAATCTGTTCCCGCGCGCGCTCGCCGCTTGCGCGTGAGACGGCGAGGCTGGCTTCATACGCCGTGCGTGCACCCTGGCGGTCCGCCAACGTCCATTTTGCGGCGCCGATCAGGAGCAGACAAAGGGCTTCGCCTGACCGATCCTGGGCGGCTTGATAGAGCGGCAGCGCCTCCTCAAAGCGGGCCAGCGCTGGCGCAATCTCGTCTTGCTGGAACAGACGTTGGCCCGCGGCCAGGAGTTCCTCGGCCTGCGCCTGCGGGTCAGCCTGGCGCAGACCGGGTGAGGGGA
>QEUW01000518.1 GCA_003577005.1 Chloroflexota bacterium | reverse complement strand
ATCGACAATCGGCACCTGATCGAACAACACCCCATAAAGGGTCTTGCCCCGTTCGAGCCGTTCTACCGACACACCGCATCCGATGCTTAAGCTCCCTTCATCGTCCAAATCGATCATCAAGACCCGCTTCCCCCAGCCGGAGAATGCCGACCCCAGAGCATGGACGGTCGTCGTCTTGCCGGTCCCCCCTTTTTGCATCGCTACACAGATGATTCTCGCCATAGATTCTTCCTTAGTAGATTTCAAGATTGCTATACTTCTTGAATACTATATTTCATGTATTCTTCTTTTCTATCTTTCTATATTACCAGTAAAGAAGATTTCCCTATTTCTTGATGATAGGACATCTTCAGCAGATAGTCAAGAATTCACTCCCCTTCTTGACCCGGAATATGTCGTGTGATATAGTAATCCCACACCAATGGCCCAAGGGGTGCCAAATGTCCAAAGAGATTATGCGAACACATGTCATCATGCCACGAGCACTGGTTGAGGAAGTAGACAAATTTGTTGGGAGCCGGAGCCGCAGCAGGTTCTTTGAAGAGGCGGTAGAGGAAAAACTATCGCGCGTCCGGCTTGCCAACGCGGCCAGAAAGGCGGTTGGCTCTCTGAAGAACGTGGATATTCCCGGGTGGGAAACCAGCGAAGCGGCTGCCGGGTGGGTGCGTGCTTCCCGCGAGGCCGATACAGAACGGTTACAGCGCATCTTGGAGGACAATTGACACGCTACCTTCTTGACACCACCGCTCTCATCGATTTCTCCAAAGGTCGCGAGCCAGCACAGTCGCGTATTATGAGCATGATAGACGCTGGGGATGAGTTGGGGATCTGCGCCATCAATGTCACCGAATTCTATGCTGGCATCCCACAGGAAGAACGCGCTCTGTGGGACGAGTTCGTCGGTTCGCTCGCCTATTGGGAGATCACGTGGGACATTGCCCGCCAAGCAGGGTATCTTCGTTACGACTTCGCCCGCAGGGGGCAGATACTTTCAACGACCGATACCCTTGTTGCGGCAGTTGCCTGGCAGAGGGGAGCGACGATTGTCACCGATAACATGAAGCATTACCCCTTCAAAGAAGTCAGCCTCTTGTCCTTGAGGCCTTAACCGCCCTGGCGGCATTGGGCTCGCCGTCCCTGGGACGGTGCCTTAGCCTTGAGCACGAGTGACTGACAACGAAACCTAAAGCCCCTGCTGCGAACAGGAGCTGGGGGTACGCCTGGCAAGGTGAGCTTACCATGCCGATCAAAGTAGAGTGCAGCAGCAGGGCTTTGACCGTGCAACCCGCCCCACCTACCTGGTGGGTCTATTTTTTGGGAGTTAAGTGCGTAGTGTATCACTAGGGATAGTCGTAGTGTATCACTAGGGATAGTCGTAGTGTATTACTAGGGATAGTCGTAGTGTATTACTAGGGATAGTCGTAGTGTATCACTAGGGGTGCATCCCAAATACTTAAACAAATACAAACAAAGACTGACAAATAATACAGGCGTCTCTTTTTGAAAATTACCACTTTCAGTGAAGGCGCACGGAAATACCTGCTATACTGGGGGAGGATAGCGTCATGAAGCACAAACACACCAAACCCATTGCAGAACACGACAAACTCGAACCGACACCGTCAAACGGCAAGGATGAGATGAACCTGGCCGAATTCCCGTTCGCGTCCTTGCGAAGGCACGGCGACACCAGAAGAACCATCACCTACGAAGGGTGGACGGTCGATAAAGAGGGAACCCGGCGTCACCAGAAATGGACGGTCGCGGGCAGCACCGCCGTAGGTTTACCTACGGAGTTTGATGAACGGGTGCTGGTCGCGCTGATAACGATCACCGATGGGCTGGACTTTGTAAGCCGAAAAATTCCTTTTAGCGTGTATCAGGTTATCAAGATTATCGGGCTGGTGCGGAGCAAACTCGCGTACCAGAGCATAGAAGACTCTCTCGATCGGTTGGTGGGGGTTACCATCAAATCTGAGCAGGCGTTCTGGGATAACAGTAGGAAGGAGCGAGTTACCACCAAAGAGGCGTTCCATATCGTCGAGAAATACTGGCTCCGCTACCGTGAGCAAGATGCAAAAATCATCGAGGCGGAGGGCGTCCCGGGATACATCATCTGGGGAGAGGACATCTGGAACAGCTTCAAAGCCAACTACATCAAGAGCCTTGACCTGACCTTCTTTTACGGCCTGCAAAGTCCTGCAGCCCGGCGCCTCTACCGTTTTCTCGACAAGCGGATGCAATACCAGCAACAATACGAGATTGACATCATTGAGCTAGCCAAACGACTGGGTATGACCGTCTATCGGTATCCCGCGAAGGTGCGCGAGAAACTCCAGCCCGCACTTGACGAACTCATCGCCAGGGGCTTCCTTCGCAGCGCCAAGGTTTTCAAGCACAACGCCAATGGCAAACTCTACACCCGTATCCGCTTTGTCAAAGCCCCCAAGGCCGTGCCCCAGCCTGCTGAGCCATACAACGACGGCGATGAAGAAACGGCAACCTACCAGGACCGCTACACCGTCCAACTGAATGCCCTGCGCAAACACTACGGCATCACCGATGACCTGGTGGACATCTGGGAGCAGGCGCTGATCGAGATCGAAGGGGCGACGACCAGGGCCAACTTCCATGCCTGGTTTCCACAGACCCATCTGCTCTCCTGTAAACAGAACGCCGCCATCATCGGCGTACCCAACACCTATGCCCAGGAATGGCTCGCAGGGCGCATGACGCCCGTGATCAAGCGCGCGCTGGAAGGGGCTGCAGGCCATCCCGTCGAACGGCTTTACTTCCAGGTCGTGACCCTTCCGAAGACGGAAGGCTGAACCGCCAACCCGCTCGCGCATCGGCAAGTACCGCTGGTGCTTGAGAAAAAATCACACCCACAAAAGCTGCTCGTTCACCATTCTTACCCAATCAAAAGCGTGGGCCATACCCGTGGCCGACATTCCGAGGGGTCAGTGGGAGGAAACGTAGAATTTGAGCACGGGCTCACCGAGTAAGGTCGCAATCTGCAGATGGATCTCTCGCACATTGGTGACCATCCGTTTTCGAGACTCGTTCGTTTGGATGCGCAAGACATGGATGCCTTCGAACAACTGAAAGACCCACCGCATCGTTGGTCGCTGGGTCGCTCTGCCTTTCTGATCAGGAATGGATTGGTCACTTTCAGCCAGTTGCTGCCGCAAATGGTGTTCCGCCAACGCATAGACCAACAAGCTCAAGCCCATCACCATCAATAGCCCCATGAGGCGCGCCGGTTTCTTGAGGAAGAAGCGCGAGGCAAAAAACAGCGGGTCTTTGAGGAAGCGAAAGCCACGCTCCACCGAGCGGTTCTGATCTTTGTACACGGTCAACAAGTCTTCAGTAGGGCACTTGTGCTGATCCAGTTCGTTGGTCGCAATGATGTACTTGCCCAGTGGCTTCTGCTGCTGAACAATCGCCACCTCATCCCGCTGGAAAGTGCCGCGAATGTGCCAGGCGGTGAGCTTGGGACTGTCAGGCGTGGGACGACCGGGCTGGCGGTAGCGTTCGCTGATAGCGACCTCACCGCTGACCGCATGGAACGACCACTGTTTGGCGAACTGCGCCAGCGCTTGCCGGGCGTCCTCGGCACAGCTAAACCGCTGCCGTGCCAGTTTCTTGATCGCCTTGGCCACATCGTTCCGCTCACGCTCGATGCGCCGGTTGAGTTGAACAAGCTCCTCTTCCCGACGCGGCAGATACAGCACGACCAGCCAGCGTTGCGCCACGCCACCATAGGTGCTTGTGGCTTCGTGGTAGAAGTAGCCTGCACGCTCAGCCGCCGTCATCTGTGCCAGATCCATTTCACTCAGCAACGTTTTGGCTTCCGTGAGGGTGGCTGGCACGCGCGTCACCCAGCGGATGGGCGAGAGCGCTTGCAAGGTGTCAGCGCTGTAAAGTGCACTGTCGGCCACCAGCAGCGGCGTTTCCTCCTCGGCAGCGAACTGAGCGAGGTACAACTGCGCCATCTCCGGCAGGCTCGTTTTATCGGCCACATTGCCTGATAGCGCCTGCAGGTAGGCTGGAATGCAGGTCTGATTCGCACAAATCAACCCCAGGATCGCCTGCTTCAGGTCCGGTCGATGGTCTTTGGAGTAGCCATAGGTGACCCGGATCGGCTGCGGTTCATCCACCTCTGGCTCCGCCTCCACCTCATAGTCCCCCTCGACGCTGCCGTCGTGTCCAGGTGTGCAAAATGAACGGCCAGGTTATAGACCTTCAGGGCATGGGCACTCACCGCGGCAAAGAGCTCTGTGATCCCTGCTTGGTACAGGTGATCCAAGGCCTTGCCCAGACTATCCCCATTCAAATCCTCCGCCTCAATGCCTGACCCGATCAACAAGTCCACTGGCTTGGTGCGATAGAACTCGGGGGTGAGATAGAGGGGACGGCCCACAAAGCCTAAGCCGTTCAAGACCATCGCTTGCACGGCTTGGCCCACACTAACTGTGCGGCCGGTATCGGGCACGCGCGCATCGATTTGCTCGATCAGTCCGATGCGCTGGCACACCCCGGCGACAAGGCCCAGGTGATCGAGTGTCTGGGTGCTGTATAGGCTATGCATGCGGTTCGCTCCTCGGTAAAATGACGCTCCTTCAGCTTACCGCATAATTCTCATCTCGTCCCTTTCACCCCCTCGGAATGTCGG
>QEUW01000044.1 GCA_003577005.1 Chloroflexota bacterium | reverse complement strand
TGCGTTGCACCTTGCACATGCATCGCACCTTGCAGGTGCAACGCATGTGCGCACCCCAGCCGAGTCATGCACTGCTAGACAAATGTCAACAGAACCTAGCGTCCTGGCTAGAAGAGACGGGGGAGCAGATGACCATCATTGCGCGAGCGCCGGAGCGCCCGGCGACTGAGCAGAAAACAGCACCAGAACACACACAGCCGGATGCGCTGCGCGCCATCGCCGCCGTCATCGGCCCGGAAAAAATGGCCGAGGCGCTCCGTAGGGCCTTGAATTGAGGTACTGGACCCCTGTCAATCTCTTTTTCCTAAGTCCCTTTCCGCTGGTTCGAGGCGGGATTGAACGGTGGCGTAATGCTCAACTCGCATCGGGCGATGCTTCGGATTCGTTCCTCGACATCCGTTCTTGCACCTGGTGCCAGGCCCGTTCAGCCTTGCTGGCGTCGCTGGCTGATGGCGGTTCGGGCGCATAGCGTGCGTGGTTGTAGCGCTCGGTCATGGCGGCGAGCGCTTCGTCACTCTCCGTCAGTTTTGTGACAAGCTCATGCTGGTATTCGGTGGGCGTCTGTTCGCGGCGGTGGCTCTGCCCCAATGCGGTCGCCGCCGCCAGTAGACCTTGATAGGCGCTCCGCACTGTGCGTCTCGTCTCCGCTTCGCCCTCGAGCGACAAGAAGCGCGGCCACCGGCCCAGCCGGCCAAACCACTTCTGCCACAACTTCGCCAGTTGATCCTGCAAGAGGTCGGCGGAAAGGATCGATTCGCGCGTCTCATCGAGCGCCTCCGCCGCCCCCGCCCGCAGCTTGCGCAACACCAGCGCAAAGATCACCAATACAGCCACAAAAAAGATCGCCAGCGCGATCCAGCGGTAGACATCGGGTATCGGGGCGTTCGCAAGATCGTTTAGCTCAGGGGGCGGCGTTGGCTCTGCTACTTCCTGTTGTTGCAACAATTCCATCCCCTGCAACAGACCCAACAGCCGTTCGAGTAGCGGCTGCAAGAGCAGGATCAGAAAGTAGACAATCATAAAAAGCACGTAGGCGATGCCGGTGAGCACCAGGCCAATCAACCGCCAGACAAAACCCAGCGCCTGGTTGATAGCGGCCAGGAAGCGAGCCACCTGCTCCGGGGCCACCAGCAGCGTGATCCCCAGACCCAGACCCAACAGCCCGCCCACTACCGCCAGCACGCTGACCAGCCAGTAGCGCGTCGTCTGGGGCGTCTTGGTGGCGCGCCGCTGCCCATACCCCAGCGCATAATCCAACCCCACGGTGATCTTGAGGCTGGAGAGGGCCAGCGCCATCATGCTGGCCGCAAAGAAGAGGATCACCAGCCCCCCCAGGTTCGCCGGCAGCGTGACTTCCAACAGCGTTGCCAAGAGCAGATAGCCCACCAGCGCCACCACACCGGCGACCACCGCGCCCCAGAGGTCATCATGCGACATAGGCTGGGCGGCGTCCAACATACCCCGGAGCCAGAGGTAGATCAGCGCCAGCAGCATGAGCCACGCCGCCGGCGCCTCCACTTCGGGCCAGTGGATGAGCGCATCCCCCAGCGCGGCCAGCCAACCATCGCTCCAAAGCGGATAGTCGTTGCGGTACCCGTGCCACCAGAGCGCCAGACCGATCAACGCAATTCCCGCCAGGGCAATCCCCAATCGCGCCCACAGCGGTGTGACCGTTTTGGGCACAGCGCTTGGTTTGTTGTTAGGCGCCTCGCGAGCAGGGGCCAACTGGCTCAAGGTAAAGCTGGCCAGCGGCAGGCCAATGATCCAACCGGGCGCCAATAGTGGGGCAGGGTGCGACGGCGTCAGCAACTGGCGCAACAACCCCAGCCAGGGCCAGAGCCAGCAAAAGCGCAGCAGCGCCAACAGCAGCGGCAACAGCCCGCGATCAAGCCAATTCCAGCGCAGCCACCTCATGCCATGCCTCGTCTTTGTCAATGTGATGCACATGCAGATTGGGGATGGGCGCCCGGAGTTTGGCGTCGCCCAGGGTGATGAGCATCAAGCCAAACTCGCGGCGGCGCAGGTCGCTGATCGTCTGGGCCAGCCGGGTGTTTAAGACCGCGGTGACCACGACAACCGTTGCGCCATAGGGCAGCCGGTTTGCTTCGAGCTGGAGCAGCCGTTCGAGCGGCCAGCGCCCCCACCCCTCGTCGATGCGCGCCAGCGCCGTCAGAATCTCCTCCAACTGGCTGGGGTGGGCGCGCGGTCGCAGGCGGATGTGCTGTGTGCTGCCAGGGGTCAGGGCGTTGCAATAGAGGCCGAGTGGATGGCCCTCGGTCCACAAGTGGCGCGCCAGCGACGCCGCCACGGTGATGGCGTATTCGCGCAATTCCCAGTCATAGCCCTGATAGAACATCTCGGTCGTGTTGACATTGAGAAAGAGCGCCACCGGCCGGCTGGCCGACGGCTCAAAGACCTTGGTCTGCAATTCCTGGCGACGGGCGGTTGCCTTCCAGTGGATGTGGCGGAAATTATCGCCCTGGGCGTATTCGCGCACCCCCATCATGCGCAGCGGGTCTTCGATCACACGGCGCGGGCTGCGAAAGTCGCCCAGCGGATGGCGGGCCGGCAATCCCAACGCCGTCACCGGCACAATCCGCGGATAGACTACCACCGTATCTGTCATTTCTAACACACTACGCTGGATATTGAAACCAAAGATGTCACCCGACCGCAACTGGACATGGTCAAAGCTCCACGCTCCCCGTTGCTCGCCGCGCAGCCGGTAGCGCCGTATCACCCGTTCGTACCAGCGGAGTGACAGCACGTTGACCAACTGGCGGCGGATGCCTTCGGGGCGCTCCTGCTCCTCGACCTGCTGCGATGCAATCGAGAGACCACCCGGCACCGTGTCATCGGCGCGCAGCCAGGGCAGGGGTAGGGGTTTGGCGTTGACGATCTCGATGGCAAGTTCGGTCTCTTCACCCAAATAGAGTCGTGTCGAACCAAAGTGGCGGCGGTAGTTGACTCCTACCAGACAATAGCGCGCCCAAAGCTGTGACGCAGCCGCCACCAACCCCAACAAAATAGTGATCAAAAAGAGCACCTCATTGCGCATCCACACGCTGATCAACAGCAGCGCGCCGATCACAATATACGCTCGATTGCTCATGTGCTGGTCTTTATCCTCGGCAATGCGTAATCCGTAATGCGTAATACACGATATGGATCACGCATTATGGATCACGCATTACGGATTACGCTTCGCTCCACACTTCCTCCACCGGCACTGTTGTCTGTGCGATGATCGTCGCCAGCACATCGGTGATGGCGCGGCCGTGAAGACGGGCATCGACGCTGGGAGAGAGGCGGTGGGCCAACACGGGTGTAGCCAGATGTTTGATGTCATCGGGGACGACATAGTGGCGGCCACGGATAGCAGCCAGCGCCTGGCTTGTGCGGTAGAGGGCCAGCGAGCCGCGCGGGCTCACCCCCAGCGCCAGCGCATCATTGCTGCGCGAGGCGTTGACCAGGTCGAGCAGATAGTCCTCCAAGACCGGGTGAACGTAGACTTCTCGACAGATGCGGTTGGCGAGCTGAATCTCGTCGGTGGTGACGACCGGTTTGATCTCCACCAACGGGTTGTTGGCCCGAAAACGGTGCAGGATCTCTCGCTCCTCCTCGCGCTGGGGGTAGCCCAACCCGATGCGCATAAGGAAGCGGTCCACCTGCGCTTCGGGCAGCGGAAACGTGCCTTCCAACTCGACCGGGTTTTGGGTCGCCAGCACGAGAAAGGGATAGGGCAGCGGGCGTGTGACGCCATCCACCGTGACCTGCCGCTCTTCCATCGCCTCGAGCAGCGCCGATTGGGTGCGTGGCCCGGCGCGGTTGATCTCGTCGGCCAGCACAATCTGCGCCATGACCGGGCCGGGGCGATACTCGAAGCTCTGCGTCTGTTGGTTGAAAATGCTGACCCCGGTGATGTCCGACGGGAGCAGGTCAGGGGTGAACTGGATGCGCTGAAAGCTGCCACCAATCGAGCGGGCCAGCGTCTTGGCTAGTGTGGTCTTGCCGATGCCGGGTACATCTTCGAGCAGTACGTGGCCTTCGCAGAAGAGCGCCACCAACAGCAACTCGACCACATCATCTTTGCCTACGATCACGCGCGCAACGTTCTCGCGTACGGCCTGGGCGATCTCTTGTATGCGTTGAATGTCAATCAAGGCGGTGTCCGTAACGGTGGGAGACTGGGTAGACAATGGATTCTTGGTCGGCCCAAACAAGGGTTGTTTAGGCTGAAAACAACAACAGATCAGGACAGCAACGGGGCCCAGCGGGCACCCCGACAACAACCGTCTCACCCCAAGCATAGCAGACCAGAGAGCAAATCGCCAAAGCAGACTGGTACGAAATCCGGTTGTTCACTTTGCGTACTGACCAGTGAGTAACAGCCAAAAATACCAAAGTGAATAGAGGGATTCGGTATTACGAACCTACCCGAATAACGGTTGCGGGTCCGATAACTACACCCGCGAAAGAGCTTGGTCGCAGAGTTGTTCGGATAGGCACTATATGTGTAGCACTTGCTGTACTTGCCGTTGTGGTGTTTAGTAACACCTGATCAAGGTCTACCTCAGCTAAACTGGCTTCAGGTATAAAACTGTCTATGGTAGGGCCGTTCCGTTTCAAGGAACAATTGCCGCCGTCATCACGTCATAGCCCGTGACGGCAAGGAGGCTTACGATGAAACAGGCACCGTTACAGGAACGCGTTCTGACCACTGCCGCATTTAGCTTCGGTCTAGCCGGGTTGCTCGCTTGGCTGCTGGCGCACCTGGTAGGTGGTGCAGCCCTATCCTTGCCAAACAGCAGTGGCTTCTGGGTCTACCAAGAAGCCGTTGCTTGCCTGGCCGGTTCGATTGCGCTCTTTTTGAGCACCCTGGCATTGCGTCATGTGCAGCCCGAAACAGTGCTGCATCGCCGCGCAACGGAAGGTTTTGTCTTTGGTATAATCGTGCTAGCGCTCACCGTGGGTCTGCAAACGATCCATCTGTTCTGAATGGGATAAACCTAAAGGGGAAAATCATGCGCAACTGGTTTACTGTGTGCGCCCTACTGCTAACCCTACTTTTGGCGGCCTGCACTGTCCACTTGCCCGCCGTGCAACCGCAGCCAGCAGCGGAGGAATGGAAACTCTATCGCGCTGACAGCGGCTATGAGATCCAATACCCGCTGAGCACTTATTCGATGCGCACTGGTATCAGCGGCCCAGAGGTGCTCTTTCCCGGCGTCAAGGTGGTCGAGCCAAACGACTCATTTGCGTATCGGGAGCCACGTGCGGTTGTCTATAAACTCTCGGTCGCCGTGACGGAAAACAGCGCAGGGTTGACTCTGGAGGACACTGAACAACTGCTTGCCAACAGCCAGATCATCCCCTACGACCTGGCGCTGCTGGAGAACAAGAGCATCGAACAGATTGAACTCGGCGGCGAGCCGGCGCTGCGCGTCGATGACCTACCTGTGGGACCTGCCGGCATCACGACGCAGATCGTGGCGATCCATGGGCCATTTGTCTACGAACTCATGGTCGAACCCCACCAATTGACGGGCAACCAGGCCGAGCCCTATGTCGAAGGCAAGGTAACGCCAGAAAACCGGGCACTGGTAGAGCAGGTAATTGCCACCTTCCAGTTTGTCGGCGACGAGATAGGAGTCGAGGAGCCTGCTTCTGCGCCTGCGGGCGAGACGGTAGTGGGCCAAGCGCTCGTTGATGGTGTCGAGGTGCAACTGTTGGAATCGTTCCCGGTGCAGGCAAATGCGGTCGTGCGTGGCTTTCTGCGCGATGCCTGCACGGAGATCGGCGAGATCCGCCAGCGGTTTACCGGTGATACGTTCTATATCGAGATTATCACTGTGCGCGATGCCAGCGCCATGTGCGCACAGGTCTTGGTGCCGTTTGAAGAATCCATCCCGCTGGATATGGCCGGGCTACCTGCCGGCGACTATACTGTGGAGGTGGATGGGGTGCAGGCTTCTTTCGAGCTAGCTGTGGACAATTAGATTCTGTTGATACTTCAGAAAGAGGAAAGTGCGTTGATCAAGTTGTGGAGTCGAGTTCTGATTCTTTTGCTCAGTACGCTGTTGCTGCTGGCCGGCTGCCGGTCTGCCCAATCGCCCCCCCCAGGCGTACTGGCAGAGACGCCGGTGGCCACACCCGCCATCCCCACCGCGCCGCCGGCGAGTGACCCCCCAGCCTTGGCGGAAGACCTGAGCCAGGCGCCGCCGGTACAGATGGCGCTGCAATTGTTGCGGCAGCAGTTGCAACTTGGCCCAGAGGCTAGCGAAATTGTTAGCCTTGAACCTGTAGATTGGCCCGACCAATGTCTTGGCATTTCACTGCCGGATCGCCTCTGCGCACCGGCCATTACCCCTGGCTATCGCATCATCGTACGGGCGGAAGACCGGGAATACGAGTATCGCACAGACCAGGAAGGCAGCCGGATCGAACTGGCGGCGGCGCCGGAGCCGGCGCTTGGGTCCGTGGCAATTGTCTGGCGCCAGGTGGAAGACATCTGCGCCGAGGCCGAGATCGATGCACAGCAGGTGGCCTTTGGTCAATGTGGCGGCGCCAGGATGACCGTGCCGCTTGTCAGCGAGATGAACCGGCCCCAGGAGCTGGCCGGGTTTGTTCAGCGCTATGCCTCATTTAGCGCAGACACCCCCGCCGGGGAGATCACCTTTACGGGGCAAGGTACGAACCCAGCCACACCAGCCGAACAGCGCATGATCGCCGAGTGGGTGCGCCAGGTTGCGCTCGAAGCACAGGCTGGACGCAGCGGCGCCTCCTGGGGGCTGGCGCTGGCCGTCCACGAGGAAGGCGCCGAACCACCGCTCTGCCGGGATGTGACCGTCTATGTCACCGGCATTGCCTATACCACGTCATGTCTAAACGATCAGCCGGAGACATTGGGTTCTTTACGGCTGGACGCCGACCAGTTGGGCCAGGTCTACACCTGGTTGGATACGCTGCGGTCGTTCGATGTGATGACGGGCGAAGACCCGGTCCGCGACCTGATCTTTAGCGGCGCCGGAGAGGGCGAAGCGTCCGCAGCAGACCAGGAGGCCATGCTCGCCCTGGCAAGCGAAATCTATGCGCAGTTCGATAAAAGTGCACCAGTCGCCGCGCCCGCTGTGCCAACCCTAGTCGGGGATATGAAGACCTTCACCAACGAGGAGGTTGGCTTGGCCTTCGATTATCCCGCCGATTGGATCATCTACGGCGCCGACATTCCCGGCGCCACGATCACGCTGGCGTCGGGTGAAAGGCCGGGGGGTGGGGGTGTGCCTGCCGGTATGGCCAAGTTCGATATTGTCGTGCGCCCGGCGCCGGGACAGACACTGGCCCAAATTGCCGCGGCGCGCAAGGATGAATTGGTGACGCAGGGCGCCCGGCTGGTGGCAGAGGAGGAGCGCATCCTGCCTAGTGGGCTGCCTGTGGTCTGGCTCCAGGCCGAATCCATGGGGCTGAGCACACTCCTGGTGGCCGAGATCAACGCCCATGAGGTGCTCTTTGTTGCCTTTGGCGACCTTGAGCAGTTCGAGGCCATTGTGCAGACCCTGCGCACTCAGTGAGAACCTGGTGCGTTGCACACACGTGTGCAACGCACCGATTCGGAGGGAAATATGATGCAACTTCAATCCAAAGTGAACACTACGATGAGCCTGATCCCCAAAGGGGCAAAGCCGCCAGTGTTTGTGCTCATGGTTATGCTCATACTCGTGGGCTGTACGCCGATTCAGCCATTGCCCTCCGCACCGGCTGCTACAGCGCCAGGCGAATCGCTGGCCGTACTGGCTTGGGAAGGGTATACCGAAATGGGCGGTGGCGACGCGACCCGCTGCAAGAGTCTCCAGTTGACCGCCGACAATCAGGCGCTGGTGGGAGACTGCGCTGAGGTCGTAGAGACATTTCCCATCGCTGCCGCCCACAGCCAGGAATGGGCTTATATCCAGACTAATTTTTCGCCCTTCACCCTGGAGACCGCGACGGATCGGTTGGAATTTCACGGCGCCGGCGAGTTGGATAGAGCGGCCTGGCAGCGGGCGCTGCTGGCGTGGACTCACCTGGTCTACGGCGAACTGACCTCTGGACGGGCCAGCGCCGCGGTCGCCACAGCGTTGAGCTGGAATCTTGGCGAGGCGCCCACCCAGCCTGGTCTGTGCAATCGCCTGATCGTGACTGTCTATGGCTATGCCTACGCCGACCATGTCCCGTGCGAAGGCGGCGCCACCCAAAACCGTGATGCAGATTGGCTGCTGGACGAGGAGATGGCGCAGTTCGACCGTTGGCTCTATGGCCGGCAGCCGGTCTACGAGGACGATAGCTATCTGGCCGGCCAGGGCGACGAGCCGATGAGCGAGACAGAGCTGGCCGAGCTGACGGGCTGGGTGCAGGAGGTTTACCTCCGGTTGCGGGCAGCCAAGCCCGTCCTGGGCGAATCGGTCTTACCGGCGGGTTGCGCGGAACCCTTTGAGCAAATCAGAACGTCAAGCGCAGCCGAGATCGAGCGTGTCGTTGACGAGTACGAGCCGCCCGCTCCTGGCGAACCGATGACACTCAACTGGGATTCAGCGACGTGGGAGGTGATCGTGACACAACTAGTGGCTGCGGGCGAACACTTTCTCAACGAGTGCGCCGGTGGCCCGCCGGTAACGCCTGTTCTCGAACAGTTGGCTCAGTTGAGCCAGGTGGTGCCGGAGATGACGGTCACCATCCCTGGCAGCGGTGATTTCCTGCCGCTGGAGATGCAGTTGGCCCCGACTACCACTTCTTCCGCGCTGCTGCAAGACCTCGACCGGGACGGCCAGGCCGAGGTGATTCTGCACACGCAGGTGGGTTACTTTGACGCTGAGCAGGCCCTCTTTGGTCTGCGTGGAGGCGTCACGATTGTCTTCACATCGACTCCAAGCGGCTGGGAGGGGCATGTTATCTGGCCCGTGCAACACTTTGTGCCCCGCGCAGACGATTATCTGGAGTACGCGCCCTTCTTCGAAGAAGAGGTTGCCACGGAGGCCGGCTGGCCAGCAGCGCAGGCGCTGATCGCCGACCCTGGCCCGGCGGTCGAACTCCTCGACCTTGCCGACGCAGCGGGCAGTACCTACCTGGCCGTCTCGCACCTCCGCCGCACACCGCTCGACGACATCCGCGAGCTGAACGTTCTTCGCTGGCGGGAAGAGGGGCCGGAGCTGGCGCTGCGCATCGTGCTCTTCAACTGGTGTGTGCAGGAGGAATGGGAGATTCGGGCCGATGGGACGATCTTCGTGCCCGCGCTGCCCGAGCCGTTTCCTCATTGCCAGGGCGAATATGCAGCCCACACATTTTGGCTAGAAGCGGGTCGCTTTGTGGGGGTTGCCGCGGGCGAATAATGGCTTACAAATTCTTCTGGGATGCAAGCTAATTCCAGACAAAATAGGGTGGAGACCATAGATGGTTCGTTCTTTTGACCCAACCACAGTGCGTGATCGCTCACCGCTGGCGCGCATCCTGGCGCACGAGAGTGCGTACTGGTGTTGCATCGCCCAAAGCGAGCAACGGGACGGATGGCGCGCATTTTTGAACCCGCCGCTGATTCCACGCATCGACCCCAACCATGCCGGCGAGTTTCGTGGCAGGGCAGGTGAGGGCCGGCGCATCGCCGCCGAGGTGATCGACTACTATCACAGCCTGGGCGCCACGCCGGCCGCCTATGTCGATTGTCTCACCACACCGGACGACCTGATCCCCAGCCTCCTCGCCGCCGGGTTCGAGGAATGGAGCGGCGCAACCAGCGATCTGATGGTCCATATCGGGCCGGATGAGGCGCGCGGCGCCGAGGTTGCGGTGCAGCTTGTTGCAACCGGCGCCGACCGGGCCGCCTGGGCCTCCATCATCGAAGAGACAGAAGAGACCCAACGTCGAGAACTGCTGGCTGCGCTCTACACACTGGAGATCAGCGACCCGCGCATCCGCGCCTATCTGGTGCGCGTAGAGGGTGAGCCAGCCTGTCGTTGCGAACTCTTCTCCGCTGACGGTCTGGGCCGTGTGGAGGCGGTGCGGACGGCGGAACGCTATCAACGGCGCGGTCTGGCCGCCGCTGCCATCCGCCGCGCCATCGCCGATTCGTACGAGCTTGGCAACGATTTGACCTATATTTATGCCGAGCCCGGTGGTGATGCCCAGCGGCTCTACCAGCGGCTAGGGTTCCGCACCGCCGCTGAACGGGCCGTGCGGAGCTTTGTCTGGCAGGGTTGAATCTTACCCGCAGGAACAGTCTGCCGGTGTTCAAAGAGTGCGGATACGGCGAGCGCAGGGAATGCTTCGCTGTATCCGCACTCGTCATTGGAATTCTTGCTCTTTGCGCTACATTCTGTGGTACTCTGTGTAGCATTTTGTGCCACCCTATTGGGCGCGGGACATGGTTTAATCGGGTCAGCAAGTCTGGAGGTGAAAGACAGAGACGCACAACCGTACCTAGCTTGATCGCGAGGACCTATCCTATGGCGCCCGAAGCGGTGGTCAGATACTCATCAGCCCTGAAACCAGGCGAGGCACGCCCTACGACGGGTGTAGCACAAACGCAGTTAGGGCTGTGGTGGAGCCTCTGTGCCGGGATGACGTTGCTGTCGCTCGGCCTCTTTGTGGCGGCGTTGCCCCGGCGCTATGCAGAGTTGAGCCACGTTGCCACTCAGCCACCAGCAGCCCATCTTCAGCTTACGCCGGCAGACGCACAGCTGCTCGGTCAATTTGGCGTAACACCGCAGATCTATGGTTTTCTCATGCTCGGCCTGGAGGCAGGGCTGGTGTTGGCCTTTGCCTCCATCTCTGCGATCATGCTCTGGCGTAAGGGCCGTGAGCGCATCGCGTTGTTCTTTGCGCTGACCGCCATCACCTATGGCGTGTACATCACCCCGCCGCTAGACAGTCTGCTGGCTGTGGCGCTTCCCTTGAGCCTGGCTTCACGTACTGTGCAGGCGCTGGGACTCTGGTGTGCGATTGTCTTCTTTTACATCTTTCCCGATGGACGCTTTACCCACCGCTGGACGAAAGGAATGGCGGCGGCGTGTGGTCTGTGGTGCCTGTACTGGATCATCTATCCGCTTCCGCTGCTTGATCCTGTAAACCCATTTTCGATGACCTTGCCGGGCCTGGCCCTGCATCTGGGGTGGTTTGTTTCTGGATTGGTTGCCCAGGTGCAACGCTACTATTGTACGACCGAGCCGGTACAACGCCAGCAGACCAAGTGGGTGTTCCTGAGCGCATCGGTGGCAGTGGTCTCCTATGGGTTGATCTATGCCCCTCCTTTGCTCTGGCCGGGGTTGCCGGCGCCGGTCTGGTTTGGCGCGCTGAACAACCTGGTCATCCAACCAACCTATCTTTTGTTGCTCTACCTGGTGCCGCTCTCGATCTTTATCTCGATCTTGCGGTACGGGTTGTGGGATGTGGACCTGTTACTCAACCGTGCGCTGGTCTATGGTGTATTAACGGCGCTACTGGCTGCCATCTACTTTATCAGCGTCGTGAGTCTCCCTGCGCTCTTTCCTGCGCTGACGGGGGTCTCATCACCGCTGACGATCTCCATGTCTACTCTGTTGACAGCGGCGTTGGTAGCTCCGCTCCGGCGCCGTGTCCAGGAGAGCATCGATTATCGTTTCTTCCGGCGCCAATATGATGCGGCGCGCATCCTGGCCGCCTTTGGCGCGGTGGTGCGCGATGAGATCGACATGGAACGGCTGATCGGCCGCCTCAAGGCTGCCATCGAAGAGACGCTGGCGCCGGTCTGGATCAGCTGTTGGGTCCGCCACAAACAGGGGTATGCAGAGTGTGCGCCCGGCAGCAACCCGGCGCCCTGGATTGTGGCGGCAGATGATCGATTGATCACGCACCTCCTGCGGCTGGGCGGTGTGACGGACCTGGCCGATCTGGCAGTAGACTCTCCAGGCCAACAGGCGCTGCAACGGCGGCGGGTTGTGCTGGTGGCGCCTATGCTCTCGCACGGCGAGTTGCTTGGCTGGCTCAGCCTGGGGCCGCGGCGTAGCGGCACCGGCTATAGTGCCGGCGACCGCCGGCTGCTCAATATGCTGGTTGCCCAGGTTGCCCCGGCTTTGCGGGTGGCCCAGCTTGTTCAGGAGCAGAAAGAGGCCGCCGTAGCCCGTGAGCGGATCGCCCAAGAGCTTCGCCTGGCGCGCACGGTGCAACAGACGCTTTTGCCAAAGGCGCTGCCTATCCTGGATGGCTGGGCGCTGGCTGCTCATTTTGAACCGGCGCATGAGGTCAGCGGCGATTTCTATGATCTTCTCTTGCTCGATGAGCGCCAGCTGGCCCTGGTCATTGGCGATGTGGTGGGCAAAGGGGTGCCGGCGGCGTTGCTCATGGCAAGCGCACGCAGCCTCATTCGTACCATCGCTCGCCAGAAAAAGGCGCCGGGCGCTGTCCTACAAGAGGTAAACGAGGTGCTCAACCAGGATATACCGGCAGGGATGTTTGTCACGTGTCTTTACGGGCTGCTCGACCTGGAGACGGGAAAGTTTCGCTTTGCCAATTCGGGTCACAATCTGCCCTACCGGCGCGGCGCTGGCGGCGCCCAGACTCTCTATGCGCGGGGAATGCCATTAGGCATGATGCCGGGCCAGCAGTATGATGAAACCGAAGCGTACCTGGCGCCCGGCGAATCGCTCTTGCTCTACAGCGACGGGATCATCGAAACGCGCAACGCCGCACGAGCGATGTATGGCAGCCAACGGCTTGCACAGGTAATCAGCGACTACGCCGGGCCGGGGGTTGGGCTGGCAAAGGCAGTGCTCGAAGATGTAAGGCGGTACGCCGGTGCGGAGCACGAACAGGAAGACGATATAACACTGATGGTGGTGGCACGGGGAAACCAGCTTTAGCTGGCTGAACGAAGCAAAGCGCCGTGCGGTTCCCAAACGATAACAGGAGGGCGAAATGACCACAGAACAGACCGATCCTCAGGTAGAGATGCCGCTTGCCAGCCGAGAAGGGGCAGCGGATTCGGCGAATTGGGCGCAGCCGGTCCACAAGCTAAAAGTATCGGATGTGCCGCACGGTGCGATCAATTTGAATGTGGATGGCAGCGAAGTGGTCAGCCCACTTCAGGGATTTGGTGCACTCTGGCAGAAGACATATCGAATACACCTTACCGGGCTAGAGATGGCGCCGCCCGCAGTGATGCAGGTGTGGAAAGAACGCTTCCCCGAATTCCAGCCGCCGGAGAACCGGTTCTACCCGCCGCTGGCCGGCATCGAGCCGGGCGCGGTGGTCTTGATCAACGGTAAGGTGCCACCGGCGCCGGGGCTGCCGAGCTTGCTGCCCGTGGCCGGGGGGGTGCTCATTCTCTACGCCGACGAGATCAGCTTTACGGTGATGACGCACGAGGGCTTTCCAGAAGCTGGATGGAATACATTTAGCACTTACGAAGAAGCGGGTCACACCGTTGCCCAGGTACAGACGCTGGCGCGCGCTGCCGACCCAATCTATGAGTTCTGGTTTCGCTACCTGGGCAGTTCTGAACAACAAGATAAGACGTGGACACACGTGTTAAAGTCTCTTGCTACGCACCTGGGCGTCGAGGCTGATGTCGAGATGAAGAAAGTCTGTCTCGATTCCAACTTACAGTGGCGTGAGGCAAAGAATGTCTGGCGCAATGCGGGGATCCGGACTATGTTGTACTTGATGGGCGAACCCGTGCGCTGGCTCGACCGCAAGATGAAAGGCCAGCTTGCGCAGCGTTAGTACACTACCGGGTGGGGTGGTTGCACGCCCACGCGCAAGTTCATTCGTACGTGGGCGTGCAAACCCGTTCGCATGCCCACATACGAACTCCTCAGCTATCGCACTTAGACTCACCCTACGCAAGCGCGGAAGCCGGCTGTGAAGGGCCGGGGATCGGTACAAGCCTGGCCTGGCGGTTCTCAAACATCGTAACGGAGCGCAGGCCAGCGGCCCAAGCCGTATGCAACGCTACTTCCAGGTGCATCCCCACATGTTCGGGGTGGTGTGCGTCTGAGCCGAGCGTGACGCGATCGCCACCCATCTCCGTGTACCAGCGCAGGATCGTCAGTCCCGGCGTCAACACATTGGCGGTGCGGCGCAATGCGGCGGTGTTGAGGTCCAGGGCAATGCCGCGCCGGATGCAGTTGCGCAATATTGCACGAATCGTCGCTTCGTGACGTTCCGGCTCATAGAGGCCATAGACGGCAAAGGCTGTCCGCACCGGCACATCGAAATGGCTAAGAATGTCAAAGTCGCCGCTGCGTGTCATCTCTTCCAGTTCGATGAAAAACGCCTCATACGCCTCATTGCTGCTACGGCTGCGAAAGTAGGCGGGGTCGAAGACGCTTTCCGACCGCACCCAGTGGAGCGAACCAAGCACATAATCAAAGGGGAGTTGCGCCAGCAGGTCTTCCGTCTCTTGCCGAAAGAGGTGCGGTTCGCCGATCTCGATACCGGCGCGGATGGTGAGCCGGTCAGCAAACTCCACCCGGCAGCGTTCCAACTCCGCCCACCAGGCCTTGGCCCGGAACCAATCGCGGCACGGCTCATTGGGGTGCAGGTCATAATGTTCGGTAAAGCCAATTTCGGGGATGCCCTGTGCGATCGCGCTACGGCACATATCGGCCATGGCCGCCTTGCAATCGCACGAGAAGTTGGAGTGCATGTGATAATCGTGAGGAATCATGAAGCTCGATAGGTGTGAATGGTAAATTGTGAATTTGTTTATCGCGGGGCGACCGCCTCGGACAACTGTTGGCGGATAAAGGCAAGTTCATCCTCGTTGACTGTATGGCCCATGCCAGGATAGACACGCTTGGTGACAGAAGCGCCAAGCTGGCGAAAGATCTCGGCCGTCCGCTCGAAGCGCGCCAGTGGGACATGCATATCCACATCGCTACAACCAAGAAAGACTGGTGCGCCAGCGAGCGAACCCTCGTAGGAGCGCGGCTGATCGCCGTTCTCGATCAAGGCGCCGCTCAGGCCAAAGACACCGCCATACCGTTGTGGGTGGCGTGCAGCATATTCTAATGCCAAACACGCTCCTTGTGAAAAGCCAAGCAAAAAGATGCGCTCCAGCGGCAGACCTGCGCGCTGCACGTGCGCCAGCATCTGGGTAATCCAGGCTATCGCCGACGAAAACCACGGCTCGTTGCTGGCAAGCGGGGCAATAAACCGGTTGGGATACCACTGGCTCCCCGCCGCCTGGGGAGCCAGATAGGCCACACCGCCTGGGTCAAATCCCTGGGTCAGCGTCAGAATATCGTGCGCCGATGCACCCCGGCCATGCAGGAGGATCATGGCTGCGTCCGCCTGCTCCAGCGCTGTTCCGGCGCTATAGACAGGTTGATTTTGATGAAGGTCGGTCATGATACGTGCTCCCAGAACAGCCAATCTGCGGTTCCCCCTACCAACTGGCTGCTGAGTAGAGCTCGCGCAGAAATCGGCTGGGACGGGTCGCCAACAGCGTCGTGTGGGTAAAGCCGGCAGCCTGTGCCAGCTTTACCCAGATTGGATACGGAATCGGGTAGGGAACCGCAAAATTGCCACGCTCGATGTTGTATTCAACGATAAGCAGACGGCCCTCGGGCCGCAGATAGCTCCGCAACAGGTGGACGACCGGCTCCGGCTCGCGCTGAAAGGGGAGTGCGTTGGCAATGACCAGGCCATCAAGCGGTGGCAGGTCGAGTGGCTGCCGGAAGTCAGCGACGTGATAAAAAACCGTTGTCGTAGGAAAGCGGGTGCGCATGGCTTGCTGTTGGCTACACAATGCGGCGCCATTCAGGTCAACCGCGTGGATGGTGCCGCCAGGACCAATCAGATCGGCCAACGCCAGTGTAAATGCGCCCGTTCCCGCACCAAAATCCGCCCATACGCCGCCTTGTGCGGGGATGCCCTCGCGCAACAAATTGACATGGTCGGCGTGATTCATGACCCTTCCTGGTAACAGTAGAGTTCGACGATGGACCAGGCTTCAGAACCACTCGTGCCGGCGGATGCCCGGCGTTCGATCAGAAAGAACCCCCAGCCTGGATCTGCCGCCGGGGCACCCCTGTTGATCTGCCCGGCGGGATCACCGTCTGCCTGCTCCGCCGCCAGCGCCGGCCCGGCAACAAAGAGGTGAACCCACACTTCCCCCTCTACATGGGCGGCGCAAATGCGGACGACGGCATTGTACACGCTTGTCTGTAGTTTCTGTAAAAGTGAGGGGGGCAGATGCAGACCATTCAGTGCCTGTTCCATCTGTTCGGACGCGGCCAACTCACAGCCGGTCTGGTTGCGGAGCATAAATTCAGCGACCTTGCGCCACCTGGTTGGGGACAATAACTTTCGTAACACCAACCCGTTCCGTACGGCAAAAAGGCGCTCTGCTGTGGAAACCGGCTGGCCGACAAATCTCATAAAGCCGCAAAAAACATAATAAACACAGAGAAGAGACAAATGAAGTGTTTTTGCAATCTGTGTGCTTATTGGGGCAGAGTGAAGATTCGCCGGTCAACCGGGCTACGGAAGGCAAAGGCTACCTGCGCCGTTGTCCCAATCATAGCGTAAGCGACAAGGTGTTTGGTGTCAGTAATTACCACAAAGTGCGCTACACGCGCATTATAACGAGTTTTCAGAGATAGCGTAGCAACCTCAGGCATTCAGTACAACGACGATGGTGCTTCCCTCATGCAGCACCACCGCGCCGCTCAATTGCACCACACCAATCACCAAAGTGACAATCAACAACCCAATGATCCCCAGCGAAATGAAGAGGTTTTGCTGAATAATGGCCCGGCTGGCGCGGTTCAAGCCGACAGCGTAGAGTAGCTTGCTCAGGTCATCGCCCATCAGTGCCGCTTGCTTCTCAGGCGGCTCAGGGTTCTACCACCAACGTGCCCACCATACCGGCAAGTTCATGCCCGGGGATCGCACACACGTACTTGAACTGGCCTGCTCTTTTGGGCGTGAAGGTAAACTCTATCGTCTGTCCAGGCCGGACTTTCTGTTCATCGACCAGACCGGGAAGGGCAAAGGCATGGTCAATCTTTCCCTCATTGACGTAGATGAGCCTCACCGGCTGACCAACCCTGGCTTGAATCGTCGTCGGATTAAACTTGATGTCTTGGGCGTGCAGGGTCACTTCCAGCGATGGCTGCGCCGGCGTCTGACCCCCACAGGCGGCCAGCAACGCCAGGAAGACCAGAGAGATTAGCCAGGGGAAAATTCGGGTGCGCATGATCTTCCTCACTTGATCAGCAAGCCCGTCACATAGAGCAGCAACATCCCCGCAGTGACACCGGCGAAGATCGTCACCGGCATCGGTCGCCTGGCGGTATCTTGCTGGATCAGCTTGGCGATCTCATAGACTACCTCAAAGACGGCGCCGGCGCCGACGGCCAGAAAGAGCACAGCAAGTGGCTGCGAGTAGCTCAACCCGCCGATCCAGGCGCCGATGATGGCCGGCGCGCCACCGATCAACCCCATCCACAGCAGGCTCGACAAGGCAGGGCGGTCTTTTAAAACCGGCGCAATGATCCCCAGCCCTTCGGTAATATTTTGCAGGATAAAGCCGACCACCAGGAACGTACCCAGTGCGGCAGCGCCCACGCTGTAGGCTGCGCCGATGGCCAGACCTTCCCCCAGGTTGTGGAGCCCGATGCCGATGGCGATCATAAAGGCCACGGCGAGGCGTTGCTCTGACTCTTTGCGGCCGATGCCCGCCTGGCGACGGGAGATAGCGTCGAGCAGCAAGAAGGTGACGACAATGCCCAGGCCAACCAGCCCCACCCCCTGGAAGGGGCTGCCGATCTCGCGCGCCTGCTCGAGCGCCTCATCCGTGGCATCAATGCCTAGGTAGACGAGCAGTCCAGCCGTAAGCGCCATGAGGAACATCAGCGCTTGCGGCCCCAGTCGCCGCAGCGCCGGGAACCAGAACATGCCTAAAAAAACTGGGATTACACCAACGTACAAGCCGATCAGAGTGAAGCTGAGCAGAGTGCCGCCGTCAGGCGTGGCGGTGGTCGTGGCGACATCGATGCTGGTCTCGAAAGGAATTGCGTTGGTCGAGAAAAACCGGATCTCGTACGCCTCGGCCTCGACCCATGGGTAGCGAACCGTGAGCACTGCCCGCCCCAACCGCGGCAGGGTATAGCTGGGCGCCGCCTGAAATTGCCAGACTGCGTCGTTGATGATCACCTGGGCCAACGTTACTTCCTCCGGCCCGGTGTTGCGGACGTGGAACTCGAATTCCCCGGGACGCAGAATGGTGCGCTCAAAGGTCAGTGCTTCGATAGGTGCGGCTGGCTCCACCTGCAGGCCGGCGCCGCCGGTGTACAAGAACAAGAGAATCACACCAGCCAGCAGAATCAACGGAATGACGAAGAGGCCGAAGGTCTTGCCCAGACCAGAGGGCTGTGGTGTAACTGGATTTGTAGTCTCCATCGTTTATTCCTCCACCTCAAAGACCCCCGCCCAGCCCAACTCGGCGAACTCGGTGACATGGGCATGGAACATATATTTGCCGGGATAGCGGTAGGTAAACTCCAACCGGCCGCGCTGCGCCTGCCCCAGAATGATCGTATCCGTGTATTCGCTGGGCGTCAGGTTGGTGCCGGTGGGATGCCAGTAGAAAAAGTTGGCGTGCAGGTGGAACGAGTTGATCAGGTCGAACTCCAACATGTTGACCAGAAAGATACGGACCAGTTGGCCGACCTTGATCTTGATCGGGTGGCGGTCGTAGTGAAAGGGGACGAAGTTGACGTTGTAGAGATCGTTCTCTCCATCAAAGTCGATGTCATTGCCGCTCATGATCATTACGAATTCATGACCAGCCTGACCAGGCCATCCTTGCTTGGGGTCGACGATGAAGGCGCCGTACAGCCCCTTGGCAATGTGCTTGGCCAGTGGCATCACGTGGCAATGATATTCGTGTACGCCAAAGGGTTCGGCGTCAAACTCGTACACAAAACTCTGGCCTGGCTGGATTACCTCATAGACGCCATCCATATTGGCCGGGTGGATGCCGTGGAAGTGGATCGTGTGCGGATGGGCGCTGCCGTTGAGAAAATTGACCCGAATCCGGTCACCCTCAGTGCAACGAATCGTGGGTCCTGGAATGCGGCCATTATAGGTCCACGCCGGATAGAGAATGCCCGGGGCTACCTCCAGGTCTTTGTCCCCAGCGATAAAGTCGTACTCGCGCAGTGTCTGGCCGTTCTCTAGCGTGCTGATGCGGTCGCCGTAGTTGAAGTCGGTCAGAATATCCGTAGGATTGAAGCCATTGAACTCGTGGTTGATCTCGCCAACAAAGCCAGGCATATCAATCCCGGCATGCTCGCCGTGACCATTGTCGCTCGCCGGTGTCGGGTCTTGCGCAACGACCGGTGGCTGGGTCTGAAGAACGACTGCTCCGGCCAGGCCAAGACTGCTTGCTGCTCCGGCCCGGAGCAGCAAGCGTCGTGTCAAGATGGCAGACATAGGATGTGTCCCTCCTAAATATTAAGTTAGCTATGCCTAAATCGCTGTTATAAGATTATAAAAGCAATGTTGAATAATACAAAATTTTATTTTATGATGAGCGTGAATGAAGGAAGAGGGTCGATAGAAGCAGGGTCATTCGCTAGTAACGGTATAGGTCCAGGGGTAGAAATACAGGGGGTGTCCTGCTATTTCAAGACGCGAAAGCGCGCTTCGAGCGCCGGGAGGTTGACTTCGGTTAGTTGCAGGTTGACGATGGCGTCGAGTGGGAGGTCGGGCCGGCCGTAGATCTCGGTCTCTAGCTCCAGTTCGGGGATGAGCACGATGTTGCGCGAGCCGATCCGTTCGACCACAATGCCTTCCCCCTCCCAGCGTGGGTGCTGGAGAAGATAGACCAGACGCCAGTGGCTGTTGGAGATACGCTCGGTGCGGCGCACGGAGATCGTGCCTGTGCTGGCTTCGGCCAGCCGCGCCATCACGGCTGCTGTCTCCAACGGTGGCTCGCCGCGCAGATGGGCGCGCAATTGCTGATGAACGAGCAGATCGGCATAGCGCCGCAACGGGCTGGTGGCTTGTACATATTGATCGAGCCCTAAACCTCGATGCGGGCCCGGTATTGCCCGAGGCTGGCTGGGCCGCAGATAGCGGCGTTGGGCAAACATGGCAGAGAGCGCACCATCGCTCAGATCAAACTGTTCATCTGGCCCCTCTTGCACACTGTAAGGCAGAGGGAGCTTGTGCGATTGGGCATACTGCGCCACGGCTACACCGGTCATCAGCATGGCTTCGCGCACCAGGTCGCGGCTGCGCAACGGCGGCAGCGACCGGATCACGACCCGGCCATCGACCACGCGAATCTTCGTTTCGGGCAGATTGATTTCGACGGCGCCGTTGGCAATGCGGCGGGCGGCGAAGGTACGCGCGATCCTATCCAGCGTCGCGAAGGGTGGTTCTGCCAGCCGGTCCTCCACCTCATCGTAGCTGAGGCGTACAACGCGCACCCAACTTGGCGCAATCTCGACATAGGCCAGCGCCAGATCGGAGTCAAAATCCATTCCAAACGAAAGGGCAGGCGATATTTCAGCCAGGCCAAGGCCAAGCATATCCGTCGCGGCCGGGGGCAGCATGGGAATGGTGCCTTCGGGCAGATAGAGGTTTGCGCCCCGGTTGCGCGCCTCCAGATCGACCGGGCTATCAGGTGGCACCAGGGCAGCAACATCGGCCACATGGACCCAGAGCCTGCCCTCTTCCCAACTGATAGCGTCGTCGGGGTCGCTGGCTTCTTCGTCATCGATGGCGAAAGCTGTCAGGTGGGTAAGGTCACGCCGCGCCTCGTCTGGTAGAGGCGGGAGTGGCAACTCGGGTACCGTGATAGAGACACGCTGGCGGGCTGGATAGGGGTTGACCGTCGGCGCCCAGTAGCCGGTAGCGAGCAACAGCGCGTGCGCATTCTGGGGCGTCTCTTCGCGACCGAGCGCCCGCAGCACCCGGCTCTGTTCGCGCTGCTCCAACGCCAGCGCCACCACATCGGCCAGATAGCGCTCATCGCTGGGATGATACTGGCTCTCCTGCATCCGCACCAAAAAAGCTTGCCAGGCGCGTTCCTCGGCGAGCTTGGCCTCGCGCGCGGTCTGGATGGTTTGCACCTTTTCGGGCGAATGAACCACAATTTCGTGTGGTTCGCCGCTAAAATAGAGACCATCGAGGAGCAGTTGGTAGACAGCCCAGGCCGTGGCCGGCGTGTATGCGTCAAAGGCGAGCTCGGCAAGGTCGCGCAGGGTGGTTGTATCACCGGCCAGCAGTTCCCAGGCCGCCGTGATTTCCCCTTGCTGCGGCTTCAATTCGTTGAGCGTGCGCAGGGGACCGGGATGGATCAGCAACACATCCTTTGGGCGTACGC
Organism: Chloroflexota bacterium; assembly: GCA_003577005.1. The sequence goes on along the minus strand of QEUW01000044.1, from coordinate 24,236 downwards.
TCACGGTCTCGCCGTGGTCGATCTGGATATCGACCTTTTTGTCGTTGAGGCCGGTGACGCGCGCTGGGCGCTGTTTGTAGACGACCAGGCTGTCCGGGCGGAGGGTGGGTTCACTCATGGCTGAATGGCATCGCTTTCGTCGTTGTAGCACAACTCAGGGTATTATAACCCATCTACTTCCGGTTCGGATAAATTTGGCCCGGAACAGGATGACAGGTAAATCCTGCAACCGCACTGCTACGTCGCCCTCCGGGAGGTGGCCGCAGAAGCCCCTAAATAACCCGAATCTCGTCAGCCACCTCCCGGAGGGCTCTGCCACAATTAAAGAGTTCTGATGGACGTGCAAACTCCGCGTAACCTTCTTGCCGCGCGTTGGGTCACGTTGATTTTTTGTACGAAGCTCTCATGTGGTCTGGAAAAGCTTATCATGTCATCATGGCCCGCCCATAAAGGCTGTTGCGTAAAGAGGCAACGGTGTTGTGATGTTCGGAGACTAAAAATGAGGCTCATGCGACGAGGATTGCTCATCTTACTGGGCGCATTCGTATGCACGGCGTGTCGGCTAGGGCCGGCACCGCTCTCTCCCTTACCCCCTGCGAGCGCCCAGCCGATCAGCGTCATCGCCTTTGGCTCGTGCGCCGAACAAGACCAACCACAGCCAATCTGGGAGGCGGTGATCGCCAGCCGGCCCGACCGCTTTGTTTTTCTGGGCGACAACATCTATGGCGACACTACCGATATGGCCGTACTGCACGCCAAATATGAGCAGTTGGGTCGCCAGCCGGGCTACCGGCGCTTGCGCGAATCGACCCAGGTGGTCGCCACCTGGGATGACCACGACTACGGCGTCAACGATGGCGGGGCAGAGTATCCGCAGAAGGCAGCGTCGAAAGCCATCTTTCTCGACTTTTTTGGTGAACCCGCCGGCAGCGAACGCCGGCTGCGTGACGGCGGCGTCTACACGGCTTACCTTGATGGCCCACCGGGCCGACGTGTGCAACTCATCCTGCTCGACACACGCTGGGATCGCTCGCCGCTCAAGCGGGTCTCAGAGGCTGAATATGCCGTGCGCAGGCAAAGGTACGTAGGCCCTTACACAGCAACGAGCGGGCCAGAGGTTCGTATGTTAGGTGAAGAGCAGTGGCAATGGCTGGAGACCGAACTGCGCCGCCCAGCAGAAGTGCGGATCATTGCCACCAGCATTCCCTTTTTGCAGGAGGGGACCGGGTGGGAGAATTGGTCCAACTTTCCCGACGAGCGCCAACGCCTGATCGACCTCATCGTACAGACCGGCGCTAATGGCGTGATCTTTATCACGGGCGATACGCACCGGGCGCAGTTCTCGCGCTGGACCGAGGGCGTCCCCTACCCGCTGTGGGAGGTCAACTCGAGCGGCCTGACGCGCAACTACGACCGGCCCGTCCCCGACCTCTACCGTGTGGGCGAGATCTACACCGAGGACAACTACGGTCTGATCCATGTCGACTGGGACCAAACCGACCCGGAGATCCGCATGGAGATCCGCAACGTCGAGAACAGAGTTGTGCTTCAGCAAACGGTCCGCCTGAGCGAATTACAGATGAACGCGGCTCACTAAGTTCTGCCAACAGTTGTGCGGTAACGGTGCTGTGTACATTCCCTTGCATGATCCTTGGCCAGCGGTGCATCGTCCCGGCGGCGCGTGAGGGGTAGGTTCAGCAGCGTAGAGTCATTACGGAATGACGCCGAAAAATTGGGCTCTTCCACGCTGGACTGTGTCGATCCAATGCACAAGTTCGCCCAGGGTTTTGGAAGCGCACCACTCGTCGATAACTCCGATCAGTTCTGCTGGTAACTCGGCTCTTAGCTCTTCCAGTAAGCTGGTACTGAGAGATTTATCGGACGCCGTCGCTGCCGGATGGCGTTCCACATAGAGCAGCACGGCCACTGCTGCGTCCACCCAGCCGCGCCGCGCCCATATTTGTCCCAGGTAGGAGAGGCTGCTAAGCGTATCAGGGTCAGTGCGCAGCGTATGTGAAGTGGCCAGCGCTGCACGGGCGCAGTGTTCGGCATCATCCAGCTCATTCAAGCGTAGATGGTTGAGACTCATGCCGTTCAAATTGGCGGCGATCCAGCGTTGGTCATTCTGCTCCTGCGCCAGGGCCAGGCTCTCTTGATAGTGCTCCTTTGCGCGTTCAAGATCGCCCAATTCAGAAAGAGTCGAGGCAAGATTGCTGGTCGAAAACATGATCAGAAAAGGGTTGCCGCTCTCCAGGGCGATAGTATGGCCCTCTTCGAGCAGGGGCCTGGCCGCCGCCAGATTACCTTGCCACCGATACGTGCAGCCCAGATTGATCAGCGCGCGAGCCATGCCAATGGTGTAATTGTGGGTGCGATAGATGGCCGCAGTTCTGCTGTGCAACTCTACGGCCGTATCATAGTCACCTTCGTTGGCGGCTGTCACGGCCAGAGTCGAGAGTACCCGCGCCACTTCCAGGCCATCGTCTGCCTGCCGCATCAATGCCAGACTCTGCTGCAGGAGCGCCCTGGTCTCACTATAGTTGCCACGCCGGAAGTGAGACCTGGCAATCAATTCCAGCCCTGCCGCTTGCTCACCGGCCAGATCGGCTCCTCGCAATGCCGACAGGGCTGCCGCTACAGTCTGTTCCACCTGCGGATACTCGCCCAGAAAGTAGAGAAACTGAGCAAATCCCAGCCGGAGACGAGCGAGCAAAATCTGGAGCTGATTGTCGGGCGCGCCTGGATAAGCCTCTCGATTGAGCGCCGCGGCCACGGCGTGGCAGGCCGCCTGAAATCTCTCCTTTCCCTCCCAGTGCAGCGTCCGCTCGTGATAAAACCAGGTCAAGGGTGTGACCAACTTTGCCAGACCCTGCGCGGCCACAACTATATTGGGGTCAGACTCCAGACGTTGTACAAGCCACTGCCAGGCCGTGCGCAAGTTGTCGATCTCCTGGGAGAAACCTTGAACAGCCTCGTGATAGCGTTTGTTCAGGAACAGTTCGTAACAACGATGCGCAAAATCGGCAAAAAACAAGGCATGGTCGGTGCATGCTTGCGCCGGGTTTTGGAGATGTCCGGCAGCAAACTGGCGTAGCAGTTCGTGCAGTTGATAGCGGTCGGTTGTAGTCTGATGCACCATCGACTTTTCGACGAGAATCGTCAGGGTCAAGGGGGAGGCGCTGGCGATGGCGCGCGCCGCTTCCAGGTCGAACCCGCCGTGTAGGACGCTCAGGCGCGCCAGGACCCCTTGTTGTTCCCTAGAGAGCCGCTCCCAAGATTGTTCTAGCACCGCGCGCATGCTCCGGTGGCGCCCGGGCGTATTCTGGTAGCGCGCCGTTAAGATGTCCAGCCCGCGCTCTAGCTCGTTGGCGATCTGCCGGCAGCTCAGACCGGTCAGCCAGGCCGCGGCCAGTTCGATGCCCAGCGGCATACCATCAACCAGGCGGCAGATGCGCAGGACGTGGTCTAACTCGGCTGCCGACGAGAAGCCTGGTTGAATGCGGTGGGCGTGCTGGGCAAAGAGACGCACGGCATCGGATGCAAAACCCGCAGGTACAGATTGATCGTTTTCTTGCGTCAACGCCAAACCGGCGAGCGGGAAAAGCCATTCCTCTTGCAGATACAAACGCTCGCGCGTCGTCACGAAGACTTTCACACCCGGCGCAGCGTTGAGCAACGCGGACACGAATTCGGCTGCCGCCAGCAAATGCTCAAAGTTGTCCAGCAGGAGCAACATGCGTTGGTTGCGCAAGAAGTCAAACAGTTGCTGGCGCGGGTGGGTCTCAGTAAAAAAGCGGAAATTGAGCGCTTCCGCAGTGGCGGACACTACACCATCGGGCGAATTCACTGGTTGGAGTGCAACAAAATAGACTCCGTCGGCATAATCGCCAGCTTCGGGGGGCGCAGCCAGAAGACGCTGAGCCATTTCGAGCGCCAGCCGTGTCTTGCCACTACCGCCCGCGCCGACCAGGGTCAGCAGGCGGCAGGCCGGGTCCCCCAGCCGATGTAGGATTGCGGCCAGTTCCTGCTCGCGTCCTACAAAAGACGTTAGTTGGGGTGGCAGGTTGTGCGGACGATTTGGGCCATCCGGCGGCGGCGGGATAACTCGCTGCACTGTGGTCCCTGACTTGGCCTGTACAGGTGTGATTTTCTCAATTTCCCCAGCGCGGATTTGCTCCACTAGCGCCAGCGTCTCCTGATCTGGCTCGACCTCTAGCTCTTTGGCCAGGGTGCGGCGACAAACCTCAAACTGGGCCAGGGCGGCGCTGCGTTGCCCGGTTTGAGCCAGAAGCAACATAAGCTGGCGGTGCGCTTCTTCGCGCCAGGGCTCCAGGGTCAACACTCGCCGCATACTGCCGATGGCATCTTCCAGAGCGCTCTGGGTTGCCTGCCACTCTGCCAGCCGCTCCAACCCCTGTAACAGGGCTGCTCTCAGGCGCGCCCGCTCCAGTAATACCCACTGTTCAAACTCTGGCGCATCGTGGATATAGAAGCCTTCGAGAAACTCGCCGCGATAGAGATCGACCGTCTGGCGCAACGGCTCAACCACAGACACGCTCTGCACAGCGATGCCTGCCTCAAATTCCGCCACATCCAGCCGGGTTGTTGTATCGAAGTGAAAGGCGACCGTCTCGCGCGCAATCTCCAGATGGTCGCCCACCAACTGTCTCAGATTGGAGAGCGTGGCGGTAAGGCTGCGGCGGGCATGCTGTTCCGCCACGTCACCCCAGAAGAGACCGGCCAGCACAGTGCGGGCATGGGTGCGCCGGGTAGCAGCCAGGTAGTAGAGAAGCGCCTGGGCTTTGCCGGAACGGAATCCCGTAACCGGCTGACCGTCCCGATGCACTTGAGGTGGGCCGAGCAGCCCGATTTCCAGCCGGTAAGTCATACTCGTCTCCGGGAGAAACTCGATCTCGCTACGTGGTCACCGCTTCGTTGCAATCTCGTTGCACTCTGGTGATTGTTCTGTCGCCAGCGCCCGCTATGCTGGGGCTGCTGTTCCATTATACCGTGTTTCGCGATCTGTGCGCAGTCGTATGCATAGGCTGGAGCAGCTACGAAACACACCATCAGATTTTGCGCAGAATTTGAGTGGATGGTCAACGGCTCACCCTTGCCTGATCCGGATGCAAGGAGCTAGAGACAGGTAGTGCAGGATAAAGAGGTAGGTTTGGGATTTCTATGATTCGTACATCAAACAATAAGGAGACAAGAACATGAAACGGGCAAGACTTCTCGCACTATTTCTCGGTTTAACGATGTTGGCAACCCAGGTTGGATCTGTCGCCACGACCCAGGCGGCTGGTGATGACCCGGTCTGGACGACGCGTGGCAACACCTCTTCGATTGACCCCAGCCCCTACTTTCTAGGCACGCTGGATACCCAGCCGCTGGTGATCAAAACTGCCGGGGCAGAGGCTATGCGCGTCGACCCCTATGGCAAGGTCGGCATCGGCACAGACAACCCGTGGGTGACCTTACACGCCAGAGGGCTTGAGAACAATGGTATGGAAACGACCCTGATCATCGAGACAAAGGATTCACCCACACAGGAGCAGATGCTGCTCGATGGCAACGAAATCGACTCCAAAGAGGGTCTGTACTTGAACAACAACGTGGCCGGCAATGTCGTAGCTGGCACGGGTGGGGGCAATGTGGGCATCGGCACGGCTGCGCCCGCAACCAAACTGCATGTCTTTGGTTCCGACCCTGATCTGGCGCTGGAGATGAGCAGCGAGAATCCTGCTGGCGAGGCTGAACTGCAATTCCGCATGGATGGCGGCCTCCAGTCCAGACTCTACTGGTCTATGGAGGACAGCAACACCCACATCGAGAATATGGGAGTGACGGCGCTAACCGTGGATGGCGGCAACATCGGCATCGGTACGACAAATCCGATAGCGCCCCTGCACGTCTACGAGAAGCCAGGCGTGGGCAACCACACCATTCGCGTCGATGCCGCGGTCAATCAGAATCCCAACATCTTGTTCGCCGTCGATGGGCAACATTACGCCAACATTCGCGTCGACGAGGCAGGGAACGACCATTTGCAGTTCCAGGTCTACAGCACACCGGGCGACTACGGTTCAGTCAAGACTGCGATTGATATTGCTCCCTCCGGCCAGGTTGGCGTCAGCGCCCTGGAGATCACCGGCGGCAGCGACCTGGCAGAGCCGTTTGAGATCACCGGTGCCGAGGCCGTCGAGCCTGGCATGGTGGTGGCTATTGACCCCGACCAGCCGGGACAACTGCGGCTGGCCGACACCGCTTACGACCGCACGGTCGCTGGCGTGGTCAGCGGCGCCAACGGCATCAACCCCGGCCTGGTGATGCAGCAGGAAGGAAGTATTGCCGCCGGTACGCTGCCTGTCGCTTTGACCGGTCGCGTCTATGTCTGGGCCGATGCTACCTACGGTGCGATCCAGCCCGGCGACCTGCTGACCACGTCAGATACGCCCGGCCATACCATGAAGGTGGCCGACCACGAACAGGCCCAGGGTGCAGTTCTGGGTAAGGCGATGAGTGGGTTGGCCGAAGGCCGCGGGTTTGTCCTGGTCTTGATCAGTCTGCAATAGCCCGGGTCTGCCACACAGGGCAGGGCTTCGGCCTGTCATATCGATACTGCAATTCAACTTTGCTACATCAGCGTGCGCCTGTAAACGCCCTGAGCAACTTCAACAGACCTATGGCATTTACAGGCGCACGCTGATGTGATAGCTGGCATAACAAGGAGATCATACAGATGAAACGGTTTAGTCTGTTACTAACGATTGCGTTTCTGGCGTTGCTGTGGACCGCAGCGCCGCTCCAGGCGGCGGCGCCGACAGTCTCGTATCGCGAGCTGGTCGAATGGTATTCGCCGGTCATTGTCCAGGATCTGGTCTGTACAGAATTTGCCGATTATATCACCCGCATCGATTATGATGGGAATGATGTGGGCAATGACAACTGGGACAATCTGGCGAATTTTGAGCGACGCCGTGTCGGCAATATCTACAAACTGGTTCCCGTCTCTAAGGCGCGCCCCCTGCCTGCTTATGTCTATTACTCGGTTGTCGAAAGCGAGACGCATTACTTTATCACCTATGCTCTCTTTCATCCTGTGGATGACCTTAGCTGTCATTCTTTTTCACACGAGAATGATCTGGAGGGCATTGTGATGACGGTATTCAAAGATGGAACCCCTTACGGACGGCTCAGGACTGTGCAACTCCAGAAACATAACGATTACTACCAATATCGAGCACCAGGGGTAACCGATGTTTCCAATGGCACCTCCGACTTCGACAGCGATGATCCGGTCAGTATAGACACCACCTATCCAGGTGTGCATCCAGTCGTCTTTGTAGAAGGCGGCGGTCATGGCCTGCGCGAGAAAGATACAGGGGGCGCACCCAGCGTGCGCTACTACTACACCGGCATCGCCGAGGACCCTGACGACGTAGGAATGGATCACGTGGGGTATGATTTACTCTCAATCTTTGCCGAAATGTGGGAGAAGAGAACCGACTGTTGTGGCGCGGGACATCTATTCGACAGTTTGGGGGCTTACACCGGTCAGCGCTTCTCTGTCGTCGGGATTGGACGCAAATTTGATGGCAACAATGGCAAGGATGATGCCGCCAGCCCACCTTGGGACTGGCAAGACAACGATGATGGTTTGCCAAGAGGCGAATGGTTTATGGACCCGGCTGACTATCAGGACCTACAGTTCAACTGGTCTGAACCCTTCTCGCTCAACTACGTTTTCAACCCATTTGTCAACGACGAACTCTGTGGCGACATCTTCAACGGGACGTACGGTTCGACGACCCTCCGCGGCTTGACCACCCTGCGCCACGGGCCGTATACTGTGGTCTGCGACGTGACCATTCCAGCCGACCAGTATCTGGTGATCGAGCCAGGCGTCACGTTGCGCTTTGCCCCGGGCACCCGCATCATTGCCGACGGCGGCCTGATCGCGCACGGCCATGACGGCACCATCCGCTTTGAGTCTACCGAGAATCCCGCCGCGGCTCTGGTCGTCAACGGCACCCTGATGGCAGGTAGTGGTGGCGAGATTGGATTTTCAACCAACGGCTCGTTGCAATTCGCGAACATGACAACCCTGAGGGGACAAGAAACGAGCAGCGCGATTCCCGTCGCTGCTCAGCGTGGCAGTGCCGACAGCAATAGCGAGCTTTCCCCGAACGGAGACGAAACCGAGCAGCCGGCCGAAAACTTGAGCTTTCAACTCTTCTTGCCGGTGGTGCAGCGGTAATTGACCGGCAGCTCGACCTGGTGTAGGTGATTGGCGCGTCTGACGTGCCAGTCACCTGGAATCAAGAAAGCGAGATCGAGATGAACCTAACTCCTCCGGATATCAGGCTGGTGCAACAGAGTTGGGGCATGATCGCACCCGACGCCGGTGATATCGCCGATCTGTTTTATACTCGCCTGTTCGAGCTTGACCCTGGCCTGCGCCTTCTCTTCCCGGACGACATGCACCGGCAGGGTCAAAAACTCACTTCGATGCTCGGTCAGGCCGTCTCTGGATTGGAACGCCCACACCAAATGGTGGCTGCGGTGCGCCAGATGGGGGAGCGCCACGCCGGCTATGGTGTGCAGCATGAACATTACACTGCCGTCCGTGAGGCGCTGTTATGGACGCTGGCGCTGGCGCTGGGCGCCGCCTTTACCCCAGAAGTAGAACTGGCCTGGTTCAAATTATACAACTGGCTGGCCGAGACTATGCAGGAGAAAACAGCGCATGAGGGAGCATAGACAAGCCTTTCTTGTTGAAAACTGCTCTTTTACATGACCCGTGAGGGATTCTCGGAATCCTCCGGCATCTTGCTCCAGTCGCCGTATCAGGCGCGGTGGTTGTCGATCAGCGCAAAGCTTTCACCGAAGATAAGACCGCGCACGTGGTCGCTGGTGAGAAAGCTCAACGGGAAGCCCAGTTCAAAGGCGCTCGTCTGATTGAGCCGGGCGAGTTGTTCCTCGGTGAGCCGGAAGTCGAGCACACCCAGGTTATCTTGCAGTTGAGCCAACGTCCGCACGCCGAGGATAGGCAAAATGTGCGGCGCTTGTTGGCGCACCCAGTTGATGGCGAGTTGTGCGGGCGTGTGGCCGGTCTCTGCCGCCAGATCCATGAGAAGGGCGGCTGTCTCCCGCTCGCGTTGAGAAACACTCTTGTAGCGTTTGGGTTCGCTGGATGTAACGTTGTACTTGCCGGTCAGGGCGCCCCCTTCGAGCAATCCCCACGCGCAGACGGCCAGATCATAGGATCGACTCATGGGGATGAGGTCGCGCTCGGCGCCGCGGTCGAGCAGGCTGTAGGGCAGTTGCGTCGCGACGGGCCGCGCCCAGCCGTAGCGCTCCGCCAGACCGATGGCATAGCTGATGACCCAGGCCGGCGTGTCGGAAAAGCCAACATAGAGCACCTTGCCGCTGTGCACCAGGTCATCCATCCCGCGCATCACCTCCTCGACCGGCGTCGTGAAATCCCACATATGAAGATAGAGCAGGTCGATATAATCGGTATTGAGACGGCGCAGGCTGGCTTCGACCGCAGCGCGCAGGCTCTTACGGCTGTTGCCCCCTTCGTTGCGGTTGCGTTCGTTGCCGTTGGCCATGCGAAGCGTGTATTTGGTGGCAACGACAAACTGCTCACGCTCACGGCCGATGAGCTTGCCGACGATGGTCTCGCTGGCGCCATTGGTGTAGTTGTTGGCCGTGTCGATAAAGTTGCCGCCTGCTTCGACAAACCCATCGAAGATCTCTGCACAGGTTTTCTCGTCCGCACCCCAGCCCCAGTCGGTGCTAAAGGTCATCGTCCCCAGGCAGAGTTCAGAAACGCGCAGACCGCTGTGGCCGAGTAATTTGTACCTCATCCTTTGCTCCTTTGTTTGACAACACGTCCATCTCTATCCATCTTTTGCAACCGGAAGCTGTAATTCGGTGACGAACTCGGCGGTTTTGTTTGCCAAAAAGGCTTCCGCCACATCATACCCGTCGGGCGTTGCGCTAAAGCGGAGGTAGACTTCGCGTAGCGGGCCGGCGATAGCGTACTCGTTGTGCTCGATCCAGCGCAGCAAGGTAGCAAAGGCATCCGTCAGTTGCTCATACCCGCCGGTGTGGATGGTACAGGCTGCGGCGCTGTATCCTTCCAACGTGCGCACGGCCACCGGAAGCTTTCCAGGCGCCGGTGCGGCGAGGGGCACCATCACCTCGACCTCCTGTTCGCCTTCGTGAAAATCGGCGTCGTGATAGAGCATGAGCGGCGGGCTGGCAGCTCGCACTCTATGGCTGGCGGCGAAACGCTCTACCTCGTCGAACAGATCGGCTATGGCGTCGCTGCCGGTACGGACCCGGGCGCGGACGCCGGCGACCAGTTGGGGTTCGAGCGACCGCACCACGACATCATAGGGTATTGCTGGCTCCTCGGCCTCTTCGATCTGGCGGAGGCGGGCTTCGACGCGCGCCAGCCGGGCCCGCTCCTCCCGTACTTGTTGTTCGATCTCGGCGCGGCGCAATTTGAGCATCCTGCGCATCTGTTCGAGCGAGAGATCGTCATCGAGCAGCCGGGCAATCTGTTCGAGGCCAAAGCCCAGGTCGCGTAACGCCAGGATGCGGTTGAGCCGGGGCAACTGGTCGGCCGAATAATAACGATAGCTGGTAAACGGGTCCACCAGCCGCGGCTTGAGCAGACCCAGCTCGTCATAATAGCGCAACTGTTTGATCGAAACACAAGTGAACTTTGAAAATTCGCCGATCTTAAACATACGCCTCCATTGTAGAGTCTCCCACAACGGGAGAGTCAAGAGGGAAATTTGCGTCCGGCAATCGGGATAATGCCGTTAGAAGCTGTTTGAAAAGGGAGCTCCACGCTGGTGCGTGTACTTGCAAGGTGCGTTGCACTTCATAAATGCCCGGCGGTCCAGGTGCATCGCACACTCGCACCGACCCTTTTCAAACAGCCTCTTAGCAGTTGCCAAATTGTCAGTGGACAGTTGGCAACTGCTAATGAGCGTAATATGTGACGGTTTCTGTAGCGCTCAGTGCCACCCGTGCGACTATTCTTTGTGGTTCAATGGTGACAGCGATAACACCAACAATTGCCATTGCTCTGGAGTAGGCGATAGCCGATGATGCATCACGTGAAATCTGCAATACATCCGATCCAGACAAGATCTTTTCAACGGCGCACCATCTGGCCCGTGCTCGGACGCATCCTCTGGGTGGCCGTCTTTGCCTTTTGTGTCTGGACAATGGTGAGCAATGTGGCGCCGGGGTATGAGCGGCTCTCCACCATCTGCACTGCACAACCCTGTCCCGATGACCAACTGACGCCGGAGGGGGTGGAGCATCTGGCCGCGCTGGGGTTGTCGGTGGCATTCTACGCCTGGTACACCTTGATCCTGACGCTTGTCTTCGCCATCTTTTACTGGATGATTGGCCTGGTCATCTTCTGGCGCCGCGCCGATGAGCCGATGGCGCTCTATACATCGCTGACACTGATTCTCTTTGGCACCTTTGCCGCCGACTTGACCACCTCAGCCGACCCCGACCCGGTCTCCGGCCTGATAGTGGCCTTTGCCCTGGTTGTTAGTTGGATTGCAATAGCCAATTTACTCTATATTTTTCCCGATGGCCGGTTTGTACCAAGATGGACGGTGGTGCTCCTGATCACCTGGCTGCCACTTGTAGTTTTGCCAGTGTTGGCCGTGCTCTATCTCCCGGCCATGCGACCCTATGTCGATGTCAGCATGTGGCCGCCGATCATACAGGTGCTGTTGACCCTTGTGCTCTTGGGGGGCGGGGTCTTTGCACAGATCTACCGCTACCGCCGTGTCTCTACACCTGCCCAGCGCTACCAAACAAAATGGGTGGTTTACGGTCTGGTCGTCGGCACTTCGATGTTGATCATCCTCAACGATGTGCCTTATTCATTGACACCACAGTTGATGGTGAATGGTACCCTCACACGGCTGCTGAGTTTTTCACTAAGCGCGCTAGCCGTCATGTTTATGGGGGCTACCATCGCCATTGCTATCCTGCGCTATCGGTTGTGGGACATCGATGTCGTTATCCGGCGTACACTGATCTACGCCATCCTTTCGACGGTGCTGGCGCTGGTCTACTTTGGGAGCGTGCTGTTCTTTGAGAGCATCCGCTCCACCTTCTGGGGTGAGCGTTCGCAACTAGAGACGATTCTCTCGACCTTGCTGATTACCGGCCTGGTGGCTCCGCTCCGGCGCATGGTCCAGGATGCGATTGACCGGCGCCTGTACCGGCGCAAATACAACGCCGAGCAAGTGGTGGCCACCCTCAGCGCCCATTTACAACGCGAGGTAGAACTGGAGCGGCTACGGAGTGCGCTGCTTCACGCCGTCGCCGAGACCTGGCAGCCGGCTCATGTCTCATTCTGGTCGCTCCAAGAGAATTCGGCGAACCAATAACGGTGAATAGACCGAGGATTAGACGGATGTAGCGGAATTGGCGCAGATTTTCTCTCGCTTTCATCCGCAAAAATCTGCTCAATCCGCCCAATCCGCGGCCTATCCCGCTCACCATTCGGTCAGCTTCCAGATTTCGGCGTTTTCTGGGCCGGCCTCCAGACCGATCTGGGCAAAGATTGTCACGGCCTGTTTGAGTTGGATCATGGATGCTTCGTGATGGCCAGCGCTATGCAATAGGTCGGCAAGATTGCTGCGCAACGCCGCCTCGCGATGGCGGTCGCCCAACCGGAGGCAGAGCGTTAGCGCCTCTTCGAGCAGCCCGATCGCCTGTACCGGCAGGTGCGCCGCCGCATAGGCTAGCGCCAGGTTATTGAGCGCGGCGATCTGTGCGTCGAGTTGCTCTTGACGCCGTGTCAGGGCCAGGCTCTCTGCGGCGTGGTGAATTGCCTGCTCCGCATCGCCGCGGCTGCGGGCGAGAATACCCAACACGTTGTGCGCTTGCGCCAGCGCCGGCGGATCACCAGCCGCCTCGGCTGTAGCAAGCGCCTGGGCTGCCAGGGTGGTGGCCCAGGCCATGTCACCTTGCCGGTAAGCCGTCAATGCCCAGTCGGCCCGAATCGCCGACGCCAGCGACAGCTCGTCGGCAGCGGATGCCTGGGCCAGCGCCGTCTGAAAATGCTCACCGGCTGCCTTCCATTCGCCTAGCCGGTGGTAGAGCAGTCCGAGTTTGTACTCGATTTGGACCGGAGTGCTAGATGAGGAAGATTCTGCCGCCTGCCGGTAGCTGGCGAGGGCATTTCGATATTCACCTAGCAGCGTCTGCAGGTCGCCAATCGCGATGAGCAGGCCGGTTTGATCCGCATGGCCCAGCGCCAGCGCAGCCTGAAAGTGTGCCAACGCTGTGCGATTGGCGAAGATCTGCCGGGCGCGCTCGCCGGCCAGCGCATACGCTGCGGCCGCCTCGTCGTTCCGACCGGCCCGCTCGGCATGATAGGCCAACAGCGCGGCGACCACACCGGCGTTCGAACCGGCGCGCCGTACTTGATGGTGCAGGACATCGGCCACCCGCCCGTGAAGCAACCGGCGCCGCGCCAAGCTCATGTCATCATATGCCAGCGCCCGGAGTTGTTCGTGAACAAAATCATAGACGATGCTTCCGTGGTGGATTGGCGGCGCTTCATGCACCAGGTTGTGGCGCAACAGTTCTTCGATAGCTGCCACTGTCTCGTCTTCGCTGCGTCCGCTTGCCGCTCGCACAGTATCAAAGTCAAACGAGCGGCCAATGACGGCGGCAGCGCCCAACACCTGGGTGGCCACCTGGTCAAGCCTGCTGAGCCTCGCCTGAAACAGGTCGCGCACAGTGGGAGGGATCTGCCATACTGCGTCGGGGGTCAGGTCGCTGCCAGCGAGCATTGCCAGGTATTCGGCCACCAGCAGCGGCAGCCCCTCGGTCTCTTGGAAGAGCCGGTCAGTCAGCGCGCTTGAGGGGGTGCCGGGCAACGGCGCCTGGGCAACAAACGCTTGCACTGCGTTGCGCTCCCACCGCTCCAGGTGGATCAGCGTGGCGGTGTGGTTGCGTTGCGCATCGGCCACCAACTGTTGAAGATGCGCGGGTGGTCCAGCTGCGGCGCTGCGCCAGGCAACCAGGACGCACAATGGATGGCTGCGCAGCCGGCGCACCAGATAGGCCAACAATTCGAGCGAGGCGGTATCCGCCCAGTGCAAGTCGTCAATGAAAAGGAGACCAGGCGCCGGCCCGGCAAGAAGAGAACCAAGCACGTGCGCTACCCCTTCGAGGAACCGGCTGTGTGCGCCAACACTATCGGCGGGTAGCGGTGCAGGCAGCTGAGGGTAGAGCGTGGCCAACTCGGTGACCAGCCGCGCCGCCTCGGCCAACCATTGGGGCGCCAGCCCGGCCAGCCGTACGCTCGCCTCTGGGATGGCAAGCGCCTGGCGCAGCGCATCCATAAGCGGGGCATACGCCAGCGCGCCTTCGCCTTCATAACAGGTTACGGCGCAGGTGGTTGCGCCACGCAAGCGCATCTGCGCCAGGAACGCCTCGGCCAGATAGCTCTTGCCAATGCCGGCCTCGCCTTCGAGCACGACAAGACGCCCTTCCTCGTGGATCGAGCCGTAGGCAGCCAGTAGGGCAGCCCACTCGGCCTGGCGCCCAATCAGGGCCGGCACAGCGGGAGCGGCGGGTTGTCGCTTCGCCAGATGCACCGGCGGCGCCTGATACACCGGTTGGCTGGGTGTAGGGTAGCGGTTTTCGCTGATAGCCTGGTAGAGCTCTGTCGTTTCGGGCAAAGGAGGTGCGCCAAGCTCCTCATCGAGGATTCGCACACAGTCACGATATTGGCGCACGGCCGCGCTCGTCTGCCCGGCCCAGGCGTACAATTGCATCAAGGCCCGGTGCGCCGGCTCGTGAAGCGGGTCGAGTTGAAGCCAGCGCCGGGCGTAGCCTACGGCAGTCATATAGTCATGTTGCACCGTGAGACCCTGCACCAATCGTTCAAATACATGGGCAGCCTGCCGGCGCAGGTTTTCGGCTTGAAAGAACTGCCAGTCGTCAAAGTTGGCGCTGTCGCGCAGCGTAAAGCCGGCCATAAAATCACCGCGGTAGAGGTCGGCAGCGTTGCGCAGGGCAGGCAAACAGTGCGGGCAGACAGTCTGCTCGCCGTGGTCGTGGCGCCGGCATTCGTCGATCGATGCTTCAAAGTCCTGCACATCGATCCACACGGGCTGTTTGCCACTAAACGCAATCGTTTCGCGTGCAACCACTAATGTATCGGCGGGGATGGTGTGGGTGAGGCTAAAGAGCGTCCGGCGCAGCAGCGAACGGGCGTGGCTCTGGTCAGCATCGGGCCAGAGCAGGGTGGCCAGCGCATCGCGGCGGTGGCGTGGCTGGCCCGTTGGGGCGTTGACGGCCAGATAGGCGAGCAGGGCAACAGCCTTGCGTGTATCCGGAGTGACGACTGCGCCGTCAACGGTGATTTCAGGTGGGCCAAACAGCCGTATTTCGAGACGAGGCATGTGGAATCCTCTTTTGAGCCAGAGATCGGTCGAATTATACCACAAATCGGTGCGCTGGTTGGGCAAGATGCCATCTAGCCCTGTAAGACCGTAACGCTCTTTGTAACGGTAGGGAGACGGTTGGTCGCTACACTGGGTCAGAGGTACTGTGTCATGAACAGGAGCAAACAATGTAAGTAAAGGAAGGATCGTATGGTCAACGAGCGCGAGTGGGCAAAGGGACGGCGCCCGGTGAGCGATGTGGCAGTGGAAGGGCTACTGGCCGGTTTTCTGGCCGGAGGGGTCATGGCGCTGGTTTTGCTGGCGGCTGGTCTCGCTTCCGGCCACGCGGCAACCACTGTATTGAGCAAGCTGGCGGGTACAGGGCACGAATCGGCGCTGACGGGTACGGTGACCCACCTGGCGGTGACGGGCGTCTATGGTGCGCTCTTTGGGGTCATCTGCTGTTGGATACCCGTGTGCAGTGGGCGCCGTGTTTCTGGCTGGTTGATTGGGCTGCTCTACGGGCTGCTGCTGTGGCTTGTTGCGATAGGTCTCCCCCGTGGCGGTGTCGATGCGCTCGTCCAGATACTTTCGCCGCTGCACCTGGCGTTGGGGTATCTTCTCTATGGTGCGAGTCTGGGGTGGGCCGTTTCACGGTCCGGCAGGCGCTGATTGGTGGAATGTTGATTGCGGCGTGAATCGATGCCAGAGTAAAACCGGCTCATTGGTTGGAGGCACAAAGGCGGGCACATGTCTCTCACTGTCCAGATCAGAAAAGACACTTGTATCCTCGCTCAATGGGTGGTGATGATTCGTTGGGTATGGATGGTTCTATTCTCGCTGACGCTGCTCCTCTTCGCTTTGGGTGTCTATGCTCGCTTTCACCGCTTGCTGCTGTTCTGCTCCGGCGCTGACTGTGGCTTCAATCAGCTCATGATCGGCGAAGTATATGCACTACGACGATTGGGAATCTCACACACGTTCTATGCCTGGTATCACACGGCTCTGGCATCAGGTGTGGGCGTGATCTATGTGGTCACCGCTGCCATCTTGTTCTGGCGTAGGTCGAACCACTGGATGACGATCTTTGTCGCTGCTGGGATGTTCATGGTGCCACCACTCTTTTATGGCTCGGTTGTGGATGCCCTGATCTGGATGTACCCACAGTGGTATCTACCCGCCAGCGTTGTGCGGGCGATAGGGTTGTGGTTTGCTATCCTTTTTAGCTACCTCTTTCCTGACGGGCGCTTTGTGCCAGATTGGACGCGGCCCCTGGCGCTGATTGCCGCGGCGACTGCGTGTGTCTCCGTTCTGTACGCCAGTTGGTCTTTGAGTACTGTCTGGCGTGCGGACGCCCCACTGGGGCCGCTCTTTTCCTTTTTGCTTGCAGGTCTATTGAGCAGTGGTCTGGTGGCGCAGGTGTATCGGTACCGCTATGTGTCCAGTGCAGATGAACGGCAGCAGACGAAATGGATGGTTTTGGGCTTGTTAGGTGTGGTGCTGGAAATCAACGCTTTTGCTTTGAGCGCTGTGCTCTTTCCGTCGCTAGGACAACCCGGCCTCCGCCATGCGCTCTATTATCTGGTCGGCAGCGCCATCAATGCGCTGTTTTTGCTCTTCTGGCTGGCTACGCTGGTAATTGCCGTGCTGCGTTACCGGTTGTGGGAAGTCGACGTCATCGTCCGCCGCACGCTGGTCTACACAGTGCTCAGCGCGCTGTTGGCGTTGGTCTATTTTGGCGGCATCGTTCTGCTCGAGAATCTCTTCCGTGGTTTGACGGGGCAGGGGAACTCACAAATCGCCAGTGTACTCACTACGCTGGCGATTGCCGCATCGTTTTCGCCCTTGCGGCGCTTCGTTCAGGACCGGATTGATCAGCGCTTTTACCGTCATAAGTACAACGAGGCGCAGGTCGTGGCCACTTTCAGCACGACTACACGCCACGAAACCGACCGGGACAAGCTGACAGAAGCTCTACTAAACGTAGTGCAAGAGACATTGCAGCCAGCGCAGGTCTCGTTGTGGTTACGACCTATCAAGACGGACGAGAAACGCGATAAGCCCAATCTAGTATCCAGCGGGGTTTTCCTTTCAAACTGGCGTTGACACGCTATCCGCTCCGCAGATTGTTCTTGTTCAACCGAATAGAACCACCAAAAACAGAAGGGGTACATCCGTGGAGACACAAAATCATGTTCAATGGTTACAGCTTGCCCGACGAGCAGCTGTGAAAGCGTTGCTCGCACTGGGTTTTGTGATGGTGGCGGGCATCGTTGGGCAGATGCCCGCCTACGCCACCCGCGCTGATGCCCGGCAGGACGCCGATTGGGTGTCGCAGCCGGCTAACACTATCATCAGTGGCGACATCACAACCGACACGACGTGGACGGGCGCAGGCAGCCCGTACGAAGTGACCGCCCCGGTCAATGTGCTGGCCGGTGTCACGCTTACGGTCCAACCGGGGGTTATGGTGCGCTTCAATAACAGCGCCGGGTTGGTGGTGCGCGGCCGCTTGCTGGCAGTTGGCACAGCCGCTGCGCCAATCGTCTTCACCGGCGTCTCAGCAACACCCGGCGGGTGGCGGGGCATCCAGATCATCGGCACGGCAGATGCCCCGCTGGCTGGCTCACTGTTCGACTATGTCACGGTGGAATATGGGGGTCTTGCCGTTTCCAACGGCGCCAATCTTTATCTCGAATACGCCGCAGCGACCATTGGACACAGCACCTTCCGCCACGGTGGTAATCACGGTGTCTTGGGAGGACGGCAAGGGTTGGCGCATATCAGCGACAGCACCTTTTCCAATAATCCGGGCTATGCCCTCTTCTTCAGCGATGCCACGGTGAATCCGGCGCTGGGCAGCCTGACGGCGACGGGCAACGGCACCGATGCCGTGGGTCTCGCTACCAGCTTTACTACGGACCTGAACGGCGATCATGTCTGGGAGCGGACGGGGATTCCTTATATCGTGACCGGGCTGCCGGCCATCGCCAGCGGGGCAACGCTTTCGGTTGAGCCGGGGGTCGAGGTGCAATTTATGCCAAACACCGGTTTGACGGCGCACGGCGTTCTACGGGCGC
Organism: Chloroflexota bacterium; assembly: GCA_003577005.1. Next base: position 5,698 of record QEUW01000044.1, on the reverse strand, counting down.
TGGGCGCGCCCGGCCAGCCGATCACGTTCACTGGAACGACCAAAACCCCCGGTTCATGGCGGGGTATCCTCATCCAGGGCGCGGCGGGGGCATTCAACGATGGTTCTACATTGAGCAATGTGACCGTCGAATATGGTGGCTTTGACCTGGTGACGGGTGGCAATGGCAATCTCTTCGTCGAGCGCGCCGCTATCACCGTGACCCAGAGTTTCTTCCAACACGGCGGAAAACACGGTCTTGTGGGTGCGGCCAACGCAGCTGTTCAGATCGCCGACAGCCATTTTACTGGAAATCCTGGGTATGCCCTTCTCTTTCAGGACGCAGCGACCGATGTAGGGTTGAGCGGGCTGACGGCGACAGGCAACGGCGTTGATGCCGTGGGTCTCACGACCGGTTTTGGCGCCAACCTGACCGGCGCCCACCGCTGGGAAGCCGGCGGCTTGCCCTACATTGTGAACGGCATTCCCACTGTGGCGGCAGGCGCGACGCTCACAGTCGATCCGGGCATGGAACTGCGCTTCGAGTCCAACAGCGGCCTGACCGTGCAGGGCCGGCTGCTGGCGATCGGCACACCGGCGCAGCCCATCAGTTTCACCGGAACCGGTATGACGCCGGGTTCGTGGCGCGGCATCAATTTTGCCGGTACGCTTCAGGCGCCGGCCGCCGGATCGATCCTCCGCCATGTGACCGTCGCCTACGGCGGTTCCGGCTCTGCCGGCGGCAATGTGACCGTCGTCAACGGCCAGGTTGCCATCGAACAGAGCATCCTGCGCGATGGGGGCGCCGATGGTCTCTACGCCGGTCTGAATGCCGCCGGTACGACGGTCGAGCGCAGCCAGATCATCGGCAACGGTGGGTACGGTATCCGCAACATCGATACGCGGCCCACCCGTGTGATCGTGGCGACCAATAACTGGTGGGGAGCGAACAGCGGCCCAACCGTCGATAACGAGTGCAACCCGGGCGGAACCGGCAGCCGTGCCAGCGTCAACGTGGCCTTTAGCCCATTTCTGACCAGCCCAGACGCCGACCCGGGTCCGGTCGCCCCTGGTGATGCCCGCCTCCTCGCGCTGACGCCGGAACGGTGGTTTGCACCCGCCGACGGGTTGAGCCGTGTTGTGGTCAAGATCACCTTGCGCGATGGAACCGGTCAGGCGCTGCCGGGCCGCCAGGTGCGCTTGCAAAGTTCGCAGGGTACGGTTGTCGACGGCGGGCTGACCGATGTGCAGGGCCGGAGCTTTGCCTATGTCACGTCGACGAGCGCGGGCGACGCCGAGTTGAGCGCCACCCTCGACCTCCAGAATACGTGCGAATTTGCCCGTAGCCCGCTGGCGCTGGTTACCTTTACGCCACCCAGCGACGAAAGCAATCTGCTGCCCGATGCCGCGGCGCCCTATCTGAACAACCAGATCGAGGCCGAGCCACTGCCCCTCGTGCGCGGCGTGCCCACGGTCTTGCGCGCCCGGTTGACCAATCCCAATCCGTTCCCGATCACCGTGGATGCCACGTTTGGCGTCTTCCAGTTGGGGATCGGCCTGACCTTTGGGCCGGTGGGCGAGGTAAATGGTGTCGTCATCCCGGCCAACAGCGAGCGGGTGATCCAGGTGCCCTGGACACCAGTGATCTCCGGCCACTATTGTATCGAACTGCGCTATGCCTGGCAGCCGGTCCCTGGGGCGAGTGCGGGCGCTGCGCCAGCCAGGGCTGTCAGTCAGGGTGGTGGCTCCGGTCGCCAGTTGCGTAACTTCAATGTTGCACCCGGCCCGCTGGCGGGTCCCCAGGGAAAGCCCAGTCTGGACAAGGCGGCGAAGGCGACCGGCGCCGTTGGCAAGCTAGGAGCGGACAAGGGCGCACTCTTTATCCCCAAGGTGCTTGCGCATTTCCTGGTTCGCTGGCAACTCAAGAAGGCGGGCGAGATCTCCCAAAGTCTCGGCGGCGACCCCCCGCGGCAGGACTATCGGACCATCGCGCTGCCCGAAAAGCCCACCATCCCGCCCTTCGAACCGGATGACCAGCTTTCGGCGGCGCGCGCCGCTGCGATCAATGCGTTGATCGATGCGCTCCTCGACGTCCAGGCCAACGGGGACGCGGCGGTCATCTCTCTCGACCGATACGGAGGTGCGACGGTAGCCGGCGACCTCCAATGGGCCTCCCAGCAGGCCGCTGCGCTCATCTACTATGAGCAGCAACTGGGCGCCGCGATGATCACCGTCGCCGACCGGCTTGATGCCTTCCGCCAGGTGCTGCAAGATGAAGGCGTTGCCGATGTCATCGTGACGGCTGACGATCTGCGCGCCTATCAGGAACGGCTGCGCAGCGAAGGCTTTTCTGCCGCTGAGATCGCTGCGGCGCAGATGTTGGGGTGGAGCGCCGACGCGATCGAAGCCGACCGCCAGGCCAGCCTTGCCGCCGACCCGGTCGCCGAGGCCGGGAGCCTGATGGACTATCTGGCGACTACCGCAGCCACCTACCGCGAGGCAGGCGATCTGCTCCGCAACCCGGTGACCTTTGGAGCGCCCGCCGGTGGAGCTATTCATGGCGCGGGCGCCGGAGCGTCCAATCTCATCCGCATTTTTGAGCCTGTCAACGTGCCGATCCAGGTGGCGAACCCGTTGGCTGAAGCAGCTACCATCGACCTGCGCGTCCGCCCGCTGGATCTACTGCCGGACTGGAGCGTGACGGTAACGCCCGCCACCGTTACGCTGGAGCCGGGCGCCCAAACGACGGTCACGGTGAGCATTCGGGCGGGAACGGCGGCTGTGCAGGGGACGCAGCCGCTGGTAGCCATCGAGGGGTCTGCCAACGGGCAGTTGATCGACGGGGTCGCGGTGGCGGTGATGCTTCCACAGGAAGTCTTTTTTGATGGCCGGTTTCGCCTCTATCTGCCTGCGGTTGCCCGGTGAGAAGGAGAAAACGCTGTGAACACCATTCTTTCCTTTATTGCGCCTCGTCGCTGGCGGCGGGCCGCTTTGCCCATTCTTGCTTATTGCCAGGATGCGCTGGTCATGATACTGGCGATCTTGCTGGCGTTGGCCGTGCTCCCGGCGCCGGTTGTCCAGGCGGCGGAGGACAGCAACGTTTTTCTGCCGCTGGTGACCCAGCCGGTCGCTGGGAGTCTGCCCATCATCCACAGCTTTACCGCCGAACCGGCAACCGTCGCACCCGGTGGTCAGAGCATCCTCCGCTGGGACGTAAGTGGCGCTGAGGAGTTGAGCATCCTCCCCACGTTGGGGACGGTCTCTGGCAACGAGGCGCCCATCAACCCCACGGTGACGACCGAGTACACGCTGACGGCAACCAATGCACACGGCTCGGTCACGGCCAAGACGACCGTTACCGTCGGCGCAACGAGTGCGGCGGGTGCTTTGTGGCTGCCCTATACCATTACCGAAAACGAGCCGTTGCCCACCTACGGCGCCGACGCCGCGGTGGACAACAACGGTGGCATGCACGCGGCGTACGCCATTTACATCGGCGCAGACCAGGGCCAGAGGCCGGCCTCGTATGCCTATTGCGCTGCGGAGTGCGCCGCCCTCGCCAACTGGACCCGTATCGCTCTGGGCGCAGACGTACAGGACGTGCGGCTGGCGCTCGACCCCGCCGGGCATCCGCGCCTGATGTTGTTTGGCCCCATCGCAGACCCGAATTCACCCTGGCCGCGCTTCCAGTATCAATATGCCGAATGCAATACGGTCTGCACCGATGTGGCCAACTGGACACTCACGACCATTGCCACGCCCATCGAGCCGGTGGCCACGCGCGAGGATGACAACAATCACTATTTTACCATCGACCCCCAGGGGAGCCCGGCCTTTATCTACACCGATACAAATCAGAATAACCACCCCGGCACCTTTTATCTCTCGTGCCAGGCCAACTGTACCAACGCCGGCAACTGGGTCGAGACGGCGCTGACGACGGCGTTCCTCCTGGATGAACCCTCGCTGGCATTTTCGCCGAGCGGCCAGCCACGATTGGCCTTCGGCTGGTTTGACAAGCAGGATGATTATCCCAAGATGGCGTACATGCAGTGTGACAATGATTGTACCAACGCGGCCAACTGGCAGTTGGTCACCTTTCACCGCATTCACGGCACAGCGCAATTCAGCCTGGCGGTAGACACGAATGGCCGGCCGCGCCTGGCGCTTTACACGGGGATCAATCACACCTTTGACCCGGATGATTTTGATCTGCATTCGCTCTACTACTTCTGGTGCAATACCGACTGCGGGGGCGCCGGCAACGACTGGAGCTATGCCAAGATTCAACTCCCCTTGATGGTCGGCGGGGAGATCGACCTGGCGCTCGATGCGCAGAACCGGCCACGCGTCTCCTATCTCGAGGCAGTTGGGCTGGTCTACACCTGGTGCGACGCCAACTGCGAGGCAGCGGGCGCCACGTGGGGCCGCACAGTCGTCGAATCAAACGACTCACTGGCCGACAACTACGAGGTGCTCCCGATCCACCATTGCACCATCTCGACCTGGGTCAATGGCCACCGCACCGCGCTGGCGCTCGACGCTGCCGGCAACCCGCGCATCGGCTACGACGCCAACCATCTGTGGAGCGGCGTCTATGTAGATCAGCCGTGGAAGAACTGCCAGGTAACCGATGTCACGATGACGCGGTTTGCCTTTTTTGCCCAGCCATAGGCTCTATTTGATGCTGTAGGGCAAGATGCCATCTTGCCCTACAGACACCGCTGCATCCTGCTCAACAGAACCAGGCTATGCGGCCTATATACTATCCTGACCATTCCGGCCGGGTTTGAGCAATTTGTCATCGATCTGAGCGAACCCCCGCCGCCGGTCGAGCCGCCGGATCTAGACCGGCTGATGGAGGTGGCGGCCAAATACCAGATCGAGATTCTGGGGCCGCTGCCAGAGCAGGAGTAGAGGGCAGTGGCGTGCCTCGCATTGGCCGAAACCTGGTTGGTTATATAGGAGCGTCTACGGTCAGTGCGAGGTACGCCACGGTTTCGTGTGGTGCTACCCCCGCTCCGGCTGGATTGGCCAATCCAGCCTACTCCCGGATTTGACCATCCGGGGTGAGCGGGAAGTAATCGATTTACGGATCCATCCCCTCATCGATCCAGCGCCGGAAGCGGGCGACCTGTTCATCAGGCCACGGTTGGCCGGGGGGCATGCTCTGGTCGGCCAGACGTTCGTAGATCAACTCGGCGTTGGCCTTTACATCGGCATAAGTACTCAGGTCAAAGATATACGACATGTGGGCAACATCTTGATCGGTAAAGAGCGGGCGGATGTCACGAGCAAAGCTTAGGTTCATGGTGGATGCTCCGTATCATTTTAGGGTTCAACCAGCCGCACCAGCCGGGTATAGGCTACATCCCAAGGCTCACGTTCTGGCGCTGGCTCATAAACAGTCACATCGAACGAGCGACGAATCAGTTCGCGACCCTCTTGCAACGAACCAACCAGCTTTAATGCCATTGCCTGAACGATGAGATTGCCGATGGCTGTGGCCTCTACTGGGCCGGCGACCACCTGCCGGCCAGTGGCGTCGGCAGTCAACTGGCAGAGCAGTTGGTTCTGCGTGCCACCACCCACGATGTGGATCGGGTCAAGCCGTTTGCCCATGATCGTTTCCAATTTCTCAAGTACCCAGCGGTACTTGAGAGCCAGGCTTTCCAATACACAGCGCACCAGCGCGCCCTGGTCTGTCGGTGTCGGCTGCC
>QEUW01000517.1 GCA_003577005.1 Chloroflexota bacterium | reverse complement strand
CCCACCATCGGCTTGGCGATGCCACCCGTGTTTTGATCCAGTTCCGTCTCGGTCAGGATCATCTCCAGAATGCGCCGCGCACTGGCCAGGCTTTGTTGCACCACCGACGAGGTGGTCAGCAAAAAGCGGATGGGCGAACGCAGCGTCCCCAGCAGCGCCATAAAGGTGATCACCTGGCCGACGGAAATGGCCCCCTGCTGGAAGAGCAGCAAAGCGTGCCCAAAGGCCAGGCCGAAGGCGACCCCATAGAGCAGCAAGGGCAGGTAACGGGCATTCACCTCGCCCTCGCGCACAAAGGCATCGCGATAGCCCTGCGCATTCTCACTAAAGCGCGCTTCCTCTGCCGGCTCTTGGGCAAAACCCTTGACGACTTCGATGCCGGTGATCGTCTCGGCCAGGCCGGCGTTCATCACCCCAAAACGCTGGCGCAACTGCCCGGCGACAGGGCGCAGATTCTGGTTGTGATAGCGCAAGGCAAAGGTCAACCCGGTGAGAAACAAAACCGGCGCCAGCAGCAAGTTGGTGTTGAGCGTCGCAATCGTGATCAGCGGGATCACCAGCGTGAGGGTCGATTCCGTGGTCATTCCCAGGGCCGGGCTGACGAACTGGTTCACCTGCTGCACGTCGTTGGTGGCCCGCGCCATGAGGTCGCCCACCCGCTGCCGGCCGTGAAAGGTCTGGCTCTTGCTCAGCAAGCTGAGGTAGAGTTCGTCGCGCGCATCGCGTTCGACCCGTTGGGCCAGCACGCGAATCGCCATGCTGTTGACAATGTCGAACAGTCCATACCCTACATAAGCAGCCACCACCAGGAGCGCCGCCCCGGTCAGCGCGGCCACACCGGCTTCCTGCACCACCGTGTCAAAAGCCCGCCCCACCATCACCGCCGACATACTTTGGCTCCCCGCCATGCCGAACGTTGTAACCAGAAAGGTGACAAGCAGCACCGGGTAGCGCAGAATATGCGAGGCCAGCCAGCGCACCGGCGAGCGGTGGTCATATTGGTATTCATCGGCGACGGTAAATTCGCGACGGGTCATCGGGTGGTTCCTTGGTTTTTGGGCAGGTAAACAGGTAGACAGGTGGGCCGGACAGGAACCATTGTCTAGTTGTTTACCTGTCTACCTGTGTTCCTGTCTGCCGGCAAAAAGTGTTCCACAAAAAACTCCTCTCCGGTCGGGTCACGGCTGCCGCAGAGACAACCCGCCCAACGGCGAAAGGAGATTCGATTTCATGATACCACAGCTTGTTGGCCCGTTGCGAATCCGGCGGTAAGGACGGGTGCGGGTGACAGACGCTTGGGTTGCTATTAGCACGCAGGAAAGCGTTTACAGCCGGCGCCTGTAGGTCATCGCCTCCGGCGTGACATGCCTGGATAACCAAGATTGTCACGCCGGAGGCGATGACCTACGAAAAGCGCAATATCGCAAAATTTGATTTCCGATGTTCTACGGTTCCACAAAGGTCGCCAGACGGGCCGCCCGCCGAACCACCACATCCTGGCCGGCGCAGTGGGCGACGTAGGCGGCGTCGTAGGCCACGTGTGGATCACCGGTGGCGGGGAGCACCAGGGTCGGCGCCCAGCCCTGCCAGCCGCCGCGGGCACACTGCGCCGGGACGTTCATGGGCCAGGCGGTTTGCAGTTCGGCGCCGGTTTCGATCACGCCATGCCGCCATGCGCCTGTGGTGTAGGACACGCAATCGGCATCGCACCACGAGTAGCCGATGCCGCCGGTCTCGCCCTTGGTGTAGGCGATGCGCGGTCGCCCCTGCGCGTCGAGTTCCAGATCAGGGCCGGGGCCATTGACGCCGCTCACGCCGATGTGGAGGGCATCCCAGTTGTTGGCGGTCATACAGTGGCTCTGCTGGCAGGTGGCGTAGATGAGGCTCTCCGGCTGGAGCGGCCGGCTGCCGTCGGGCATGACGGCTTCGGTCTTGCCTTGATAGAAGGCAACGTGGGGATGCCCCTCTGCATCGATGACCAGGTCGGCGGCTGGGATTGGCCCTTGGCCTCGTTCGTACAGTTGGGTCTTTTGCCAGATGTAGCCCAGCTCGCACATCTCATCACAGGCAATGTAGGTGAGGCGTGCTTCTTTGCCCTGCAACGGGAAGAACTCGGCGGTGATCAGCCGCGGGTAGCCCTGAGGGGTGAAGGCGAGCGCCAGGTAGAGAGCGCGCTCCTGGTCTTCGATCTCCCCAAACCATTGCACCAGTTCGGTGATACGCACTTCCTGCCACGCCAGCGCATCGGTGCAACCGGCGTCACACCAGGCGTAGAAGACGCCTACGTGAACGGGATCGACGGTCGCATTCTCATCAACATAGACAAAGCGCGGCCGCCCAGTTGGGTCAAGGGCAAACGAGCGTTGCGGCTGTTGGGCATCGTGTTGCTCATAGCTTGCCCCGCCACGCGCCGTGGCGACGTGGACCAGGTCCCAGTTGGTGGCCGTTGTACAGTTGCTATCGCACTGGGCATAGAGATAGTCGTAGCCATCGGCATAGGTAGTGGAAGTGTGGCGAATGAGCAGCCGGGGCCTGCCTGCGGGATCGACTTTGAGTTGCACTTCGTTCACCGCCGACGCCAGAGAGATCGTCTGCCAGCTCGCCGGATTCTGGCAACTCGTTGCACAATAGCTGTAGCCGGCAGTTTGAGTCTCATCGAAGACAAAGGCCCGGTGCAGGCCACCATTCCCGGTGGTCGCGACGGTTGCGCTGCTCGTCTGCACCTGGGTGTCGGCAAAGAGGGCGCTCCGTTTGGTAATCGACACCGGGGTCGGGCTCGGCGTCGGCGTGACGGTCGGCGTCGGGGTGGCCGTGCCCGTGGCGGTGGGTGTCGGCGTCCACGTGGACGTTGGCGAGGACGGCGTGGGCGGGTCGGTCGGCTGGGTGAACGGCTGGGTAAAGGCGACCAGGCGCACCGCCCGCATCACCAGCCCGTAGTGCCAGTCGGGCGGGATGTTGTCGTTGGGGTTGTCGTCGTAATAGCAGCGGGCATGATAGGTGGCGTCATAGGCTACGTAGGCGTTGCCGTCTGTCCCAAAGGCCAGGGTCGGCGTCAAGCTATTCCACAGCCCGGCGTCGCAATGGTCGCGCGGAAAAGGGACATTCCAGGCGGCTGTCAAGTCGGTGCGGGTTTCGATCAGCTTGTGTTGCCACTGAGCGTTGGCGCTGTCGCACTGTTCGTTGCACCAGGCATAGCCCAGACCACCGCTGTTATAATCGGCATAGGCGATGCGCGGGCGTCCGCCGCGGTCCAGCTCTAAATCGGGTTCCTGGCCATCAAAGGTGTTCAGCCCCAGGTCGCGCTGTTGCCAGTTGGCGGCGTCGAGACAGCCGCCGTTGCACCAGAGATAGAAGAGGCGTTTGCCCCCATCCAGTGTGGCCTCTTGATAGAAGGCGATGCGCGGGCGACCGTTAGCATCGACGGCCAGGTCGGCGCTTGGCTCCGAGCCACCGCCGCGGGGTTGCAGGGTCACCTCGTGCCAGTTTTCACTCTCTGCACAGGCGTCGTTGCACTCAAAATAGGCGAGCATGGCCTCCCCATCATCGAGCGGGAAGAATTCGGCGGTCGCCAAGCGGGGTTTGCCATCGGGCGTAAAGGCCAGCGCCGGGTAATAGATGGACTCCATGCGGAAGGGCGATGGGATCACCTCGGTAATGCGCGTCTGCTCCCACGACGCCTGCTGGGTGCATTGCGCGTCGCAGAAGGCATAGAAGACGCCCAGATGGTCGGGCTCGACGAGGGTGTTCCGGTCGAGATAGACAAAGCGGGGCCGGCCAGCCGGGTCGAGCGCAAACGAGCGCTGGGGCATCTCATCCTCTTGATAATCGACGCTGGCCGTGCCGTGCGAACTCAGGATATAGGTCATGGTCCAGCCACTCACCTGCGCGCAGTTGTCATCGCAGGCGGCAAAGTGGTAATCTTTGCCGGTGGGATAGAGGGTGGAGCTCGTGCGGATCAACAGGCGCGGTTTGCCCGCCGGGTTGAGGGCCAGTTGCACCTCGTTGACCTCCTCGGCTAGTTGTACGGATTGCCAGCGGTCGGCTTGTTCACACTGGCTTGGGCAAAAGGCATAGACCGCCGCCGTGGGACGCTCTTCAAAGACGGATTCGTAGTAGTAGAAGGCGACGTGGATGCCGCCGGCGCCGTCGATCCGCACCGTGGCGTTGCTGGTCTTCCACGTCTGCTCGGCAAAGCGCGCCAGACGAATGGTGTCGTCGGGCGGGTTGCCTGGGTCGGTGGGGGTATCCTGGTCACCGCCGCGGACCAACGGCAGATAGACTTGATTCGCCGAGGGTGTGGCCCCCTCGGCAGCCAGGCTCACTTGCTTGACGTATCCGGCAGCGAAAATGGCTAGACTTAGGGCGATGATCACAAAGATGGCTTGTAACAGTTTGGTTCCCATGGTGATTGCTCCTCCTGCCCTGTGGCAGAATTGGGTCTACATGCGGGCCAATGAGAGCGGCCGTGTGACTCTATTTCACCATGAGTTTGTCTGCGGCAACAGCAACTAACCGTTACAAAAACCGCCACAATGAATAACACACACTTCAGTTGTGCGGGGGCAAGGCTCTCAGCCGGTGGCGCAGCAGCGGCTCGCGAATCGCCTTTGCATCCAGCTTGCTCGCGCCGAGAAAGGTAACGAAGCGCGCAAACCCGCCAGCCAATGCCTCGGCAAATGCCTCATCTTTGCCGAGGGCCTCAT
>QEUW01000516.1 GCA_003577005.1 Chloroflexota bacterium | reverse complement strand
ACGGGCTCACGCCGAGCGAGTTTGCAAGGAGGTCCACGTTGGACCATAACCAGAACGGACTCACCCTATAAGTGAGTACCAATCGGGGGCAGGGTCAGTGTGACCGTTGCATCCAACCAGATCACCCTTCCCGCCGGCACCTACGACTTTGATATCTCCGTGCCCGCGTATCGGCTCGACCAGACCCAAACGCGCCTCTACAATGTGACCGATGGAACAGTGGCGCTGCACGGCATGAACGGCTATGCGCGCGATGATTACGCCGGGCATACTTTCTCAGCGATCAAGGGCCGGGTAACCATCGGCGCAACCAAGACCTTCGCTGTCCAGCTGCGCGCCCAGGGAAGCCGCGCGACGAACGGCCTGGGCGTCATGTCCGGCTTCGGAACGGAAACCTATACCTTCGTGGGCATCCGCAAAATCAACAGCGGTGGAGGCGGAGGAGGAGGCGCCTCGCAACTCAGCGACCTGACCGACGTGAACACCTCTGGTGCAACGGCAGGCAGCGTCATCCGCTATGATGGCGCGAATTGGGTGGTGAGTACGTCCGGGGATAGCTCGGCTCTTGGCGATCGCATCACCTCCGGCACAGTCAGCGTGACGGTGAACACCAACGGCTTCATCAGCCTCACCACCGGCGTCACCGATTGGGGTTACCTCTCCAGCGGGAACAGCTATTTGCCGGCGCTGGTGGCGACACGGGTGAGCAGCACCAACATTTCGGCTACCCACCTGCAACTCAGCAGCCCCAGCACGGTGCTGGCCTGTGGTGCCGGGCTGGAAGGCGCCATGCGCTACACATCCGGCACCATGCAGGTGTGTGATGGCTCCAACTGGGGGAATATTGGTATCGGTGTGCCCACCGGCACCATTGCGGCCTTTGCGGCAAGTTCTTGCCCCAATGGTTGGAGCGAGTACACCGCTTCCCGTGGTCGCTTCCTCCGCGGGATTGACAACGGCGCGGGTAACGACCCCAACGGCACACGTTCACCCGGAAACACCCAAGACGATGCGATGCAAGACCACAATCACAACCTTGGCTCAACGGCTGACCGATACGCATCGGGTACCGGTCGCTCCGATATCGGCTACAACAACGGACAATCTTGGAATGGCAGTTATGAGTCCAGCGGCCCTCAAACGTTTGGCGTAGGCGGAACCCCGCGCGTAAGCAGCGAAACCCGCCCCAAGAACGTGGCCGTAACATTCTGTGTTTATTCAGGTTTCCAAAGCGCAGGTGTGAATACCAATGCGGAGTTCTCCGGAACGTTCAGCAGCGAGGGCCTCACTGATGTGCCAACCACCGGGGGGCAGGATGGCGTACTACTTAATGCGAATGGATACATCTCGGCATACAGGTCGACTGGCAACGCCGTCGGTTATTTTGGACGCCCTAACGACGGTGCGGTCATCAATTTCTATCGCGGTGCCGCCACCACTGTGGGAAGTATTTCCGTTGCCGCCGGCGCCACGGCCTATAACACCAGCTCCGATTACCGTCTGAAGGATCATGTGCGTCCGCTCGATCACGCGCTGGACCGCGTCGGCATGCTGCAACCCGCCAGCTTCAATTTCAAAACCGATCCGGACGTCAGGATGGATGGATTCATCGCGCACGAAGTGCAGAAGGTGGCGCCCTATGCGGTAACGGGCGAAAAGGATGGCAAGGACAAGGACGGCAAGCCGGTCTACCAACAAATAGACTACGGCAAACTCACTCCGCTGCTCACCGCCGCGATTCAGGAACTGAAGAGAATGTTGGACACCGTGATAGCCGATTTCAAGAACCTGGCAGCGAAGGTGCTTGGGATTCAGGAAGAACTGAAGCAGGTGAAGACGGAAATTGAAGATGAACTCAAGCAGGTGAGGGCCGAGAACGCCGACCTGCGCCGCGCGCTGGATGAGCTGACCCGCGAGGTGAAGATGATGCGGGAAGTGTCCATGCCCTTCAAAGCGGCCAATGACAACACGCAAGCGGACGTGAAGGATCGGCTGCAAGAGAAATCGAGTGTGAAGCAAAGCACGGCGCGCTAAACAGGCACTTAAAATGCCAGCTACGAGAACAGCCCTGAATATGGCAGTGCAGATCCGGATTGGCGGGATGTGCTCGTGACGGCGGTGGCGGTATTCGGAGCGGCCTTGCTGCTGGCATGGCTAGCAGGCGCATTCGTTTGACATAGGGTCATCGGTCGTTGGATTTCTACGCGCTAACGTAGCCGATACGAATTGATTTATACGGCCATTCCGGAACATCCAGTACTGGTAGCCGTTCGGTCATGAGGTCACGCCTCATCGAAAGGAACGGCACATGATCATAAAAACCATTCCCGCTCTTTTAGGCGCGCTTCTGTTGTGTTCCACGGCCTCGGCGGCGCCGCTCCCAAGCGCAGCAACTTCCGATGCAGCTTCGACCACGCAAGTGCAGGAAGTCGGCAGAAAACACCGAAATTCGCGCAAACACCGGCATTATCGACGCCACTTCAACCGCCACAGGCATTCCCGGCGCCATCGGCATTACAGACGTGGGCCGCCAGGTTGGCACAGCTATAGCTATCGTCCTCACGGGTGGCGTAGTCGCGGCTGCATCGTCGTCGGCCCGGTGTGGTTTTGCCCATAGGTCCTTTGAGCGAGCGGGCGGTCGGCAATAGGGCCGACGGCCCGTATATCGAAAGGGGCGAATGGCTGAGTACCATGTACGGCGCCATATGGCGCGAGGAGCTGCGCTGCCGCAAGGGCAGCTCGCGGTTCGAACCCCGTCATATTCATTGGCTTATACTCGACGCCTCGAGGCCGGCGGAAACCCTGCCGTCAGCAAATCCTATCGTTTATGCCGTTTCGTATATTCGTGAACCTGTTGGTCATGCCGGGAGCGGTCGATGTGGAACAGAAGTGCCATTAGTCCCACTCCGATGGTGGTGGCAAAGAAGCAGATGACTTACTTGCCGTCGCCGATTTTCAGCACTGTCTTGGTCAGGCTGTAGGAAGCAGTGAGGCCGCTTATCCTGGCGCTTGTCATCTTGTTGTTGGTCTGACTCATCTTGGCGCGGACACGGATCTGCTTGGTCGAGGCGTTGTAGGACCAGTAGAAGTAACTGCTGCGGTTCGGGCTGTTGTCGTAGTGGCAGCGGTTTTCCGTTTCACCCACATTCGACTTCACGTTTGCCACGTTGAGATTCTTGGTACCCTTTACGCCCGCACAGTTACCCGTAAACCCCGAAAGTGTGCCCTTGACGGCAATGGCGGTAGCACCGGCCGCAACCAGCGGCGAGAGGTCAATATACTCGGTGTGGGTGCCGGACCAGCCTTTCTTGCTTTTGGAGGCGCCGGGATAGCTGTCAAAGTTTACGGTGGGAAGGTTTACGGTGTGGTTGGTGGTAGTGGTGGCAATGGATACCCCCACACAGCCGTTGCCGTCTGCGGTCGGGTCGGCCGGTTTGTAGAACTTGTTCTGCTTATTGCAGTTCAACACGGCGATCAGATCCTTGTTCACCTTGCTGATGGCAGCGGTCAGGATCGCGTTCTGCGCCGTGATGTTGATTTCCGGGTTGGCTTCCTTCACGTCACGCGAGGTGGCCGTCATCTCCAGCGACGTTGCGGATTGATAGGTCGCACAAGAGAGGATCAGGGCGGTGGCGAGGGTAAGGTAATTCATGGATGGTGCTTTCGTTGGTTACTCGACGGTCACTTCGATGTCGGTGCAGCCGTCGCTATCGGCGCCCGTTTTCGAAGGGGTGTAGAACTTGCCTTTGCGCGTGCAGGTGAGGATGGCGTTGACCTGGGATTGGAGATTGGCGACTTCGACCATCTGCTCAGCGCGCATGGTGCCGACGTGTCGGGCCATTGCGGCATTGGATGCCCTATCGTTGGTGCCCGTAGCCGCCTCGAGGGCGAGTAATGCGGCAGATGGCGTGGCGACTGCCGCCAATAGCCCGACCATGAAAATGACCCGACGTGAGTGCACGATTGCTCTCCCTTGTTTCCGGACATTTATGGTTAAGGGGAGGAGCGGTCCTGACGGGTCTGCTGACACCGATGATGTGAGCCATTCGTCACTTTGGGACAGCTGGGCGCCCTCGCCAGAGGGGTAGGGCTCAACTGCATTAAGCGCATAACGCGCGTTCGCTTAGTGGTGCCGTTCCAAACAATTATCCGCTGTATTCGTTATATCGTCGCCGTCCACTTCGGTTTAGAGAAGAGGAATGAACCGACCTGGTGAAATCGATACCCTGCTAAGACTTTTGCCCACCCGGCAAACATTTGTTGTCCGGTATGGCATCACTTCCATTTTGGTGCTGCTAAGTTTCGCGGTTCGTCACGGTGTGGGTGACTTGGCAGGGCCCTATGGCTTTATCCTGTTCGTCCCGGCGCTCGTAATCGCAAGCGTTGCATTTGGCTGGAAGGCCGGATTATTCGCGGTCGCCTCCAGTGCGCTGGTCGATGGGCTGTGGCTGGATTGGTCCGGCCCGAACTTCCACGCGACCGCCTTGGCCACCTTCGTCATCATCGGAGCGGGCCTCGTGTTCCTCGGAGACGCCCTTCGCCGTGCCTTGGAAGGGCTCAACCGCGCGCGTAACGAAAATCAGATGCTGCTTGATGAGATGTCTCACCTGTCCCCCGTCAGGACCTACGGGACATTTTGAGCTGATTGCGTAAGAGAGAGTTCTCGGCTCATCGTAACCCCACGGAGGGACACGATGAGACAGCG
>QEUW01000043.1 GCA_003577005.1 Chloroflexota bacterium | reverse complement strand
GTGTCGTCGCCGCTGGCCGACTCGATTACATCGGGGTAGAGCGTCCCCTGGGCCAGAAAGGCGGGCGAATCGACGCCCCATTCGACGGCGAGCCGGGCGGCTTCGGCCTCAAAGGTGCGGATAAAACGGGCGCCGATGCGTTTGCGTTTTTCTTCCGGGTCGGTGACGCCGGCCAGGTCGCTGAGAAATTCTTCCTTGGCATCCACTGCCACCAGCCGCATCCCCTGATGCTTTTGAAAGGTATCGATGACCTGAGCCGCCTCGCCCTGGCGCAACAACCCGTGGTCGACAAAGACACAGGTGAGCCGGTCGCCGATGGCGCGATGGACGAGCGCGGCGGCCACCGCGCTGTCCACGCCACCGCTGAGCCCGCAGATGACATGGCCATCGGGGCCGACCATCAGACGGATACGCTCTTCGGTCTCCTCGATAAAGTTGCCGGGTGTCCAGTCGCCCACACAGCCGCAGATGCGTTTGACAAAGTTTTCCAGTAGTTGGCTGCCCTGGGGTGTATGCACCACTTCCGGGTGGAACTGGATGCCATAGAGCCGTTGCGCTTCATCGGCAATGGCGGCGAACGGTGAGTTGGCGCTGTGAGCAACCGGCGTGAACCCATCCGGCAGCCGCTCCACACGGTCGCCGTGGCTCATCCACACCGGCATCGATGCGGGCAGACCGGCAAAGAGGGGAGTGGTCTCTAGTTGCTGGTCTCTAGTCTCTATCTGTAACGTGGCCGGACCGTACTCGCGTTCGAGACCGCGCGCCACCTCGCCGCCGAGCGTATGAACCAAAAGTTGCAGACCATAGCAGATGCCAAGCATAGGCACGCCGGCGTTCAGGATGCTTTGCGGCAAGGTCGGTGCACCGGGGTCGTAGACGCTGTTTGGCCCACCCGAAAGGATGATTCCGGCCGGGCGTAGACCGGGCAACAGTTCATCGACGCGCTCCCACGGGATGATCTCGGCGTAGACCTGCGCCTCGCGCACGCGGCGGCAGATCAGCTGGGTGTACTGGCTGCCGTAGTCGATAACTATAATTCGTTGATGCTGCATATTTTACTCGATTGTCTCATACTTTACTGTGCTTCAACCCGCACCTCGTACGCTGCCGGCTGAGTGGTGATCGGCGCCAGGGCGCTGATGGCGAGCACTGCCCGCCGGCCATTTCCCAACCCCGGCACGGCAAACACTGCCTGCCCATTCTCATCCACCTCAAATCGGTGCAGACCCGTTAATTCCTCCCCGGTAAACTCCAGCACCTGGATCAGCCATTCTTGTCCCAGCCGGTTGTCGGTATGGAGCCACCCCTCGCTTTCCCAGCCATCGGCGCCCTGCTCAAAGTCGGTCCCGTAACCGAGCGCCGGGATTCGCACGTCGTCGATCAGCCAGCCGGTGCTGGTGACGGCGTCGTCGGTGATATATTCAAAGCGTATCCACACTTCTTGACCGGCAAAAGAGGAGAGGTCAAACTGCTCGATTACCCATTGGGGGGAGCCATCGGCTGTCGGGTTGCTCTTTCCGGTGTAGCCCGCACCGAAATTGTTGCCAGAGGGGTTCTCGGTCGTCGTGTGTTGGCCGGGCAAGATCGTCCACTTTTCGCCGTCAATGCTAACCATGACATAGCCATAGTCGTAGTGTTCTTCAATGTCCCACCAGAGGCTGGCTTGCAGAATCACAGGTTCGCCTGAGGCCAACCCGGTCAGGTCGAACTGGCGTGTCAGCCTTGTGTCAGAGTTATCGCTCCGATTGCTCCACCAGGCCATACGCCCATTGGCAGGCTGAGTAGGTGCAAGGGTGGTCTCCGTCTGCCCGTGAAAGTGGATGGTCACGTCGCCAGCGCCATCCAGCCGGAGGTAGTCGGCGCCATAGTTATGTACGGTAGCGGCATGAGGGCCAGCCGGATAACGGTCAAAACCCTGCTCGGCGACCGGCTGCGGGAAATCGAGAAGAAAGTAGCCGTAGTGACCGGATTGGCCAAGCGCATCCGGCTGGTCGGCAAAGTTGGCGACGACCCAATCGGCGAAGAGCGTGTTGAAACCGATATCTTCGCCATGCGCAGCCAATGCGCGTTGGACACCATCGATGCCGTTGGCCGGCTCTGCGACCAGCGTCCTGAGCAGGTCGGCGCCAAAACGCTGGTGGAGATAGTGAATAAAGAGATAGGATGCGCCATAGTGTGCCGACCGGCGCACCCCATCCAGGTCCCAACTGTTGAGCTGGGTGTCCGGACGGCTGGCAAAGGCGCTGACGAAGACCGTATCCGTGCCAAAACCGGCTACCTCCTGGGCAAACTCGCTCAATCCTTCGTTGATCCAGGCAAACTCATTTTTATCGTTGTGCCAGTGGATCATGTGTTGCAGTTCGTGGGTCAGGACCGTCTCGTAATAGCGATAATCGCGATTGGTGTTGAGCCAGTCGAGGTTGATATAAAAAAGTTCCTTCTCGTTCGAGTAGGGGTTGGCGAGCCGGCTGTACTGGTCGGCGCTGCTGTAGTAGCCGGCCAGCCCTCGCCCAATGCTCGTCGTATGGAGGATGTGCAGCCGGGGGTCATTGTCCACACCTGGATTCCATTCGCTGCCAAAAAAGGCTACGGCGGCGGGATAGCTCTGGCTGCTAAAGCGATCGACTGCTGCTACGATTGCGTTGCTGTCATACGGCTGGCCGATCTCGACCCAAGCGTAGGCGAGGTCGGTTTTGTAGATCAACTGAGCTGTGATCTCATGATTGGCACTGGTCTGGAGATCATGCACCCAGAAGGGCACCTGTTCACCCACCTGATAGTCTGGCACATGTTCGTGTACGACCAGCGGAACCTCGTCTACATCAGGGCGGAGACGCAGAGCAAGGTCGCGCAGGTCGCGCGGCGGGATCATGGCCTCGACCAGTTGGGCATCGGCTGCCACGGACAGGGCGCCCGCCGGGGCTGGCGCCGCAAGGGCTGGCGCCGCTTTTGCCTCTGCGGGCGCAGGCCATTCGATAGGCGTGGCCGGTGGTACACTCGGCGCCGGCTCAACGCGGCGGGTACATCCGGCGCTGACCGACACGAGCAGGGCGGCCAGCAAGGCCAGGATGCGATGGTTGATATAGTGCAAGAGTACCTCTTGGATGCTACATTCTCAACTTAACTATCGAAAGATCCGCTTCAGTAAGCGGTGATGAAGGTGCTTTTACGAGATCGAAAGCCTTGCTCAATGAAGCCCGGCGTCATCCCGAAGCGCGGCGGCCCGGCTGGTGTCCTCCCATGGCAGCTCGATGTCGTCGCGGCCAAAATGGCCGTAGGCCGCAGTTTGGCGATAGATGGGCCGGCGCAATTTCAAGTCGCGGATGATAGCGCCAGGGCGCAGGTCGAAGTGGCGGTTGACCAGGGCAGCGATCTTTTCGTCGGCGATCTTACCGGTGCCAAAGGTTTCGACGTTGACGCTCAGCGGTCTGGCCACACCGATCGCATAGGCGACCTGGAGTTCACAGCGGGTGGCCAGCCCGGCAGCTACAATATTCTTGGCGACCCAGCGGGCGGCGTAGGCTGCGCTGCGGTCCACCTTGGTGCAGTCCTTGCCGCTAAAGGCGCCGCCACCGTGACGCCCCATGCCGCCATAGGTATCCACGATGATCTTGCGACCGGTCAGCCCGGCGTCCCCCATCGGGCCGCCAACCACAAAGCGCCCGGTGGGGTTGGTAAAGATGCGCAACTGGCTGTCCACCAGTTCGGTAGGGAGCACGGGGGCGATGACATCTTCGATCAGCGCCTCGCGTATTTCGTTTTGCTCGACCTCTGGAGAGTGCTGGGTGCTGATGAGGGCAGTGTGGATACGCTTGGGTTTGCCCAGTGCATACTCCACTGTCACCTGCGTCTTGCCGTCGGGGCGGAGCCAGGGGAGGATACCGTTCTTGCGCACTTCGGTAAGCCGGCGGGCCAGCTTGTGCGCCAGGTAGATCGGCGTGGGCATGAGCGTGGGTGTCTCGTCACAGGCAAAGCCAAACATCATTCCCTGGTCGCCGGCCCCGATCGCTTCGAGGGCGTCGTCGTCGTTCATGTTGCCCAGCTTGGCCTCGAGCGCCTTGTCCACACCCATAGCGATGTCGGGGCTCTGTGCGGCAATAGCGATCTGTACCCCGCAGGTGTTGCCATCAAACCCCTTGTCGCTATGGTCAAAACCGATCTCCTTCACCACAGTGCGCACCAGTTCATCATAGTTGACAGACGCGGCCGTTGTTATTTCTCCCAACAGCATGACAAAACCAGTCTTGATGGCCGTCTCGCACGCCACGCGCGACATGGGGTCCTGAGTAAAGAGGGCATCCAGCACCGCATCGCTGATCTGGTCGCACATTTTGTCGGGGTGCCCTTCCGTCACCGACTCGCTCGTAAAGAGCAAGCTTGGCGATGTCATAAAGGTTGACATATTTTGTTCTCCCTGTTTAATTTTAGATTTTGGATTTCAGACTTTGGATTGTACTACGGCGGCCAAAAATCCAAAATCCAAAATCACAAATCTAAAATTAGTGGCCTGTCCCCATACTCCACTCGTTCAAGTAGGCATCCTGCTCGGGGGTGAGCGTGTCGATCTCGACGCCCATTGCCTTGAGTTTGAGCGCGGCGATCGCACGGTCGATCTCTGCCGGCACATCGTAGACATTGCCGGTGAGCTGATCGCCGTGTTTGAGGATGTATTCGGCGGCAAGCGCCTGGTTGGCAAAGCTCATGTCCATGACTGCGCTGGGGTGGCCCTCGGCCGCGGCCAGGTTGACCAGCCGCCCCTCGCCCACCACATAGATGCGGCGACCATCTTCCAGCGTATACTCGTCCAGAAACTCGCGCACGCGGGTGATCTTGGTAGACATGGCGTTGAGCGCCTTCATGTTGATCTCCACGTCAAAGTGACCGCTGTTGGCGAGGATAGCACCGTCGCGCATGGCCTCGATATGATGTTTGTCGATCACGTGGATGTCGCCCGTGGCGCTACAAAAGATGTGGCCCTCTTTGGCGGCCTCGCTCATAGGCATGACCTGGAAGCCATCCATCACCGCTTCGAGCGCCCGCAGCGGGTCGATCTCGGTGACGATCACATGGGCGCCCATACCGCGGGCGCGCAAGGCAATGCCCTTGCTGCACCAGCCGTAGCCGCCCACGATAAAATTCTTGCCCGCCAGCAAGACGTTGGTGCCGCGGATGATGCCGTCGATGG
Organism: Chloroflexota bacterium; assembly: GCA_003577005.1. The sequence goes on along the minus strand of QEUW01000043.1, from coordinate 32,997 downwards.
TGCTCTGGCCGGTGCCGTAGCGGTTATCGAAGAAGTGCTTGGTCTGGGCGTCGTTGACGGCAATCACCGGGAACTTGAGCTTGCCTTGTGCAGCCATCGCCCGTAGCCGGATCACGCCGGTGGTCGTCTCTTCGGTGCCGCCGATAACGTTGGGCAACAGGTCGCTGCGGCTGGTGTGGAGCATGGCGACGAGGTCCATACCATCATCCATGGTGATATTCGGCTCGATGCTCAGGACGCTCGCCATGTGTTGGTTGTATTGCTCGGTGCTTTCGCCCTTGATAGCATAGACTGGCATCTCGTAGTGGGTCACGAGTGCGGCGGCGATATCATCCTGGGTGCTGAGCGGGTTGCTGGCGCAGAGGGCAACTTCGGCGCCACCGGCCAGCAGCACGCGCATGAGATTGGCCGTCTCGGAGGTCACATGCATGGCGGCGGCGACACGGATGCCTTTGAAGGGTTGCTCCTGTTTGAAGCGTTCCTCCAATAAGTCGAGCACGGGCATCTCCTTGGCGGCCCACTGCATCCGGAAACGGCCCTTGTCTGCCAGCTTGATGTCGGCAATGTCGTACGTTAATTCTTTGGTCGTCATTTGAAAGTCTGCTCCATGAACATGAAAACAAAGGTACTTTACGTTATTTGCGGCTGCCGATGCCTTCCACGTAAGGAAGATGGACACGGAAGCCATACCGCTCGTACAACCGTTGTGCGGCGCCATTGGTCTGGTCGACATTGAGCACGATGCGACCGATCTGCTCGCGCTGCAATGTCGCCACGATGGCGCCCAGGATCGCACCCGCATAGCCGCGCCCACGGTGCGACGGATGTGTGTACATGTTGCCGATGGCGGCTGAGTTGTTCTGCCGGTCGATGATATGGGTGCCGCCCACCGCCACCAGGCCATCCGTCTTGTCTCGCACCCCAAAAAAGACCCCGTCGCCCAGTTGGTATGGGTCAAAGGCATCGGGTGTAAATGGGCCGCCGTGGGCATAGAGGCGGCGAATCGCTTCGCTATCATCCCGGCTAAGGCGAGTCAATCCTGACACCGGCAGCGCCTCCAGCAGGTCGGGCGTCTGCCGCACCATGCGCCACATGCGATATAGCGGCTGGGCAAAGTCATACCGGTCCAGGAGGAGCGGCAGGTGTTCTTCACGGATGGTAAGATAGACCTGTGCCGGCAGCTCGACCCTTGCCAACGCGTCCGCCACCGCGCTGACCGGCCCCATTGTAAAGAGCGGAGGTGGCTCCAATGCGGTGAAGAGCAACACAATGCCATCTCCTTCCCGGCAATGACCGACTTGCCAGCGCGAAAAGGGCGCATAGGCCGGTTGTAGGTCTGCCAGGGCATAGGCCGCCCAGATAGGGTCGCTATGAAGGATGGAATGAAGTCGAAGTGTATCTATCATTGTTCGTAGTGAATTGAGAGACTGAAGGTTTTCTAAAATCTCCCCAAATCCTAAAGTCTCCTGCTCACTGCCCCAACAGGCTCAGTTGCGGTTCCGGCCCAAAGTTCTCTTCATATCGCCCCATAAACTCCTCTTTAGTAAAGCGGTGTGCCGTTGGGCCCAGATTCTCCAACGAGTAGGCGCTACAGAGCGAACCAACCCGGCCACAGATTTCCAGCGGCAGACCAGCCTCGATCGCCGCAAAAAAGCCACCGCGGAAGGCGTCGCCGGCGCCGGTGGGTTCGACGATCTCGCTTAATTTTGCCGCCGGAACGTGCGTTACGGAACCACCCGTATGGATGGCGCTGCCCTCTTTGCCCAGCGTGACGACCACCACGTCCACCTGGTCGCAGATCTGCGCCAGACTCCAGCCTGTCTTCTTTTGCACCATGGCGATCTCGTATTCGTTGCAGAGCAGATAGCCCGCGCCGGGGATACTCTGCGCCAGCTCTTCGCCGCTGAGCCGGGCGAGTTGTTGGCTCGGGTCATAGGCAAAGGGAATGCCATGCTGTTTGCATTCTTGGGCGTAGCTGAGCATAGCGCCCGGGTCGTTGGGGCTGATCACCACCAGCGATGCGTTGGTCAGTTGGCGATCCGCCAGCGTGTAATCGCGGGCATGGGCCATGGCGCCGGTGTAGAAATTGGCGATCTGGTTTTGGTCGCTGTCGGTGCTCACAAAAAAAGTCGCTGTCAACTCATGCTCGATCTCGATGATCTGCATAGTACTTAGGCCCTGTTGTTCCAACCAGCGCCGGTAATCACCAAAATCATGGCCTACCGTCGCCAGGATGACCGGGTCGCTGCCCAGCAACTTCATGGTGTAGGCAATGTTCGCCGCCACGCCACCCCGCTCGCGGCGCATGGAATCGGCCAGAAAGCTCAGGCTGATGTTCTCGAGCTGGTCGGGCAAGATCTGGTCGCGAAAGCGACCGGGATAACGCATCAGATAGTCGTATGCAACCGAGCCGGTGATGACAAAAGCCATACGGAAATTCCTTTTTTGGATCTGATCGACCGCGGGTCTGGTAAGTTGGCGGGATTGCCGCGGATGGTCTATTTGCACACGCTGTGCAGCCTCTCGATAAATTTTGTGCTATATTGTCGCCGCAACACGACGCGCCGTTCGCTCCTGGTCGATGCGTTCTTCGGCGCTCTGCTTGGCGCGGCGCAGGCTGACGGTGAAGGGTGGGTAGCAGATGCCCTCTTCGGTAACGATGCCGGTGAGATAGCGATGAGGTGTCACGTCAAAGGCCGGGTTGTAGACCGGCGTGTCAGCAGGGGCGACTAACTCGCTGCCAACCAGGCGTACTTCGTCTGCCCCGCGTTCTTCGATGGGGATCAAGTCGCCGTGGGCCAGGTTGAGGTCTACCGTGCTGGTCGGCGCCACGCAATAGACCGGGATGCCGTTTTCCCGGGCGACGACGGCGAGTTTGTAGGTGCCGATCTTGTTGGCGACATCTCCATTGGCCGCCACCCGGTCAGCGCCAAAAATGACCACATCCACCTGGCCGGTGCGCATGAGATGGCCGGCAGCGTTGTCGGCGATCAGATGCATGGGCACCTCGGCGCGCAGGAGTTCCCAGGCCGTGAGGCGTGCGCCTTGCAGCCGTGGCCGTGTCTCATCCACCCAGACATGAACCCGCTTGCCCTGCTCCTGGCAGGCAAAAACAACCCCCAACGCCGTGCCAAAATCGACCGTAGCCAGGGCGCCTGTGTTGCAGTGGTGCAGAATGTTGGCGCCGTCGGGAATCACCTCCGCGCCATGAAAGCCCATCCGCCGATTGATGGCGACATCTTCATCGGCGAGCGCGGCGGCCTCATCCAGAAGCGCCTGACGAATTTCGTCCACGGTAGTCAGCATCGGTGATTTGGCTAGTTCGAGCAGGCGCGTAGTGGCCCAACTCAGGTTGACTGCCGTAGGCCGGGCTGCATCAAGCACTTGCTTAGCCTGGTGCAGGTCAGTGAGCAAGGCAGCGCGGTCGCGGGCGCTGCTGATCTGGGCGGCCAGAGCCATACCGTAGGCTCCGGTAGCGCCGATGGCGGGCGCCCCGCGCACGTACATCTCTTGAATGCTGCGGGCGACGCCCTCTACTGTGTCAAAGCATCTCATCCGGGCATCTCATCCGGGCATCTCATCCGGGGGCGCTGCAGTCCCGCAGGCCTTTCCTACGCTGTGGAAGGCCCGTCCGCAACTTTTCTCCGGCCGCGTATGCTGCATCCTCTGACAGGCACTACGCAGGGAGAGGTTCTGTTGGGACGACACCCCCTAACGCTGCCAACAAACAAAGCCCGCCAGGAAAAACCGGGCGGGCGCATCCTCACAGCTATCTGTTGTCCGCTGGCGAGTAACAAGTGCTCCAGCGGAATCGGGCCCTGACCGGTGTTCGTTTAGTAGGTCTCCTGGCTGCCAGGGTGCAAATACACCGGACATTGAGAGCAAGGCGACCTGAACAACCGAATGCCGGGGCTCCGGCGGGTTGCCGCGTTAGGCCGACGCATCCTCGTTTGCCTATCACGCGATCTCTACAGATAAACAATTGGATTGAACATGGTTCAACATAAAAAAGGTAACACGTTCGACGCATCGCTGTCAAATTGCAGCATCCGGGCGATTGCGAACTTCGTGATAGCAGTGGGATCGTCTGTCGTTTGCCCACTTTTCTAAACTGATCAAAAACTGCGAAGGATTTCTTTACGGATAGCGATAAACTGCGGTAGAGGGGGCAATACGACGAAAGTCGCGGCAGACTCAGGGATAACATGAGGCTTCTGTCGTAGCACTGTATCCGCCTGACGTAGACATCGCTACCACAGTTGTGAGCAAAAGGATGATGCCAAGTACATAAGTTAGATGATATCCCGCGAAGGAAAGAAGTCAGAAATACGATAATAGTTATGATGGTCATCGGTTGTGATGGCCGTCTTTGGTTCGACAAGCCTCCATGACGGGCCAACACCGCATCGTAGAGGATTATATATACGTCATGATTGTGCGTCCGTTCTATACAGATCCGTGTCCTAATTGTGGGACTCACTCGCTGAGTGTCTTTTATGAAGTAATGGGAGTTCCCGTCCATAGCGTCCTGCTGATGCCGACCCGCGAACGGGCGGTGACCTATCGGCGCGGGGCGATCCGTTTGGCCCTCTGTGGTACCTGCGGTTTCATCAGCAATGTAGCCTTTGACTCATCGGTACACGAATATGCGGTGGGTTATGAGGCGACCCAGAGTTACTCCCCAACCTTTAATACCTTCCACACGCAACTGGCGCAACAACTAATTGACCGGTATCAACTCCGCAACAAACATCTTATCGAAATTGGCTGTGGCCAGGGCGAATTTTTGATCCTGCTCTGCGAACTAGGCAACAACCAGGGCGTTGGGTTTGACCCGGCCTACGACCCCACTCGCCCGCGCCGCTTCGACCCGACACAGGTTCAGTTTGTCCAGGATTTTTATTCAGAGAAATATAGCGAAGTGCAGGGTGATTTTATCTGCTGCAAAATGACGCTTGAACACATCCCAAACACAGCAGAGTTTGTACGCACTGTGCGACGCTCGATTGGCGACCGCCGAGAGACAATCGTCTTTTTCCAGGTGCCCAATGGCGAGTATGTCATGCGCGATGTGGCTTTCTGGGATATCTATTACGAGCACTGTTCCTATTTTAGTGTCGGATCGCTAGCCTACCTATTCGAACAGTGCGGCTTTGAGGTGTTGGACGTGGCGACACAATACGGCGAGCAATATCTCACTATCGAGGCGCGACCAGCGCCGACGACGCCGGCAGGCGCCGGCGCCAGGGCGAATCGGGCAATTGCCGAAATCAAGCGCAAGGTTGGTGCATTTGTCGCAGCCTATCCCACCGTCTTACGGCAGTGGGAGAGCAAGCTGCAAGACTTCCGGCTGCAGGGGAAGCGCGTGGTCATCTGGGGTTCCGGTTCCAAGGGTGTGGCGTTTTTGACCACGCTCGCCGGTTCTGATGTGATCACCCATGCGGTCGATGTGAACCCTTACCGGCACGGCACCTTTATGGCGGGCACCGGGCAAGAGATTGTCGGGCCGGATGCGTTGACCGCCATTTGTCCAGACATTGTAATCGTGATGAATCCACTCTACTGTAATGAAATACAACAGACGCTTGAATTGATGGGGTTGCACCCACAACTCCTGCCATTGGAACCCTAATCCCTTTGCCACATCAGGAGTAACTGTATGTCAATCAGAGCCAACAGTGAGGTACTCAATGCCGGTTTCAAAGATGCCCCTCTCAAGCTTAAAAGGCTGCTTGTGCCAGACTTACAGGGGTTCCAGGCACCGTTTTCAGAGCGCAAGACGCTGCTGATGGTGATGGATGCATTGCTCATCTTTGGCGCGACATGGGGAGCCATCCGCCTCCTGGGGCAGACGAGCGACGACGTCGTGAACACGGCGATCGTGGCTACATATTGGTATTGGTTCCCTCTCCTGATTAGCGCCTGGTGGGGGGTGGCGTGGTTCAATGACCTTTATCACATTCCATCGGCGCACGATGCAAATCTGAGTGCAAAGCGGGTATTAACTGCCGGCGTTCTGGGGTTGCTCATGTCTTACCTGGCCTGGTGGGTGTTCCAGGTACAGGTATCCCAACTGATATCGATCTACTTCTTTGCATTGGCTGTGCCTGCGATCGCCTTATGGCGATATGCTTACACCTTGCTTTCCAACATCTATCGCCCTTTTTCCCACCGTATCCTGATCTTGGGGCAGGGAAAACGGGGGCAGGCGATAGCGCAAGTGCTACAGCAAGAGCGCCATCTAAATTACACGGTGCTGGGCTATTTGGCTGATTGCGATGGTGGTGAAGCAAGCGAGAGTGATGCTGGGAGACACCTGGGCGGATTGCCTGTGTTGGGCAAAGCGGCAGATCTGTTGCGCTTGGTGCGGGAACAGCGCGTTCACCAGGTTGTGGTTGCTATCGAACGCAGTCTGGAAACCGATCTTTTTCATCTGTTGGTTGAATGCCAGGCCAATGGCGTTGCAGTTGTGTGGATGCCTGATTTATTCGAGAAGGTCTGCCGCAAGATTCCTATCGAACATATAGACCCGGCTTGGGGATTGCACGCTATGCAAGAGAAGCCCATCTTCAGCCGCCTACAACAGAGCGCCAAGCGTCTATGTGACCTGCTGTTATGTGTTCTCGCCTTTCCAGCCTTTCTTCTTATCCTGCCTTTGCTCGCTCTCGCCATCCGTCTGGACTCTCCCGGCTCCATCTTCTACCGGCAAATCCGCTGTGGGCGTGGAGGAAAACCGTTCGCCATTTTCAAATTTCGCACCATGGTAGTCAATGCCGAGCAGAACGGCGAAGCTCGTTGGGCTAGCAAAGATGACGCACGCATCACGCGCGTGGGCCGCTTTTTGCGCAAGACCCGGCTGGATGAACTGCCGCAGGTCTTGAATATATTGAGTGGGGAGATGAGTTTTGTCGGGCCACGACCAGAGCGCCCGGAGTTCGTTGCCAAGCTGGAACAGGAGATCCCCTTCTACCGGACACGGTTGACAGTAAAACCAGGGCTGACCGGTTGGGCGCAGATCAACTATGAATATGGCAACAGTGTCGAAGATGCACGCACGAAACTGGAGTATGATTTTTACTATGTGCGCTACTGGTCACTATGGCTCGATTTATATATACTATTCCGGACGGTGAGTACCGTCATCCAGTTCAAGGGCACATAAATCTGTTTACATGGTCAGCCCTTATAGTTGCCAATTGCCTCCGCACGGTCAAACCACAGCGCGTTCAATTGACCTTGCTAAGAATTGGTCGTTATCAGTGGTTGTGCGGCGCATAGATCCTACCTGAGTGACTGCCAACTTTACCCCTTGCCAAGTCCGCTGCGTGGGCCAATCGGTAGGATCTGCTTTGGAGAAACGGGAACAAAGAGATGAGCCAAAGACAATCTTCCTTTCTACGCAACAGCATGATCTTTCTGCTGTCACTGCTGGTTCTTTTCACCGCAGGGTTGGTGAGTGTGAGCCGCCATACAGCAGCTGTGTCAGCGCGTGTGGCGACAAATGAGGTTAACAACGAGGATACGTTGCAAGCGGCTTCGCAGACCAGCAGTGGAACAGAGGAAGACCCGCCCTGGCACACGCTGCCAGTGGCTACCGATGATGAAGCAGAGGTAGACGCTGCCGCTCTGGGAGGTGAGTTTCCCCTGCTTTCGGTTGGCAGCCCAGCCCTCAATGTGGTCTATGCCGGAGGGGGGCAAGCCGGTGGTCAGGTGGACGAACCGGCGAGCGCCAGCGCAGTCAATGCGCCCGTCATCGATGTCTGGTACGGTAGCACCCAGTCCTTTGGTCATATCGGCAATCCAGCCAAAGTTGTGGGTGTTTTGGGGAAGATCACCAGCTCCAATGCAGTCAGTTCGGTCGTCTTTTCGCTCAACGGTGGTGCGCCGCAGCCGCTCTCGCTCGGCCCCAACACAAGACGATTGGGGGCCGCTGGCGATTTTAATGCGGAAATTAGCACGACGCTGCTCATTTCTGGCTCGAATCAGATCGTGATCACAGCCACCGATGTGCTCACTAACCAGGCAGTACAGACGGTGACAGTCAACTATGTGGCGGGGCGCACCTGGCCAGCATCCTATGAGGCCGATTGGGGCACTGCTACAAACATCCAACAGCTTGCCGATGTGGTGGATGGCAAGTGGGCACTGCAAGGAGCAAACCTGCGCCCGGTCGAGCTCGGCTATGATCGCCTTGTGGCAATTGGCGATGTCAGTTGGAAGGATTACGAGGTGGTGGTGCCGTTGGTGATCCACGGTATCGACGAGGAAGGGTTCAAGTCGCCAAGCAATGGGCCAGGTGTTGGCGTTTTGCTGCGCTGGCAAGGCCACTACAACGAAGCGGGCGAACAGCCAAACAACGGCTGGCAGCAGCTCGGTGCGCTGGGTTGGTTCCGGTGGAAGCGATCATCGGGGGAGATTTCCAGCGGTCTGCAAATGGTCGGTACGGGTGGCGGCGAACTGACTGCCAACGCCAACAAACAGCCTGAGTTTGGAGTCCCTTATCTCATGAAGATGAGCGTTCAGGCTATCGCCAGCAACCGCTCGTACTATCGCTTCAAGGTCTGGAAGGCCAGTGATCCCGAACCGTTTGGGTGGGACATGGAAACACCGGGGCGCTCGAGTGAGCCGCCGACTGGCTCATTGCTGCTAGTGGCGCATCATGTCGACGCCAGTTTCGGCAAAGTGACGGTCACGCCGCTCTCTGCCATTGCGCCCAAGCTGGCAGTAAACGTCGTGGGCGGTGGTGCAGTACAGATTACTCCGAGTCAGCCCAGTTACAGCTATGGTCAAGAGGTTACAATTGTTGCGGTGGGCGAGACCGGACAAAAACTGATGGGCTGGAGCGGCGCAGTTTCGGGTACCGCAAATCCGCTCAAGTTCAACATCACACAAGATACGGAAATAACAGCAACCTTTGGCTCAGCTCCCGCTCCCGTGGTGACTATCAGCGCCTCTGAGAATGGAAGCGTGCTGGTTGACCCGAACAAACAGGGCTACGCTTTTGGAGAGCGCCTTACCTTTACCGCAGTGCCTAATCCCGGGTATATGCTCTCCAACTGGACCGGCGATCTTTTTGGGAAGACAAATCCACAGGAAGTCATCATCAACGACAACCTGACGGTGGGGGCGCTCTTTGTTCAGGCTCAGGCACCTTATTCGGATGATTTCAATCAGTGCGCCTTAAACGATAATCTATGGACCTTCCGCGACCCGCAGGGCGACAGCACATTTGAAGTGACCGGCAGGCGACTTCTGATCTCGGTGCCGGCCGGCACCGACCACGACCTGTGGAGGGATAAGAACTTTGCGCCACGCATGACCCAACCGGTAACGAGTACGAATTTTGTCGTCGAGGCAAAGTTTGAGTCGGAGATCAACCGGCGCTTCCAGATGCAGGGGATCGTGGTCGAACAGGATGATAACAATCTCCTACGCTTTGAATTCTACTCAGATGGGACCGATGTGCGCATCTTTGCCGCAATCCTGAGCAGTAGTACACCGACCCCGACCGTGCGCATCAATCAAGTGATTACCCCCTTTGGCACGGACATGTACATGCGCGTCGAACGGGCTGGCAATCAGTGGACCCAGTCATACTCGTTTGACGGCACAGACTGGACTGAGAGTGTGAGCTTTACCCATACGCTCACCACCGGCACAGTAGGTGTCTATGCGGGCAATGCGGGCGCCTTCCCGGCGCATACGGCAATTGTTGACTACTTCTTCAACACCGCCGCGCCGATTGTACCAGAAGACTCGAAACCTTACTCGCTCACAGTCAACACGGTTGGTTCGGGGGCAGTGGCAAGGGTTCCCGCTCAAGAGTCATACACGTGTGGAGAACGGATTACGTTGACTGCGACGCCGGAGGATAGCTGGTCCTTTGCCGGCTGGAGCGGGGCAGTGACCGGAGCAACCAATCCGGTTAGCTTTACGTTTGATATGGGTGCGGTTGTGACGGCCACCTTCAGCCAGGAGCAGCAATTTGCGCTCACAATCGAACAGACCGGCCAGGGCGCCGTTGCGGTTGACCCGCCCGGCCCCTATACCCCCGGGCAGGTGGTGACTTTGACAGCTACTCCAGAGGCTGGCTGGGAATTCACAGGCTGGAGCGGTGACCTCTCTGGTGACGAGAACCCCATCGAGTATACGGTGACGGACAATGCGACGATCACCGCTAACTTCTCCCAAACTGACCACCAGATTTACTTGCCCGTCATTCGACGCAATTCTTAGGCTTGGGGGAATGGTCAAGCCCCGCTGCGCCGCTTGTAGCGGCGCAGCGGGGAAAACCATCCTGTCCATTGAGGCTATACCGCACACAGCGTTAGCCTGAATGCTGGAGCACCTGCTAGAATCCGTCCGAAGCAACTTATCTACACCCAGGTATTGCAAAAGCGTGCATTGGCCAGAGGCGTAGTGGTCTCAGGGTCCATTGCACTTGCAAGGTAAGTTACATTTGAGCTGCCCTGTCTCTTTGTAGGAGTTAGAATGCCTGGAGTCGTTGGCATCATTGCACCAAACCGGCAAGATACGCTAGAGACCTGGATCAGGAACATGATCCAACCGTTAAGGCGCCAGGAGTGGTATCGGGTGGAAAAACGGGTCACGCAGCGTGCTGCCTTCGGCTGCATTGCCCTTGATGATGAAGTTGGTTTTGCCGAAAAAGATAACACCATTCTTGTTGCGACTGGTGAGATATATGGTCGAGAGGAGCTGCGTGCAAAGCTCTTGGAGGCCGGCGACCCCAGCGCATCTCAGTATAAACTGGGCGAACTCTTGCTGAGGCTCTATCTTCGCTTTGGATGCAGTGCTTTATGCAACCTCAATGGCATCTATGTGATTGCTGTCTGGGAAGATGCAGGGCAAAAGCTTACGATCATCAATGACCGGTACGGGTTTGGTAAGCTGTATTATTGGATGAACGGCGACCAGTTTCTCTTTGCGTCGGAATGTAAAGCCATTATCTGGCATCCTGCCTTTCACAAAACGATCAATGAAGTCGCCCTGGCTGACTTTCTAGGGGTAAATTACTGTCTTGATGACCGCACGCTTTTTGCGGGTATCCAGGTGATTCCACAAGCGGCAGTACTTACCTACGAAAGTGGAAGCGTCTCGCTACACCGCTACTGGGACTATTCGTTTCATTCACAGCAAAGCAATGCTATGCGTGAGGATGATTATGCGGACCAGTATTATTTTCATGTTCAGGAGGCGGTCAGAAAACAAGCCAGAGAGAACATGGGGCTACAGGTGACTGGCGGGCTGGACTCTCGCTGCCTGGCCGGCGTGTTGAGCCAATCCGTTCAACCTTCAGGTGTGAGGGCGGTGACTATCGGTGAGCCGGGGGCAAATGATATAGAGGCTGGTAAAGCAATTGCACAAAGTGCAGGGTACACCCATACCGCTCTCTTCGTCGGCTCAGACTGTCTGGCAAGGTACGCGGATGAGGCGGTGGCGCGCTTGGAGGGTTCTGTCAATTGTTCGACCTCATGGATCTTTGCCCTGGACCCATTCTTGCAGGAGAACAAGATTCAGTATGCAATGAATGGATTTCTTGGTGGCACCCTTACTGGCACAAATCTGATTGCTAGCCTCTGTCGAGAAGCTCCGACGGCGCAGGCGCTACAGGTATTGCATCGAAGCTTTTTTCAAACTATTTTTCGCGAAGAAGATCTGGCCAAGCTGCTAAAGCCCACCATCTACCGCAACGTAAAAGGCGAAAGCTTTAATTCCATCCGTAGGACGTATGAAGCGGCCCCTACAGGTAGCCTGATCAACCGAATGATCTATTGCGACCTTCACCAACGGCAGCGACGCTTTATTGCAACACACATCAATGTGCTATCAGAGTTTTCGAGGGTGCTAGATCCTTTTGCCGAGAACCAATTGTTAGATTTTGCGCTCACTGTTCCGCCTGAGCTGAAGATTGACCAACGGTTTTACAAGAGGATGATTGTAGAACATCTGCCCCAGGTTGCATCAGTTCCTTATTCAAAAACAGGGCTGCCATTGAATGCTTCGCCTCGCCATATCAGGTTTCAGCAGTTGAGTGTACGCATAAAGAAGCGTCTCAACAAGCAGCTATTCTCAAGACTAAACTTGGCCAAGCTGAGCTTCCCCAATGAAAGAGCATCGTTCGATTTCAATCAGTGGCTTAGGACCGGTTCGCGGTCGTATGTGGCGCAGATTCTGAACCAAAAGGAACTACTGGAAGATTACTTCAATGTAGAAAAGGTTGACAGTCTGGTCGCAGATCATTGGGAAGGAAAACGCAACGACTATCAAAAGATCTGCGCGATTGTCACATTTGCGCTCTGGAGAAAGCAGTTTGCTATATGAAGCCACCGGCCGCTGAACCTGCAAATCAGAACTTAAAAAATCAGGCCGCACTCAGCAGCATCTACATGGCTGTGGCCACGATAGGTGTACGCCTGGTCAGTATGCTCGGAATGGTCTTTCTGGCACGGTTGCTTGACCCACGCGACTTTGGCGTTGTTGCGTTGGCAATGCTTGTGTTTTCTACAGCCCGGCTGTTTACAGACTTGGGAATGACATCGTCGGTCATTTACAGTAGGCTCGGCAGTGATCAAGTGGCATTCCCTGCATTTGTAATTTGTATGTTTACGAGTCTCTCCTTCTTCACCCTGGTCAATGTTCAACCGCTCCTCTTTGCCAACTTCTTGGGCAACTCCACCATCACGCCTATTTTACATGGTCTTTCGCTGCTGATCGTGCTCGATGGATTGTCCTTGGTGCCTGAGGCTCTCCTGAAAAAGGAGTTGAAGTTTGGCCAAATCAGCAAGGCAATGTTGATTTCTAACGCCGTGGACAGTGTCGTGGCCGTGTTTCTGGCTCTCTTCGGCTTTGGGCTATGGAGTCTAGTCTACGGCAAGCTGGCCGGTGCTTTCACCCAGTTGGTTGTCATTTGGTTTACCTGCCCAGGATGGGATTGGCTTACTCCCCGACCCTGGAACTGGAGCGTCGCACGCGACTTACTGCAATACGGGCTCAAGAGCACGGGCGGCGGATTTATGAATTTCTTTAACTCGAACTGGGACGACTGGCTCGTCGGCAGAGTGCTAGGGTCAACGGCGCTTGGCTTTTACGATAAAGCTTACGGCCTCACCCGCGGGATTCTCGGTGGGATCAACACGACAGTTATCAGTGCGGTACTCTTCCCTTCGTTGCGCAAGATTCAGGACGATCCAGAGCGACTGTCAAGGGCATATATCAAGGGGATAGCCGTCTCTGCCCTGATTATGGCCCCGTTGGCGATGGGCACCTTTGCCATTGCCCAAGAGCTGGTCCCAACGCTGCTGGGGGAGAAGTGGATACCGATGATCCCTACGCTACAGATTTTTACACTGATGGCTCTGGTGCGCCCTATGGCAAGTACAACCTCACCGCTGTTCCGCGCAGTCGGGCGGCCGGAGTTTGACTTGCGCGTTGGATTGGTAGTAACCGTAACGATGGTGCCTTTGGTCTTTCTGTGGCTCCCTTACGGCATCGAGGGAGTGGCGCTTGCGGTTACTGTCTCATACATTTGCGGATTTATCTACAACATTTATCAAATCCACCAACTATTACCTGGAACGGCGCACAAAGTTGTCCCCGCTATCCTTCCCGCTGTCGTGGCCGGCACGGCAATGATCTTCGGGGTATTTTCAGCAAAGCAACCTTTGCGTCACATGATGCTTGGCCAACCCGACTTCGTCTTTGTTAGCGGATTGGTCATGCTCGGTGGTATCATTTACATCGGTGTCGCATTTTTGATACGTCGAGCACTTATCATGGAACTGCTTCACTTATTTGCTGCGGTGACGGTTCCCCGTCTCTCGACCAAGAGAGCCAGTTCTTGATGTAAAAGCCAGCGGAGCTGTGGAAGGGCACTACACGCTCGTAAGGAGAAGTAAACGTGAGTGATTTTGTTGAGTTGCGATCGTTGCTGATCGTTATCCTGAGGCGATGGTGGCTCCTGGTCGCGCTATCTCTGGCTGCGGTTGTGGTCGGCTATGGCTTGAGCAAGCAGCAAGACCCCGTGTATGCGGCAAAGGCTAGCCTGATGGTCGGCCACTCGATCCATGCTGCCAACTTGAATAGAGCCGATATTCAAACGAGCCAGCAACTAGCTATGACCTATGCGGATATAGCCCGGCGTCAGCCGGTTCTCCAGGGTGCCATAGATGCCCTGGGTCTCGACATATCTTGGCAGCAGTTGCGGAGTCGTGTGCGTGTTGGGCTAGTAGGAGAGACCCAACTTCTTGAAATTACAGTAGAGGCTGGCTCGCCGGAAGAAGCTCGCTTGATCGCCGACGAGGTGGCCAAACAGTTGATCCTGCTCAGCCCGGCTGGAATCAAGAGCCAAGAGCGTGAAGCGGTCAGAAACTTTGTCTTGCAGCGTCTTGAAAACCTACAATCCAAGATCGAGATTGGGCAGCAGCGAATTGATACCCTAGAAACCCGGCTGCTGGGCGAACTTACGGTCAGCGAGACCCGAGATCTCGAAAATCAAATCATCACACTTGATAGGCTTATCTCTGAGTGGGAGGGAAACTACGCTCAACTCCTACAGACGGTTGAAAATCAGGAAGCAGTGAACAACCTGACTGTGGTTGAGCCGGCCCAGGCAACTTCTTCGCCCGTGCGCCCACGGGTCGGGCTAAACATGATGATTGCGGGGCTCCTCGGTCTCTGTCTTGCACTGGGCCTTGTCGTTGTATTGGAACTACTGGACAATACGATCAAGACAACGGATGAACTAAGCCGCACGCTTGGGCTGGCGCCGCTAGGCGCTATTCATCAGATTAAGGGCAAGGACCTTCAGGATTTGCTGCTTGTCAATCATGACTCTTTTTCACCCGCTTCAGAAGATTATCGTCTCTTGCGCAGCAAACTCCAGTTTATGCCCACAGAGCGATCCTGCCGGGTCATCATGGTCACCAGCCCGATGGTAGGTGACGGCAAGAGCATCACCGTTGCCAATCTAGGGTTTGTCATGGCACAAGCCGGGCTGAAAACGATTATCGTTGACGCCAACTTGCGACAGCCGGTGCAGCAGCATATCTTTCAGCTTCCCAATGAAGGCGGGTTGACTCATTTGCTGACCTATGTGTTACGGGGGCCAGAACAGGATTTTCGGACCTATTTGAGTAACACGCTCATCCCAAACCTGAAAGTGTTGGTCAGTGGGGCACTGCCAATGAATCCCTCCGAGCTTCTGGGCTCCCGCCGTATGGGTCAGTTACTCGATGGGCTGTCAGAACTCGCAGATGTGATCCTCATCGATACACCGCAGGCTGTCACGGTAGCCGATGCCGCAGTCTTAGCCAACCGGGTCGATGGCGTCCTCTTGGTGGTGGCCGCAGGACAGACACGCCGCGATGTGGCTCGGCAAGCCGTGGTCAATTTGCAGGATACCCAAGCCAACATGTTGGGGGCAGTACTTAACAAAATATCAACAAAGAACCGGCTGGCGCTCTTTGCTCGGTTCGAACGGACAGCTGCGGACCCACTCGTGGAACCTGCCCAGCACCCAGCCTACGCCAAGCCCCATATTGGATAGACTTTTGTTTGACCTGAGTGTTGCTCACTACAAGACATCAAAGAGGGTGGACACGGTGTCTACCCTCTTTCTCTTTGGTTAGTGGTGCTTTGCATTTACCAGGTCGTGAAAAAGCGCTTCCAGATCGGCGAAGTGCTTTTCCCAAGACCAGTTTTGGAGAATAAAAGCACGCGCCGCCGCACCGAGCATTTGGCGTTGCCGAGGATCAGTAAGCAGCGTAACAACGCAATCGGCAAACGCACGAGGTGAGTCAGCGATGAACACATTTTCTTGGTCAACGGCCTGAATACCTTCATTGGCGATCGAAGTAATGACCATCGGCAACCCCATAGACATTCCCTCGAGCACCTTATTCTGCAAACCGGCCCCCACCCGCAGCGGGTCGATGGCGACGCACGCTTGCTTCATGTAGACACGCAGATCAGGCACGCGCCCGGTTACTTGCACGGCTGCGTCTTGTTTCAGGGCCAGAATTTCTGGAGCCGGATCAGCCCCGACGATCTTCAACTTAGCAACCGGTAGCTGTTCCCGCACAAAAGGGAAAATTTCAGAGTAGAAGTAGAGAGCAGCATCAACGTTGGGCGCATAATTCATGTTGCCGGTAAAGATCAGCGAATTGGGCTCTTTTTGTACGGCTGGATCCGGTGCAAAATAGGTGAAATCGACTCCATGCGGGCTAAAGAAAACGTTATCGAGCGGCGTCGCCTGGTCAATGGCAGCCAGATCATGTTTTGAAATCAACAGCACACGGTCGAATTGGCGGGCAAACTCGGCCTCAAACGCACGTACTTTCCGGTATTCGGTGCCAAACATAAATTTGCTTGGCCAACTGCTCGCTCGTTCAGCCAAACGACGATAATTGAGCGTCATCGAGATCTGCATCGCTAGCACACGCGGGTAGGTACGGTACGGTTCGATATACTGCCCCATGCGAATGGTATGGGCATAGAGCAGATCGGGTTTCATTTCATCGATTACGCTGCGTACCGCCCGCGCTACATTGGGGTCGGCGTAGTACTGGATTTGGAGTG
Organism: Chloroflexota bacterium; assembly: GCA_003577005.1. The sequence goes on along the minus strand of QEUW01000043.1, from coordinate 16,401 downwards.
GTGTTCGGCTCAACAAACCAAAGGCGCAATTGCCGTAAGCCCGCAGCTTACGTAGCGGAATCACTTCTACCCGGGCACAGAACGGTGCGACCTTCTCGACCCAAGCTGGGTCCTGATCCGCTTCTAAAAAGCAGATCAGCGAGACTTGATGCCGTTGTGAGAAATATTTCAACAAATGAAAAACGGTCAGGCGATCGCCCTTATCCAAGGGAAAAGGGAAGCGCGGTGCAACCACAACAATGTTCAATGTTTGTTCTTCCTACCAGCAGATGCCTTGATAGTTGCCGTTGAGGTGAGCGATCTCTTTTTCGAGCCGCACCAGGTCGATCACCTGTTTGCCGTCATTGACCAGAGCCAGCGCGCTGCGAAACTCTGCTGTATTGTTCCCAAGCACCAGGATATCAGCGTGATTCAGAACCTGCTGGAGGTCGGCCACCAACAGCGTCGAAATGTGGGGAATCACCTGCTCGATATAGCGTTTGTTGGCGCCAATAATACGAGACATGGACACGTTGTTGTCATAGATCCGCAGGTCATATCCCTTGCCCAACAGCTTCTCTGCCAGCGCGACCATTGGACTTTCACGTAGATCATCGGTGCCGGCCTTGAAGCTCAAGCCTAATATGCCCACCTTCTTACGTCCGTACGCTTGGATCAGACGGAAGGCGTGGTCGATGTGCTGCTCGTTGCTTGCCAGAATCGCACGCAACACCGGAAGTTCCAGGTCAAGCGAGCGGGCACAGTATTCCAAGGCTCGGACATCTTTTGGCAGACAAGAACCACCAAAGGCAAAACCTGGTCGTAGATATTTGGCTGAGATGTTGAGCTGCGTATCTTGGGTAAAAATGTCCATCACAGCGTGGCTATCGATCTGCAACGCCTTACACAACACCCCAATCTCGTTGGCAAAGCTGACCTTGAGTGCATGAAAGGCGTTGCTGGTGTACTTAACCATTTCAGCCGTACGAATATCCGTGCGCAGAATAGGAGCGTTGACTGCTTTATAGAGCGCTGCAATCACGTCGCCGCTGCGCTGGTCCGTAGCTCCAATGAGCGTAAAGGCCGGGTGGTAGTAATCTTTCACCGCAGAACCCTCACGCAAGAATTCTGGATTGATACAGACGCCAAAATCCTGCCCAGCACGCTTAGCCGCTTCCTCCTCGATCAGCGGTATGACAGTAGACTCCACACTGCCGGGTAACATAGTACTGCGAACGGCGACAACATGATAGCCTTCCCGATGACGCAGTGCACGCCCTATCTCGCGTGCTACATTGCGCACGTATTGAAGGTCCAGACTGCCATTGGCCTGGCTGGGGGTGCCAACACAGACCAGTGAAATATCGGAGTGGACAATGGCTGCGACAGCATCGGTGGTGGCTGTCAGACGCCCGGTGGAGGTGACCTCGGCGATGATTTCATCGATTTGATGTTCGATGATCGGGCTCTTCCCCTGGTTGATCAAGTCCACCTTGACTGGGCTGATATCCACGCCCACGACACGATGATCCTGTTGTGCTAAACAAGCCGCAGAAATGCAGCCAACGTATCCGAGTCCTAGTACCGCAATATTCATGGTTTCTTCTCCACACTGACCTCAGCTACGGTGCAGGTAACGCTGTATATGGCCTCGGCGCACTGAACGATAACCGTACAATGATGTTCGTCGTACGAAGAAGAGTGGATAGCCACGTTCGCCTGACCGGGCCAGAGCCCATATCCTAACCAGAGCGGTAGCACACCCTCGCGGCGAAGCCCCCAGACGGTGTTCTTCTTCTGCAACCCAAACTCTGGCGCATACCAGCCCTGAATTGGATGCACAACCCCATGATACGAAACCACATCCTGAACACCCCAGGGCACAACCGTTAGCTGGTCAACTCCTCGTTGGACGGTGCCCTGCGGTGTCTGCGCATTGGCAAGAGGCGTCTGCATCACCTGAACTGCTGGGTGAAAATGTAATAGACTTTCTACCCGATGGCTGCCCTGGCCGGTGATACGGTCACAGATCAACCAAAAGCGTCGATCAATCCAACAGAGCCAGCGATGGTGGTATACATTCCCTACCAGACGACTATAGCCGTCATGGCCCCCACTTACATATGCCAATCTCTTTTTGTCGTCAAACCACCAGACATCTAGCGGGGCGGCGCGCCGACCCACCCGGAAGCGCCCCCAGATCTCCGACTGCTCGGCATCGTCTACAACAACTGTGTTGTGGGCGCGTGTGCTCCGGTAATAAGTCCGCCACTCCAGGTCGCCGTAGTAGTTGCCGACACCCGAGTCGACGATAAAGCGTTGGCCGGCGAGGGATAACTCAAAGCTAAGGGTATCACAGTGACCATGCCCTGGCTGGTAATCGGGTCCCAAAGGGCCACAGTCGAAGACCAAAAAATTTCCAGCCCTCTGGCCGCGCAGGACAAAATACCCGCTCTTTGGCAAAGCATACAGGCCGTCTTCAACTGTACCAGGATGGCTCTGCAAATCATGCAACGGGCCGGCAAGCCGAAGGGCCGCATCGTTGAGCAAAGGGATCTCCCCGTCCGGATGCAAGAGTGTGCGCAACCAGTCGCCCATTGCCTTTATTTTCCGCTGGACATACTCCGGCGGCGCATCCCCGCGAGCTTCTAGGACGGTGACAACTTCTTGATACAGGTTCAACATCATCTGATGATACATGGGACTGCGTTCATAATGTCCGCCATCGTCAAGAACCTGCTCGTGGAGTTCGCGCCAAAGAATTTGCTCCCCTTTGCGCCGCCAACGGTTGGCCACCGGGCCTGAGAAGAAAAGGCCGGCGAACAGCAGGGCGCGACCATTCTCGATCAGATGATTGCCAAGGAGATGATATTCCAGATTGTCTTCGAGAAAACGGGCCTGGACAAAAAGACTTTGGCGCAACTCTGTCGCAAATTGTTTGTCCTCACAGAGAGCTGGCGCAAACCAGGTATAGGCCTTAATCCAGTTGCTGATACGCAGCGAAGTCGGATATGGGTCCCAGGCCAACGGGGTAGCAAGGGGGCAGCTATCAATCCATTCGCACGCTAAACGACGAAAGATTTGATAGGGTCGCACATTTCCCGTCTCGTGGTAAGACGCTGCCAGCGACTCCACATAGTCGAAATAATGAAGATTATACCGCCAAAGTTGTGATTCCTGTTGCGGGAACCAATCCACCGGATTGCCCAGGCTGACGCGCCTGTTTAGAAAGGTGAATGTCCCTCCTTCGAGGTCTTCCAGGCTGACTGTGTGCGATAGAGTTTTCGATAGATGAAGTCGTGTGTATACCTCTATCTTTGAGTTGTCACATCGATACTTGCGCTGATACGAAGGCAAGCGCCCAAACGCCTGGCGTCGCATCACTGTCATCAGGCGTCCCCAAAGTTGAATCGGTCTAAGATAGCGTACAGAGTGAAACAGAAAGACCAGCTTTTGCATTTGGATCCTAATGAACCCATTCTTGTTGCACAATACCCTGTCCAGTTTGATCCACGGTACCCTTATATACTTTGCTCTGTTTGAAAACGCGAGATTTTTTGCTTATCCAGCCAACCATCATTCGCGTTTTCAAAGCAACCGCAGTTTAGAGATTCGAAGCTCATCAATCGGTTGAAGCGAACCTGAAGGGTCTGAGTCAACCTCATGTGGTTTTGGAGTCCACCGCCGTGCCCACAGTAGATGGCAGGACATCGGTGCTACCAAACAGAGAGTACTTATATAGCAGCATCAATGGCCACGACAAGAGCTGCACCATGATCTTGTGAATTCCCGATATAGGACGGCGTACCCCCAGCTTGGGCTCAAAGACAAAGCCATCCCCCGAGCGCATGTGTGCATTGCCCCCCACGATATGGCCGATCCGCATGGTCTCTCTTTGCTCAACAGCCTTGATTACGGAACTCAAATCAAGCTTAAGAAACGACTGTAAGCGCAGGAGTTCAGCTTTGGGATTTCTGCAAAGGTCCTCGTAACGAACGCGCACCACGCGCCCAGGGTAGCGCAGACGAATGAGTTCGACCGCCAAATTCGCTACGGTCCAACTCAACGCAACGGCGGCCAGGAAGACGATATCCAATGGACCACTCCGGTATTCACGCCGGAAGAAGTTTACCCCCCCCTGCTTGATCCGGTAATAGTAGGATGCCAAATACTCTTCGGGTTGTCTGACAATGTGGATGAACTTCGTTTCCGGTAGATGGCGGATCAAGAAGAGCGCGCGCGAAGGTTGCTTAGATGCATCCAAAATCTGCCCTCTTCCGGCGACATGACCGATGGCTGCGGCCAGAGACCGGTTGATTTTGATCATTTCTTGTACGGTCGATGAAGATTTGCGCATGGTCATCGTGCGAGGGAACTGGAGAATGTGAGCCTGCTGCTGAATCAGCTTCATGCTCTCTTCCCAGCCAAGACCCGATTCTTGCTCGAAATAGACGCGGACCTGTTGCCAAAACTCGCATCTGGCAAACGGTTGCCCACAGCTACACAGTTTAGTCATAGGATAGACCAATTCACCCACACTTTCCACATCGTCGGCATGACCAAGCAGGCCGGCCAGCAGGGTGCTACCACTGTGACCGCGCCCGACAATATAGATAAAATTTCTGTTCTCAGCCATTGCTGCATATCCTTACGTTACGGTCTCTGTTCGACCAACGGTTTTCATTCGTCTACTCCACACAAAGGTTTACCAGCTGCAACATGCGTGGAACCACCCTGCGCGCGTCATACTGTACAGACTTCTCTGCATTGTGCCTACCCATTTCGAGCTGTAACGAGCGATTCTGGTAGATTCGCAGAATTGCTTCAGCCAGTTGGTCGGCGTCTTTGGGATCAACCAACAGCCCGTTGATTCCATCTTCAATTAGCTCAGGAATGGAGCGGAAGTTGGTGGAAATCACCGGGATGCCGGCCATCATCGCTTCGATCAACACGCCTGGATGGCCCTCTCCTTGGTAGTACGTGGGGAACACGAGCGCATCATACTGTGCCATGGTAGACACAACGTCGTCCGGTTTTAAAATACCACCATAATGAGCATTTTCAGTGCGAGCAAGCTCATCATTGAAACGTTCTTCAATTGCGGCATAGATCGGTCCAAAAATGTCACACTTGACAGTTATATTCCCCTCTGCGCTAATCAATTGCAGGCTCTTGAGCAATTCAAACAGCCCTTTTTCTTCACGAACATGTCCCACAAAGAGCAACCGTAACGGCGCCTCCGGCCGGAGGCGCCAATCCGAACGCGCAACATGAATTGCAGGCATAATCCGGTAGCCAGGAACTAGATGAACCCGGTCCCCTACTAGCGCGCGGAAGTACCTTTGTAGTAACTCAGTTTCAACAATCAGGCCATCTGCGTGACGTAAGGTCGTACGTAGTACCCAGCGCAGTCCCAAGTTCAAGTTGCAATAGAAGTTATCTAACGAGCCACCAAAAGAACGGATGTAGCATGGTTTGTGCATTATCTTTGCAAGGGTAAGCAGAAAAGGTGTCATAGCAAGCAGAAATCCATTAGAACCGAAAATCAACACCACATCTGCGGCCCTTACACGCCAACAGAACTGCCACATAATTCGGCAAGCCTGAAAAAAATTCGCTTGGGAAACGATTGCGTGTTGCTTCTTCAGCTTCTTAGGTGAGGAGTCTACGACTTCTAAAGATATGCCAGCGCGTTGATCTGTGACTTCTTGACAGAAAACCTCAAAACTTACGGTGGTACCTCCAAATGGAGGTGGCAAGGGGCCAACAACCAAGAGGGTTGGTGCCTCACATTGCTGAATCGGCTCGGCTCTACTCATAACAATGATTCTTTCTCTCAAAGGGATCCAATCGTCAATATTCTTTTCCAATTTGGGCAGCGTCCACGTTCGCTGTCCAAGATCGCTAAGGACGAAAGGCATCGTCGCGGTTGACAAAACTCAAGTCAGAAAAAAGCTGGGCGCGGCAGCGGAACTGGCACTTTCACATGATGTGGGTTTAGCGGCCCCACCCAGTGGCTTACCAGTGTAGGAGCGAGACCGTGCGTGTACTGCCGGCGTTCCAGCCGTTCATCCAGGCGTCTCGCTAGGTAACACACACGCGGGGTACGCCTTCTCGCCCTGGCGCCGACTCGTGGGTGAAGGTAAGCTTTAGGGGGAGGACACTGGTGGTAATCATGGGAACCATCACGTTTCTGATACTGTCTGCTGAATATGTCGGCTCGTGATGTCACTCCATCGTGGAAGGGGGACTACGCTCCCAAACTGGGTACTTCGTTGTATTAAAGAATCCTGTGTAACTGTGGCCGATGCCACAACAATTAGGTTCAGGATCAGCCACGTGTGCTTTTTGTACTCCCAATTCAAGGTGCTCGCCCCTATGACCCAAGTCAGGAAGAGAAACAGCCACAATCTTGCTTCCAATCTGGGGAGAAACCGAATCTGGTAAACTGATGCAGCAAGCGTCATAACAAACAAGAACAATCCAATCATACCAGTTTCTGTTAAAGTAGAGATAAACACATTGTGAGGCGGCTGATTCAGCGTAATCGCGGCACGAAATGCACCACTGCCTACGCCAAGAATGGGATGCTCGGCAAAGAGCACCAACCCTTCAGTCCATATATCAACGCGCCCTGTCAGGTTTCCTTGAGAAATTGAAGCTTGGGTCTCTCCTAGACGCTCCCAGGATGATTGAGGAACAAGAGACAGCAAAATTACCAGGATCCCAATCAAGGCGAAATATGACACGATTCGAGTTATAAATTTAAACTGTGAAAACGAGAGGACAATATATAGGCTTGCCAGGAGCAGGCCAACGAATGCCGTCCGGCTGGCTGTAAGAATGACAGCGAATATTCCTATAGCAACATAAATATAATTGAAAAGAGATAGCATCCATGTTCTGCGATAGTTGGTGGTAGAAATGATAAGGTACCAGGCGATCACTATCCCAATCACCAATCTCATACCCAAATCGTTAGGATCGAGATTAGCGGCTGAAAAACGGCGGTAGCCTGCATAGTCAAGAGATAAGAAGTTTAACACCAGACCAACAATCGATACACTCGCCCCAACCACGTAGATCTGGAGTCCAGCTCTTAAGGTCGCTGGTGTAGTATAAATGTCCCAGATGATTAAAACCATAAGTGCATTCTGAAAGTACGTTCCAATACGCACTAGTGTCCCGTCAATGTCTACGCTCCACAAGACACTAGCCACGTTCCACAGCACAAAAAGCGCCACTAGCAAGTGAAATGGACGGATTTGACGAATTTTGTCTGTCACTGCGACGGCTAAAATCCACCCCCCCATGACTAGCAGGCCTATCGCTCTGGAGATAGAGCCTAGATCGCCCACGACGATGCTATTCTCCCAGGGGATCGTGAAAATCAGAACGAGAGATAGGAGGAATACCAAAGTTCGCATCAGTGGCTGTCCAATAGTACCTGAAGATACTGATCGAGTACTGTCTCTAGCTCAAAAGCTGACCAACTCTCGCTGCAAGGTTTAGGGGCTTCGCTTAACAATGTGTGCTCTATCGCCTGAGCCAGTGCGGCGGTATCGCCTACGGGTACCAATTTGCCATACTTCCCATTTGCCAAAATTTCGCGTGGCCCACTCGGACAATCTGTAGCCACAAGTTTGGAACCACAGTAGAGGGCCTCAATCAACACGGTAGGCAGGCCCTCCCACTTGGATGATAACACAAACAGGTCAGTCTGAGTCATGAATGCGTAAGGGTTTTCTACAAATCCCGGCATCCAAACATCGTGATCTATCTCCAATTGCTGAACCAGAGCTTCTAGCCGCTGACGTTCTTCACCGTCCCCCAAGATCACAAGCCGGACCCTGCGAGTACTACGTACAAGGGCAAATGCCTCAATGAGAGTAGCAAAATCTTTCTGTTGGGTCAATCGCCCAATCCCCAGAATTACAGGGGGTTGATCAGGTTGAAACCAGGCATGTACCAAAGGAAGTGCGGCTTTTGCTCGCATCTCCGGTGTAATTACCGGATTGTAGATCACCTGTATACGTTGACGTGGTATCCTTGCAACCGCCGCTAAATCTTCGGCTACGCCCTTTGAGACTGCAATAATAGCATCAGCCCAAGAGTAAAAGTATCGAGCCAACCTAGGCATCTGTCTTGCCCGCCAGTTCGGAGGGCGTTCGGCGTGTATCGAAAGTGTGTTATGCTCGCTAATCACTAAACGTGTATTACTACCTGCCAACTGTCGTGCCCAGAGCGCCACACAGTTCGCCGAACCTAATCCAGAGAGCATTGCCCAGGGGCGTTCATGACGTAGGTAATGAACCAAAGCCGGTAAGCTGGCCAAAACGCGCGGGGCTTTTAAGTCTATTATCCGCACCGATTTAGATACGTGCTCTAAATAGGGGCCTTTTGCTTGTACTAAGACCAGATCAATTGCGAAATTGCGCGCAGCCATGCCATTGGCTAGGTTTAGCATAACGCGTTGAGCTCCAGCCCCTATCATATCTGGTAGAAAAATTGCAAAACGCTTTGCTTGAGCCATATGATCGCTACTCAATTAAGTCACGAAATTCTGAAGTGGCAAGTGCACGTTTTACCTCATTGTAGTTACTGATGAGATCAATGTGCCGTTTGTTGGCGATCTTCCGCAGACTTGACTGGGGCACTACACCCTCCGAATCCAGCTTAAGGAAACGAAGAATGGGTTCAAAACAGCCTTTGTTAGCCGCTAACTCTTCATAGATCACCTCATAGTGAGGAATACGAAGCATACGTAAGATAGAACCTACCAAGTTGATCCTCCGAGCCATCCTAGTCATTTCTGGAATAAGCTTCTCTGGCTCCAGATAAACTTTCTGCACATCTTCATTTTCTTGCTCTTCGTTTTCTTGATTGATAAGTACATGAAACTGGCCTCTTGACTGGACCAGTTTTTTGGAGATAAGCACATTCAGGTGGTTTTTGCGGACAAGGTGGATAGTCTTAATGTTCTGCACACGCAAATAGACCAGGATCTCAGGATAGATTCGTAGCTGGGAATACATCAGTTTAAAGCCAACCGCTCCTGGTCTGCTGTAGAGTGTGTTCAGGTAAGAGAAAACTGAAATAGGGCGGATAACGTGTCTTTGGACTGGGGCTTGAACAAATCGCGGATAGTCTATTGAACCCGCATCCCACATGCGCTCCTGCGGTAAAAAGAGTTCACCGTATACGGTGGTGTTATTTAGCTTGTTGAGGATGTCGATTAACCATGTCGATCCGCTACGCTGTGTACTCAGAACAGTAAACTTTGTAGAGTCCATGATCGGTTACTTAACCTCTCTACTTGCCTCATTGAGAGACGGTTCTCCTTCCCGGACAGAATGGCTGCTTCAGTGCCAGACTGACCCGCCCAGCGCTGAAGCAAGGGACAAGATGGAATAGCAGCCCGGTGTACCGAAGTATCAGGGCGAGCCGCTTCAGCGGTCTCTGTGGGCGTGGCCAGTCAGTTCGCGGCGGGCGCTCTTAACGCCCAAATCTCAGACCCCTGTAGGAAAACTTCACAATTGGGTCAATCACTACGAATCGTAACTCTGGTATTTCTCGAGAGAAGCTCCACCAGGCACGGCTACGCACTTTCATCACAGCCAGGATACGATCCCAGGTGGTGATTTCATTGCGGAAGTAGCGCTGCCGGTGCATACGTCGCACGGTCAATATGTGGGGTAAGTTGGCTAATTCAAACCGTCTGGCGATACGTACCCACAATTCATGGTCTATTGCCACACGAAAAGCCTCGTTATATCCCCCAACGTCTTGTAAGGCGTGCCGAGACATCATTACTGAGCTATGGACGATACGACAGTATCGCACAAGTTCATGCCTCAGTTCGGCACTAGTGCATGGTAACCGCGCTTCTTTCTGTTCACCTGTATCCTCATAATACAATATACTGTCAGTGCTAAGCATGCCAACTTCCGGGTGTCGTTCTAGAAAAGCGACTTGTTTTTCGAGTCGCATAGGTTCAGAGCGATCATCGGCGTCCAGATTCGCCACGTATTTACCGCGGGTTTCCCGCCAAGCTATGTTGAGCGCTCGTGCTCGACCTAGACGTGGCGTGGAAACGACTTTGATTCGGGGGTCGGTCTGAGCCACAAATAAAATCTCCTGGGTGCGATCAGTTGAGCCGTCATTCACAATGATAAGCTCGAAATCTTGCAACGTCTGTTGTTGAATGCTCGCGATAGCTTCTGTTAGATACCGTTCCCCGTTGTAGACCGTCATAAATACACTAACTACAGGAGTCTGCGTCATCTTTTCCTACCTGTTATGCTGGTGACCCTGCTACGATCTGCTGAGCTACTGCCCCAAATGATACACACAATCCCAGTGGATGCATGAGCAGCGAATCAAACGCGCCGCCAAGATGGTTTGTAGTCAAATACTTGGTTCTTCTGGCGTTTCGCCAGAAGAGAGGCTTTTGCTCTCGCGAAGATAGTGCGAACAGTGTAATAAAAACCTAGCTTCTCTCTGGTGCGAGTAAATGTCAACAGAACCGAACAACTCAATGTACACCTTGGGGGGAAAATTGAAAATTCTCACGTTTGACACAGTTGGCTCATACTCCGATCGCGTTATACTGTTTGTCGTACTATTTATCGTAACCTTCCAAAGAATCCTTCGTTTAACTTTCACTGTATTTTTGATCCGTTTAGAAGCTACGCAGTTGCTCAGTGCGTGACGCCTTTAGACAGCAGCTTCGACTGCATACCTTCTGAGTTCTGTTGACATTTGGCGAATTTACTCAGGTGCGTTGCAGTTGAAGAGTGCGTTGCACCTCTAGTCTGAACCGAAATGTCAACAGAACCTAACCATTATCAAGCTGAAAATTCTGTAAGCGGCCGATGGGCGGGAAACGATTGAGCTTTGCACTTTCTGCGTGAAAGCGCTCCATTATTGCGCGAGTTTTGCACTAGCTCCTCGTTTAGGAGTGCGTTCACATAATTTCATTTATACGTGCTACTTGACTGCTATACACCTTTCATACGGACAGGATAGTACAGAGGTCGAAGGGCTACCATACGACCAGCACAGAGCGAGACGCGGCTTCCTCAACTATACTTTAGCCGTCTGTTTTCAGTCAACCCGACAGAGCGTGATTCACGTGATTGGCGCGCCTCTCGTATCAGCTGTCGAGGACGCCGATCGGCTTTTTGTCTTTTCTCTCTGTCATTTCTGAACGCAAACCACGATACCGTTGGCGAATTCGAGAACCAGTTGAGAAAAGCGTGCGATATGAAACTGTACCTGTGCAAATCCCAAACTGATTTACTGTAGGAGTTACGCAGTTGGGAGCGCCACCAGCCTGGCGGCGCTCCCAACTGCGTAACTCCTATTGTTATATTTGTACAGATCAAAAGTGTTACTTTGTCGTAGATCTTTCCACTCCATCGACTGATGTCATAAGGGGAAGATCCCTATACTATAAGTGCCGTGAGCACATACTGGCATAACTCATGGCATCTCTGATGTTATCCATAGGCCAGGAATGGCCAGCGTAATAATCACTATACGCGCGTACTGTTAGCCTTCTTCCTAAAGAGAAGATGGCTACCTTGCCGCCGCTTGCGTATGTTATTTCCTGACGAGTGGAAAGCGCCACTTCTCAACTCGAGTCGGCAAGCATTACCGGGGGATAAACGGACTCAATGCGATCACAACGTCTTCTTTTTGCGCGCCTGCTGGGTTTGATCGTCCTGTTTGGTGCAATTTCGACTTCAGTGACTGTTTGGCACACTAAGATGGCCGCCGCGTTGGTCATCAGCGCCTACCTCCCTCATCCTGAAGCTATTCTCCAAGACACGTCTGTTCACGTCCACTATGAAGCAGGTTTGTTGCCACCTTGTGATGTCTCGAACCCTGAAGTAGTGATCATTGCTGATGACAGCCAATGGCGAAAAGAGGTCAACTCTGCTCAGAAGCGAATATTTTGTTTGGAACCGGGTGCCTATGGGTCCCTTACACTCACCGAGTCTGGCACCAGCAATAATCCTCGCGTCATCCGCCCTAGCCGTCTTCTCGGATCACCCTGGATGCTCACCTCTGCAGACCAAGTAGTCATTCAGGGCCTTACCATCAAGGCAAAGCATTGGCTCATTGATAGCGTAGTATTCCGGGATTTGCCTGTCGCTAATGATTCCTCTAATGGGCATCATCTCGTCCAGATGATTGACAACTCCGCCTATATCACTCTTAATAACATTCTTGCAGAACAGGGGATTGATCTGGTTACTTTCAGGGGTGGGACTCATCATATTTTACAGAATAGTGTCCTGAGAGAGCCTTATCGAGCTCATAAAGGGGCAATTGTTCCCTCCACTTTTGGTGGGCGCACTGATTCCCAAGGGCAATTGTTAGAACCAGGCGACTCCAACTGCATTCGGCTAATAGCTGCCAAATATGTGAAAATTCTCAACAATGAGATATACAACTGTGCTGGCGACGGTATTCAATCCAATCCGCCTAATGGGGACCCGCCAGTCGGATTCTTGATCGAGGGCAACGAAATCTATGTGACTCCCGATCTATATGCCGACTGTGACAACCTTAATCCAAATGCAAGTCTTACGCGTTCGGGGTATTGTGCATGTGCCGAAAACGCAATTGACATTAAAATTGCGACGCCGGCAAAATCCCAACTTAGCAGCCTGGAGGATCTGAACACCATCCGCAATAACATTGTGTACGGCTTCCGTAGGACCCATTCTACCTGTGGGGGTACCGGGAGTCATGGCGAGATGATAATCCTTCACCATTCCGGGGCAGACAACGTGCTGATTGAAAATAACACCCTTTTTGACAGTGCACGGGGAATTATGATCGGCAACGAGGTTGATTTTGTTACCGTTCGCAATAACCTATTGACTGACATCGGCGATTATTGGAAACTCCCTCAGGATGGAACAGGTCTTGGCAATACGTACTATCTCATGCTTGGTCTTGCATCGACGTCCGTTGAGGTATACAATAATACTTTTCACAATTCGAAAAATGTTGCCCTAACATGGTATATTGTGCAAGGGGCAAAAAGCAGAGATATCGATGTTCGAAACAATCTCTTCTTAAACGTGGGGAGCATGGGTACAATCAGTAATAGCACTTTTCATCACACGGTAGAGATGGGTTATAACGGCTTTTTCAACGCCGAAACAAGGACATTCGGCCTTCAGGACAGCACCAATACAGCCGACGCAGATACATCAGCTTCATTTGTGACTGGCAGCTACTGCTTTACAGTTAAAAAACACACAAGCCCTGACACCGTCTGCGTTGCCAATACTCTACCTCAAGTCAACAGCCCTTTGATCAATAAAGGGGACCCTGCTGTAGGCTCACGCAAGAATATTGGCGTTGATAATCAGGTTGGCGTCGCCACTGATCTCCGAGGTCACTCCCGCTCTTCATTCTCTGAGATCGGAGCTTTTACATTCATACTACCAGTTTGTTCCCCGGAGGCTGAAGGTGAGGAAAACTGCAGCAGGCTGTTCCTGCCGCTCATCACTAGATAGGCGCGACCTTTCAGCCCTTCACGAATTATGAAGAGTCTTGTCTGTTCATGTAGTTAACCTCTTCTTTCTTTCGTCCAAGTTACGCGCCGGTTGTGGCCATAGCCACCACGACTCAAGACTTTCCGATCGCCATTGGGTCCGTGGTAGCTATGGTGTTATCCACTACCGTGACCACAACACGACAGGAAACATTCTCAGAGAAGGTGGCCAGAGCCCCCACTTCCTTTGGCTAAGCAAAGGCAGACTCCCCCAAGAGAGCATTCGCTGCTCGACCCTAGAATCCCATGTGCTTTTGCTATGGAGGTACGTTAGTGTAAAAATTGTTGAACTGCAACTTGAAAATCCTGTACTATCCATCCCGGGTGTAGCAAGTACCGCCGCCCCAGGTGAATGTAGCAGAGTGCTCGTTCACTTGGTGTCAAAGGCGCCCGATGAATAGATACAATGTACTCGATGACCCGCCGCCAGCGTGGCAGATAGATACTACGCCTCCTCTTGGCCGGGTCAAACCAAGCAACACGCTTGCCATACTCAAGATTTGCATTCACGGACGTTTGGGGGTGTAAACGGCGAAAAAAGAGTGGCTCTGGCACCTCATAGAACTGGCCGCGCAGAGCTAATTGAGCGAGCAAGATCCGGTCTGAATCCACATAACTTTCGATCAACGAAGTTGTCGCCAGCGCCTTTATCCGCATCAACCCAAAGACTGGGTTGCACAAGCCAGGGCCACGGAGGAAGGCTTGTAGGCGTCTATGGGGCTGTGGTGAACGCAGGTTGAGGCGATTGGGATATTCTTCGACTGGATATCCATCCTCATCAATGATGACTGTTTTAGGAAAGCACAAAACGACTTCTGGTTGACGGTCGAGCACCTCCACACAACGCGCCAGGTACTCTGGGGCGCAGAGATCATCATGGGCTGCCCACTTGAAGTACTCGCCCTGGGCTAATTGAAAAACATAATTGTAATTCCAGGTCGCGCCGCGATTTTCTTGACTTCGATAGTAGCGGATCCGCGGGTCTTGCTCTGCGTATGTCTCGCAGATCTCCTTGCTCTTGTCCGTCGAGCCGTTATCAGAGATAATGAGTTCAAAATCTTGATAGGTTTGGGCAAGCAGAGAATCCAACGCTGTTGCCAGATAATTTTGCCCATTGAATAGAGGTAGGCCGATGCTGACTCTCGGCGACTGGTAGCCCACAAGCGTATCCCTTCTCGTGCAGTGATTCGGCAACGGTCATTCGATGACAATAATGCGGTGGCCAGCATGAAAGGTCACTGCCAGCACCATAGACCCTTTGACATTGACCAAGTAACATTACCCAGGTAACATTACCTGGATGACACACTACTATTTAACAGGCTCACTCAGCAAATCTTTCAATCATTGTCGACGAAATCATGCTTTCATCCTATAAATTTATCGGGTCATATAGCGCAAATCCTTCGCATCTTCAAAAACTCATGCTTATCCTGTACCTCATCCAGAGATTGATTGGGGTTCACGCTCACCGCGCGGGTGATGCGGCGTTTTTTTGTCCTCTGGATCTGCACGCGCAGATTCTATGGTTGTTATTAAGGTGTTCCCAACCGGCCCTTTTGCACACTTCGGCCCCCTGCGTTTGACCGAAGATGTCTTAGCGCTGCCAGGACATCTCTGCGCTGCCGCTGTCGCCGATGCCCCTGATCCTGGCGATGCCAGCGCCAGCGTTTCTCGATGTGGTTGAGCCGGGAAGCAATAGGTAAACAGGCGGACACCTTGTCCATCCAACTTGTCCGCCTGTGCCTTACGACTTGGCTGGGAGCGTCGGTAGAAAAGGCCATGATGAGACTGTAAGGTCGCCAGCACGTCTGGGTGAAAACCGTATCCGGCGACCGCACCACCAGCAACCCCTGCCGCACTACCCAGTGCTGCGACCGCCCACTGGCGATCTTCAGTAACATCGCCACACGTTCGCGTAGATAGGGCTTCGATGCGTGCTGGGCAGCTGCTTCCAACTCTGCCTTTTCTGCTTTTGTCAGGGTTAGTGTGCTTCTTGTTGCCATCGGTTTCCCTTCTGGAACCAAGTTTACCACTCCCCCCATCTTACCCCACTACTTTGTTAAAGAGCATGAAGGGTCCAGCCACCAGGAACCGTCTTCCATACCTTTCCGTTTCAACCATCATGGAAATGAGTATGCTTGCCTGCCGCGGTTGGCGACAGCTATCATCCTTTGGTATGATCAATTTCTGAATCATGGGATATCCGTAGTATTTCCTGTGATTGAGTGTATTTGAGCTTTGGGAGAGGACTCTTCTAGATGGCAACAACGAGATCAGCAGAAGTGATCTGGCATACCAACCTGGCTGGGTTGTTTAGGACCATGCGCCCCTGGCAGTGGACAAAAAATGTCATGGTCTTTGCTGCAGTGGTGTTTGATGGCAAGTTGCTCCAACCAGAACTCGTGCTGAGAACCCTCGTCGTGTTTGCCTGCTTCTGCCTGATATCAAGCGGCGTTTACATCATGAATGATCTGGTCGATATCGAAAAAGACCGAGAGCACCCGGCAAAACGTACCCGGCCGTTGGCCAATGGTGATTTGAAGCCAGGCGTAGCGCTCTTTGGCGCCGTAGCCTTGCTGCTGGCAGGTCTTGCCGCGGCGTTCTGGCTTGATCGCTGGGTAGGCTTTATCTGTATTGTTTATCTGGCGCAGAATGTGGCCTACAGCTTTTACTTGAAACATATCGTGATCATCGATGTCATGGTCTTGTCGCTGGGATTTTTGCTCCGGGTCATCGCTGGCGGGGTGGCGGTGGATGTGCAACAGTTTAGCCCCTGGCTCTATGTGTGCGTCACGTTGCTGGCGCTCTTTTTGGGGTTTGGCAAACGCCGGCACGAACTGGTT
>QEUW01000515.1 GCA_003577005.1 Chloroflexota bacterium | reverse complement strand
TGACAAAAGGTGGTCGCCAGCGCGGGTAGAAGCTGTGGTCGGCATCCAGGGTGCAGAGACAGCCAAAGCGAGTGTTGACGATCCACAGTTCGCCGTCGCCCGCAAAGGCCATTTCATGGATGTCGATGTCGCCGGTGACGTGGATGCGTCGCGGCAGATAGCAGGCGTCATGTTTTCCCGGTGGTTCCAGCTTGCGCGCCACCGCCGGCATATTGTGCATCTCCCAGACGGTCTTCTGGCCGCCGATGGCAAGCTTGTTGTCTTGCACCGCCAGCCCCATCGGTTTGTGGAAGGTGCGAAAGTGGGTGTTCATGGTGCTAGCGGGCCCACGACCGTTGGTGAGTGCATCTGTATCATGGCGCACCAGGATCACCTTGCCGGCCTGATAGGTAGAAACGACCAGGCTGATATTGAGCTGGGCAAAGAGTTCAGGCAGGCCAGAGGTGTAGACGCTGTGTAGGGGCGCTTCTGGCAGGTTGGGCGTGGTCTCTTTCTGCGGCTGGCTGGTATTTTGTGCCATAAAAATCATCTTCCTTGCTTTGGTCACGATCATTCTCGGGTAAAGTGCCTCAGCGTCTGTCTCCACTGTAGCAGGCGGCCATGACAGCCTCGTAACCAGATGGCTCAAAGAGCATGACCAGGTGCAGGCAAAATCATGTCCGCCGCCAACTGTTGCTCCCGCTGCCACCAATGTATAATGAACCTGGATTGGGACAGCGCACTTTCTATCGATTGTCAAGTGACGATGAAGATACCTCAGCTTTCGCTCGCCTTTCTTGGGCCCTTCAGCGCAACCGTCGCCAACAGGCCCATTACCGCCTTTCGCACGGACAAGGTGCGGGCATTGCTCGCCTACCTGGCTCTGGAGCCGGGACAACCCCATACCCGCCATGCGTTGGCCGGGTTGCTCTGGCCTGATCTGTCCGAGCGCCAGAGCATGGACAACGTACGCGTGACCCTATACCGTCTGCGGCAGACACTGGATGCCGCCCAACCGAGTCTGAGCGACCAGGTGTTTACCATCACACGGCAGACCGTACAGTTGAATACCGCTGCGGTCCAGGTCGATGTGGCGGACTTCGAAGCCGTGTTGGCCACAGCCGCTGCCCAGACGCACCAGTTGCACCGCAACGCGCCCCTGCTCGCACAGCTTGCCCAGGCGGTGGCGCTTTATCGCGGCGAGTTGCTGGCCGGGTTCAGCCTGACAGACGCACCGACCTTCGAAGAATGGTTGCTGCTCCGGCGCGAACAGCTAGCGGCGCGCGTGCAGGTAGCCTTAAAAACGTTGGCCGATACCTACGAGACACAGGGCGATTTAGAGAAAGCCCACACCTACGCGACTCGCCTGCTGGAACTCGATCCCTACGCAGAGGCGAGTCGCCGCCAGTTGATGCGGATCCTGGCCCGCCGCGGCCTGCCCGATCAGGCTCTGGCCCAATACGCCACGCTGCGCCGACTCCTGCGCGATGAACTGGGCGTCGAGCCGAATGCCCAGACCGTGGCGCTCTACGAGCAGATCCGGGGCGGGGAAGATGAGGGGATAACAGTCTCCCAGTCACCTCGCCCAGTTACTTCCGGATCTTCTTCCACTCGGAGTGAAATTCCCTTCATTGGCTCGTTTATTGGGCGTGCGGATGAGCTTGCCTGTCTGAAACAATGGCTGGTGGGAGATGCGGGTGCCCTCAGGGCACGGCTGGTGATGGTGCTGGGGTTAGGTGGAGTGGGCAAGACAAGCCTGGTCGCTCATGCGGCTGGTGTGGTGGCAGGACATTTTGAACGGGTACTCTGGCGTTCGCTGCTCAATGCACCACCGCTGGAGAGCATGCTGGCCGGGCTATTGCAAACGCTTGCGGAACAGCCCCTGGTTGAGCTCCCCGCCACGCTGGACGAACAACTGGCGCTGCTCTTTGGCTATTTGGGGCGGCAGCGAGTGTTGGTTGTACTGGACAATCTGGAGAGCATTCTGGACCCGTCGCAGGCAGGGCAATTTCGTGCCGGCTACGAATTGTACAACCAGCTTCTGTGGCGGGCGGCGACAAGCGAGCACAACAGCGTGCTGCTCCTGACCAGCCGCGAGCGACCCGGTGCGGTCGCCCGTCTCGCCGGTGACACACCGCTCGTGCAGTCGCTGTTGCTAAAAGGGCTGGATGAGGCAGCGGGCCAAGAACTGCTGGCCGAACGGGGCATCGCCGGTCGATCCGTTGCCGGATCGACGCTGGTTACGCGCTATTCGGGCAATCCACTGGCGCTCAAGTTGGTGGCCGATACGGTGCAGGAGCTATTTGGCGGCGATGTCGAAAGTTTTCTTGCCGAAGAGACCCTGATCTTCGACGACATACGCAAAATTCTGGAACAACAGCTAGATCGCTTGACCGACCTGGAGCAGACGATCCTCTTTTGGCTTGCCATCGAACGCGAGGCAATTGACGCCCAGACGCTCCGCCGCAACCTGGTGCAGCCGCCCGGTCACATCTTTCTGGAGGCGTTGCGCGGCTTGCAGCATCGCTCGCTGATCGAACGATACCGTGAGGGGTTTGGGTTGCAGAATGTCGTCATGGAATTTCTGACCGAACGCCTGGTCGCAGCGGCCTGTGAGGAGATTCAAGCCGGGCAGCCCAACCTGCTCCATCGCCATGCGCTGATCAAGGCCCAGGCCAGCGAAGAAGTGCGCCAGAGCCAAATTCGGCTCATCCTGGCGCCGATTGCAGCCCAGCTACAAGCTGCGTTGGGTAAAGCTGCGCTAGTAGAAAAACTACGCACTCTCTTGGGCGTGCTCCGCCAGACGATGCTGCGTCTGCCCAGCTATGCCGGCGGGAACCTGCTCAATCTGTTGCTATACCTGGAGGTTGATGTCACAGACTACGATTTTTCGCAGTTAAGTGTGTGGCAGGCCGACCTGCGGGGGGTGAACCTGGCTGGGGTCAATCTGACCGGCGCCGATCTCGCCGGCACGACCTTCACCGAAGCTTTTGGGCGTATCTTTACCGTGGCGATCCATCCACATGGTCATCTGCTGGCCGCAGGTGGCGCGCAAGGCGCCGTGCGTCTCTGGTCACTCCCCGCTGGTCAAAATGCGGAACTTCTCACAGGTCACACCAACGCAGTGATGTCCATAGCCTGGAGCCCCGACGGGGAGTTGCTGGCCAGCGGCAGCCTTGATCGCAAAATTCGCATCTGGGATTGGCGCACAGGGCGTTGCCTGAAGGTCATGGCGGGACACAGCAGCGGCGTCTTTGCCATCGCCTTTAGCCCGGATGGGAGCGTGCTGGCTAGCGGCGGCCAAGACCGAACCGTGCGCCTGTGGCATGTTGACACAGGTCGCCAACTCGAGGCCGCTACTGCGCACTCCGGTGTAGTGCTCACCCTCGCCTTTCATCCGTCGGGGAATCTGTTGGCGTCGGGTAGCATGGATCAATCGATTTCGCTCTGGGATCTCTCCTCCTTGTCGTCAGGGGAGACCGATCAGGAAGCCTTTCGTTCAGTGCGACTCCTCGACACCCTGCGCGGCCACGACCACCAGGTTCTCTCGCTTGCCTTTAGCCCCGATGGTTCATTGCTGGCCAGCAGCAGCGGCGATACGACTATCCGTCTGTGGAATGTCACAGAGCGGCGGGCGCTGACCACCCTGCGCGGCCATACTCACTGGGTACGCAGCCTCGTTTTCAGCCCCGACGGCGCACACTTGTTTAGTGGCAGCGCCGACCGAACGATCCGGGTTTGGGATGTGGTTGGCCGGCGAGCGCTCGAGGTTTTACGCGGACACGAACACACGATCCGGGCAATTGCCATTCATCCAGATGGTTCGATCCTGGCTACTGGCGGCCTGGACGATACTATCCGGTTATGGGATTTGCGCCGCCGGCAACCCGACCAAGCGATCCGCACGATCCACGGCTACGTGTCCATTATACGCACCCTGGTCTTCAGCCCCACCGGTGCGCTGCTCGCGACCGGTGATGGCAAGGGACGGGTGCGTCTTTGGCCGGTGGATCTATCCAATCCAGAACCAGCGACGCCGCGCACGCTACCGGGCCGTGGAAAACAGGTGAACTGCGTCACCTTCAGTCCTGATGGTAGGTGGTTAGCCAGCGCTGACGATGATCGCATTGTGCGCATCTGGGATCTTTCGAGTCTACAAACCGTAGCAGTACTCCATGGTCACAAAGAGGCGGTCCACGTCGTCCGGTTTAGCCCAGAGGGCAACGTGATAGCGACGGCTGGCTACGAGGGCGACATTTATGTGTGGGAGCTCGCAGGGCCTGCCGAACACCGGCTGGTTTCTATCTTGTCCGGGCACACGCAGGAGATCAATGGGCTGCGCTTCACTCCCGACGGAAAGCGCCTCATCAGCGGTGCTGCTGATAATACCATTCGCGTTTGGGATTTCGTCGCAGGCCAGTGTGTTCAGGTGATCGAAGCAGAGAACGGGCATTGCAAGACCCTAGTCCTCAACCCAAATCGCTCGCTTGTGGCAGCGGCTGGCTGGGCAGGGATCATTCGTCTATATCGACTGAACGAACAGAATCGTCTCGAAGCTGTTCAGACTATCAAGGCGCACGCCACACGCATTGCGCAGGTGGCCTTCAGCCCGGATGGGGCGCGCCTGGCCAGCGTCGGCCAGAGTGGGACCGTCCGGCTGTGGGATGTGCGTACCGGGCAACAACTCCTCCGCTTGCACGGGCACACCCAGCCCGTGGAGGCTGTGGCGTTTCACCCGAACGGCCAGCTTCTGGCCAGCGGCGGCGAAGATGAAACCGTGCGGCTGTGGGC
>QEUW01000514.1 GCA_003577005.1 Chloroflexota bacterium | reverse complement strand
TACAGTGCGGAGTTTTGAGGAGGGCCTATGGGATTGACAACACCCTGATCACCGAGATCGGCTGATGGTTCAGCAAGGACAAAAAAAGAAGCAATCTGCGGCAACAGACTGCTTCTGGTGTGGACACAAACGTTCGACCGGGAAAGTGAACGGCATCCGGCCTCTATTCTAGCGCAGCCGGGCGCCGCCGTCAAGCAAAATGGGCTGACGACGGCGGGCGCCCTGGGCGCGGTTCCGCAGCGAAACACCGCCGGCCCCCGTTCCCCACCTTGTCCACACCCCTTGCGTGTTCCGTGGTGCGTAGTCCGTAACTCATAACACCCATCACGCATCACGCATCACGGATTCAACAAGATCTGTTCGATCTCGCGAATGAGGAAAGGTAGGTTCGGCTCGGTAAAACTCAAACCAGGGGCAGGAATCCTGTGGTGCTTGATGTCCGGCGGCACATGCTTGTGATGGGGATGCGTCGAGGCCAGTTCGGGAATGTGCGGATGTGGCTGTGGATCGTACCAGTAGAGCCGTTCCGCCCCACGCACGACACCATAGCTGTAGCCGGTGATGACCCGCTCATCAAAATCCAGGTCTTCCCACACACTCAGGGTGATGTCCTGCGCAAACAACAATTGTCCGGTCAACTCAGCAAAGGCAGCGCCGTGCGGGATCAGTACAAGTGTCGATTGTTGGATGATTGGATACTGTTGCGGCAAGGCGTAGACAAAGCGTTCATAGGCGCGCAAATCCGGCAGCATCAGGCTTGCATCAGGGCTGGATTAGGCGTCAGATGAAGCGCCTGGGTTGACAGGTGCGGTTTGAGTTGTTGCACAAACTGGCGACTCGCCGCTTCAAAGGCAGCCAGACGCTTCTGCTTGAGACTATAGGCGCTCGCCCAACGGGTAAACTCGGTCGATTGTTCATAGCCATCATCATCCAGCAGACCCTGTTGATAGAGCTGATAGAAATCGCCCGAGGTCACACCATACTTGAGTTCAAAGGCGCGCAGCCGGGCATCCAACGCATATAAATCTTGAATAATTTCTGAGAGAGTCATGACCAGATCCTTTCCCTGCATTACGTAGCCGACGCCAGTATACCACAGCCAGTGACCAGTGACCAGTAATCAGTGAGCAGTAATCAGTGAGCAGTAATCAGTGAGCAGTAATCCGTAATCAATGACCAACCAACTAACCAATAACAGGAGTACACACATGACCAGACCCAACCCAACCCGCTGCCCCACAGGACAGCCACCAAACCAACCATCCGTTCCCTATCACACCCATCCGCAACCACAACCGGGAACCACTACCCCGCGGGCGCCCCTGGCGCACCGCTCGTTCCGTTGCTGTCCCAATCCGTTGTTGTCCCAGGAGTCCACCCATGTCTAACCACCGTACTAAATACTTCAAACTACTCACCGTCTGTATCGTCCTGATCCAGATCTTCACCGTCACCACCGCCGGTGCGCTGACCGCCTTGCAGCCCACACCGCAGATGGCCCAGGCCGCCGCTGCGGACCTGGGCCTCGGCCACTTCCTCGGCGAAAGCTTCGCCGGCCTGGCCTGGGGCGCCCAGCAGATCTTTGGTGCCCCCAAAACCGCACTGGCCCAAGCCCCCACCGCCAGTGCGGACATCCAGTTCTCCACCGGCGGCGGCAGCTTTGCCGACGATGTCACCGTCTTGCCCGGCACGACCATCCTCGTGCGCATCAACTATGACAACACTGGTGACCTCAACGGCAGCGCCGCCTCGATCACCAGCGCCCTGCCCGCCGGCTTTAGCCTGGTGCCCGGCAGCACGGTCAACTGCCTCAACCCCACCGCCACCGAACTGGTCTGCAACACCGACGCCGGCCAGGGCGGTGCCATCGACGAAGGCGCGGTCTGGGCTGGCTCGAACCTGACCATCGCCCCCACCGCCGGGCTGTATGGCGAGCCGGTGGGCACCACCAGCGGGGTGCTGGCCACCGGGCGCAAAGCCTACTTCAATCTGCACCACTGCCACTATCAAGAGAGCACCGAAGCAGGCTTTACCGACGACCTGATCCATTATTGGGCGCCCAATGCCAGCGGCCCCAACGGCACTTGGGCCGACACCAACATCTCTAACACGCAAGATACGAGCGTGCGCTGTGCGACGCCAAGCGGTTCCTATGTCTTTGCCGGCCCGCCTGTGGTGACGAACTTCGAACTCCTGGGTAAGCGATATCTGAACTGGCACCACTGCCACTATCAGGAGATCAACAACCAACCTGCCATCGGCGATGACCTGGTCTTCTACGGTGCAAATCCCACCTGGACCGGCACCAATACCTCGAACACCGCCGATGCAAGCGCAACCTGTACCAATGCCTTCGCCGCCACCTACACGCAGGTCGGGCAAGTTGTGCATAACCTCGACCTTTTGAACAATCGCTACCTGAATCTGCATTACTGCCCCTACGTCGACACCTCGCAAGGCGTGGTCGACGACGCCTATTATTTTCTCGGCTCACCGAACGATCCTTCGATAACAACGAACACCTCCTTGACGCCGGATGTGAGCGCAGCCTGTAATTCCGCTCCCCCCGGTCCTGGGGACTGGCACCAAGCGGGCGGCGCCGTCAACCCCATGGACTACCTCGACACCGCCCGCGGCAAGGGCTTTATCGCCTTCCAGATGGTCGCCACCAGCACGCCCGGCGCCTACCCGCAGGCTGCTGACCTGAGCGGCGGCAACTTTAGCACCGCCAACGACAGCGGCACCATCACCGTGCAGGCCACGGCGGTCGTGCCCAGCGTCGACAAGAAGTTCTACGGCGGCACCACCCCTTCGGGTGACGACAACGTCACCGTGCCCCAGGGCGCCACCTTTACCGAGCGCATCTTCTTTGACAACACCGGCAACATCGCCGGCACAGCCACTTCGGTGACCGCCGCCGTGCCCGCCGGTTTTGCGCTCGTGGCCGGCAGCACCAAGGTCTGCCTCACCCCCAGCGACACCGAACAGGTCTGCAACACCGACGCCGGTCAGGGCGGGGCGATCAACGAAGGCGCGGTCTGGAGCGGGCAAAACCTCACCATCTCGCCCAGTGCCGGTCTCTTTGGCGAATCCACCGGCGCGACAAGTGGTGTGTTGGAGATGGGCAAGAAACGCTACCTCAACCTGCATGAATGCAAGTTTAGCAGCCCGAGTGATCAGTTCTGGATGATCAACCCCAACGCGGGGGGCTTTTTTGCGGGCACCAATGTTGCCAATACGGCGGACGCTTCACCGAACTGTGGAGGCGGTACAGGAAGTTATCCCTTAGGCAATCTTGCTTCAGTCGCGAACCTGGACTTGCTCGGTCGGCGCTATCTCAACCTGCATGAATGCAATTATTCAAGCGGGACTGAACAGTTTTGGTCCAATAGCCCGACCGCCGGCCCTTATGCCGCTGGCACCAACACGTCCAACACTGTAGATGCCACGGCCAGTTGCCAGGCGGGGTCTGAGTATCCCCACACCGGTCTCGCCGCGGTTGCTGAACTCGATCTGCTCAACAATCGCTACCTCAATTTGCACGAGTGCAAGTATTCGGGCCCGACTGATCAGTTCTGGTCCAGCAACCCCAAACTGGGCAGCTTTGCTGCGGGCACCAATACTGCAAACACGCAGGATGCTTCACCAAATTGTGCAAATGGCACAGGGTCATACCCCTTTACCAACTCCGCTGTGGTTGCCTCACTCGACCTGCTCGACGCCACGCGCGGCAAGGGCTATGTCGAGTTCCAACTGGTCGCCAATGCTGCGGTCGGCAGCTATGTCCAGACCGCCGGCATCAGCGGCGCTGAGTTTAGCGCGCTCAGCGACAACGGCACGATCACCGTGGTGGCTTCGGCCCCCGTCCCCAGCGTGGACAAGCAGTTCTCCAACGATGGGACGACCTTCGCCAACTCCATCACCGTGCCCCAGGGCGCCACCATCACCGAGCGCATCTACTACAACAACAGCGGCAACGAGGCTGGCGTGGGCAGCACCATCTCGGCCACCATCCCGACCGGCTTTAGCCTGGTGGCGGGCAGCACCAAGAACTGCCTCAACCCCACCGCCGGCGAGACCGTCTGCAACACCGACGCCGGCCAGGGCGGCGCCATCAACGAAGGCGCGGTCTGGAGCGGGCAGACGCTCAATATCGCCCCCACCGCCGGGCTCTATGGCGCATCGTCCAGCGACACCAGCGGGCGGCTCGAAACCGGTCGCAAACGCTACTTCAACCTGCACGAGTGCCAGTATTTGAATCCCAGCGCCGAGGATTTCTTCACCAATGTCGGCTATGGGCCATATGTGGCTGGCACCAATGTCAGCAACACCCAGGATGGCCTCGCAAACTGTGGTGGTGGGGACGCTACTTGGACCAACAATGCCAAGAGCGTGCGCCCGCTTGACCTGCTGGGCCGGCGCTATCTCAACCTGCACGAATGCCAGTACAACACCGCCGTGCCGAACGATGTCTTCTTCACGCTGGGGGGTGGCGATGGCGGTCCGACCTACGCCACCGGCACCAACACCAGCAACACCGAGGATACTGATGCCACCTGCGGGCCGGGCAATGCGGGCGGGAGCCCTCAAACCAAGGTGTGGCGCCCGCTGGACCTGCAGGATAAGCGCTATCTGAATTTGGTCGAGTGCCAGTACCTGAATAGCAGTATCAATGACAACTTCTTCACCAACGTCGGCTATTCGCCGTACGACACCAGCACCAGCGCGACCAGCAGTCAGCCGTCCGGCCCAAGTTGTACCGGCGGTGGCA
>QEUW01000513.1 GCA_003577005.1 Chloroflexota bacterium | reverse complement strand
CAGTGTAAACGAGATCTGGTTGAGCACCTGGTTGTCACCAAACGCTTTGGAAAGGTTGTTGACGGTCAACATCATCTGGCTTGCCCCCTTGATTTGTCAAGAAACAAAAGAGCCACGGAACATCGTTCCGTGGCTGCGGACCTTTGCCTGGTTGACCTGCGGGTTGATTTTCCCTGCCGGCGCCAACAAAAAGCCACGGAACCGAGTACGTTCCGTGGCTGAAAAATGCAATCAAAAAGAAATTACCACTGTGCCAGGCGGCGCACTCGCCCTTGTGATCGGTATCTGATCAGCACAGTGTTGCTCGACATGCCTTACCCTTGACGAAACTCTATTACATCCAACCTACGAACGAATAGTATGATACTACAAGATCGTGAGCTTACCAAAAACAGGATCGGCTTCATCAAGGCCACCAAATTTGTGGTGCGCATTTCAACGTACCATTATTGTGGGTGAAGAACTTGATGTAGACTTGGATGTTCCATGCCCAGTTTGCGTTCTGAGGATACAACACTGCCCAACCAGTGAAAACAGTACATCCTGGGACAAAGATGAAACTCTCCATGCACTGTTCATCCTTAAATTCAACATTGGGATAGGAACTGGTCGGCGTCTCAATCCACTGCTGATTTGGCATGACGGCGTTCCAGGCCGCCAGTGCATTTACAACATGGGTTCGGATCGTGGCGTCCGCTTTCCACGAGAGGGGCTGCGGTGTCAAGTGGGCCCATTTGCTGACAACATGATTCTCTGTGCCCGGGACAGCAGGTCGCTGTTTACTCGGATCTTGTGATAGGTAGATATAGCTTTGTGCTAGCGCAGAACTGGGAAGCACAAGGGCTGACAGAACTATCGTCAGCAGAGCGCACTTGATTGTAATGAGTGTCATACTGTGCTTTCTCACCAAGAGCCTCCTTTATAAATGCGAAAGGATCAGGATCATGTAGTCCTACTTCTTCTCCATAGATAATGCCAGAGGGACTGGAAACGGCAATTTTGGACTCACCACGCGCAATTACATAAAGCGGTGTTTCAGGGCACGGATTACCGATCACACAGGTAACAGTCATAATATCTTTAGCAATATATGCGTCTGGTGGTAACTGAATCCAGGTGTCGGCAATCACAATCTTTGATCCTTTTGTTGCCTCGCCCGTCGTTTCGATAAAAGTTACCTTCATCTCCTCTGGATCGGGGGGTGGTATCTCGGCAAAATCGGGGACCTCAGGGGTGGTGTCCGGTGGTGGTGGAATGAGAGTATCAGCGGCGCCAGGTACGGTCATGATTGCCACAATCAATAAGGCCAGCCCAATAGCCTTCAAGAAGTAGCGACGGTCAAGTAGGTGTTTCATTGGATCCTCCTGACTCATACCAACGTTTGCACAACTTAATGCTAGCTTATTTTTTTTTTCATTTTATTATGAAAGAGGATAAATGTCAATACCCAAAAAACTGTCCTGGTCAATTAGATTGGATACAGTAGCGATGCCCTCGGATTAGTCAACGTATCCGTTCCATCAGCGTGAGTCTGATGCTTCTAATGCGCGCTTCACAAAGGCAAACGGTTCGTGATCCCCAGGTGCGATCACCTCGCCGTAGATGATCCCGCTTGGTGTCGAGACGGTCATCCGGGATTCGCCGCGGGCAAGCACGACAAACGGCACCTCAGGACATGGATTGCCGATGACGCAAGATACCGTCTTACAACGGCGCAACCGGTGAACCAAAACTTTAGTGTGTATTTGCTCGTACCCTAGTGGCGCTACCTGGCTGATTGGTTGAATTTGAGTGCGCGACCTTGGCGAAATTCCAGGGTTACGGTTATAGTAGAACATGACTTTTGCGGTGACGCACCCAAATACGGACAAGAGGAGAGAAATCGTTATGCGGATTATGGTGTTAGGCGGCGATGGTTACCTGGGTTGGCCCACGGCCATCTATCTGTCGCAGCGCGGGCACGAAGTGGCGGTGGTCGATAACATGGCCCGCCGCGCCTGGGACTACGAATTTGGCGCCGAGAGCCTGATTCCCCTGGCTTCGCTCCAAGAGCGGATTCAGACGTGGGAGACGCTCACCGGCAAGCGCATTGCAGCCTATATCGGCGACCTGACCGACTACACCTTTTTCGAGCCGGCGGTGCGCGAGTTCCGTCCAGAGGCGATTGTTCACTATGGCGAGCAGCGCGCCGCACCCTACTCGATGATCGACCGGCGCCATGCTGTCTTCACCCAGGTCAACAACATTGTGGGCACGCTCAACGTGCTCTATGCCATGACCGACCATGTCCCCGACTGTCACCTGGTGAAGCTGGGCACCATGGGCGAGTATGGCACGCCCAACATCGACATCGAAGAAGGTTTTATCACCATCACCCACAAAGGGCGCACCGACACGCTGCCGTATCCCAAACAGCCAGGCTCCTTTTATCACCTTTCAAAGGTCCACGACAGCCATAATATCATGTTCTGCTGCCGCATCTGGGGTATCCGCGCCACCGACCTCAACCAGGGCGTCGTCTATGGCGTCCAGACCGAGGAAACCGAGATGGACGACCGGTTACAGACCCGCTTTGACTACGACGGCGTCTTTGGCACGGTGCTCAACCGCTTCATTGTCCAGGCTGTGGCCGGGATGCCGTTGACGGTCTATGGCCAGGGCGGGCAGACGCGCGGTTTTCTCGACATCCGCGACACCCTGGCCTGTGTCGAACTGGCGATCCTCAACCCGCCGGAGCAGGGCGAGTATCGTGTCTTCAACCAGTTTACCGAGCAGTTCAACGTCCTGGAACTGGCCCAAACGGTCCAGTACGCTGCTGAAGAACTGGGCATGGCCGTTCCCATCCACAACCTGCCCAACCCGCGCGTCGAACGGGAGGCCCACTACTACAACGCCGCCCACACCAAGCTGCTCGATCTGGGTCTGCAACCCCATTACCTGAGCGACACGCTCATCGAATCGATGTTTGAAGTGGTGCAGCGCCACCGCGGTCGCATCAAGGAAGCGCTCGTCCTTCCCGGTGTCGATTGGCGGCGCACGCACAACGAGCCCGTCGCACCACCGGTGCTGGCATAGCACAAGCGCTGTTCCTGCTAACCCCTACAAATTTCCTGAAGCCCCTGTACTGCCAGAGATTCAGGAAATTTGTAGGGGTTAGGCCGCCACTCCGATTGCACCCGCCTGCCGGAAACAGCGCATCGCCAGGCGATAGTAGCCGATCAACTGGTCCATGGTCGTTTGCCAGGGGCGGCTGTGGGCATGGCTGAGTGCATTGGCGGCGAGTTGGTCACGGAAGCTGCGATTCGCATGTAGCTGTCTGACAAGTGGTCCAATCTGTTCTGGGTGCTCCGGGTCAAAATAGAGACCATTGACGCCGTCGTTGACGATATCGAGCACACCGCCCGCGCGCGCTGCAATGACCGGCGCCCCACATGCCATCGCCTCGAGCGCGACCAGCCCGAAGGTCTCGGTCGTGGATGGAAAGAGAAAGACATCGGCGGCGCGATAGGCGGCCACGAGGTCATCGCCGCTCATAAAACCGGGAAAGACGGTGGGCGTGCCGGCAAAGTACTCCTTCAACTTATCGTGGCTGGGCCCCTGACCCACCAGCGCCAGCCGCACTCCCGGCGTTTGGAAGAGTGTATCGCGGATCGTCTCCAGCCGTTTCTCCGGTGAATGACGCCCCACGTAGACAACGAGAAAGTCGTCTGGGTTACCATTCGTCAGCAGTTTGCGCACTGCTTCGTCGCGCGGGCCGGGCGTAAAGCGGGCCAGGTCGACCCCGCGCTGCCACCAACGCACCCGGCGGAACCCCTGCGCCCGCAAGTCGCGCAGGATCGTTGACGATGGGCAAAGGTTGAGCGAGGCATTGTTGTGCAACGTGCGCAGATAGCTCCAGATGAGCGGCTCCAAAAAACCACCGCCGTAGTGGTGGGCGTAGCGCGCAATGTCGGTATGAAACGAAGCCACCACCGGCGCTTCGAGCCGTTTGGCATAGGACATACCAAACGGTCCCAGAAAAAAGGGGTTCACCACGTGGATCAGATCAGGCTGAAACGCCTTGACTCGCTCCCAAACCCATTGCCGCGGAATGTTGATGCGCAGTTCAGGATAAAACGGTAACCGTGGCCCCCCTACACCGACGATCTCGGCGCCAGCATACTCTTTCGGCCCTCCTGGCGGCCCAAAGAGGATCACCTCGTGTCCCTTTTCGTTGAGCCGCTCCAACGCCTGGCAAAGGATGCTGACAACACCATCTACTTTGGGCAGAAACGTTTCCGTAAAGATTGCGATCCGCATAGGAATTGGGTTCTCCGGTCCTCGACTTTCCAGGCTTGCCAACTGGAAATTTTACCCCAGGCAAAACAGGTGGTCAACTCTTGTAGACAACTTTAACTACATTGGCGCTGCCACGTGTGGATAGGGCAAAAAAATCTGCTTTTCTAGAAAGCCCTATCTTTGGATTTCTGGCCTTTGACAAAGTAGTTGGGCCGTGCTACCCTCGTGATCAAGGCGCTATCGCGGCGCTAGAGGGCCACTCGTCACGGTTATCCGCCCCATCTCTCTTAAAGGGTGCGGAGTGCGCACGCCCACGTGCGCATGTAGCGTGCCCAGAAGTACACACCCGGAAGCACACTCCACACAACGTTTGAGCCGGGTGCCACGCCATAGGATCAATGGTATGAAAATAGCAGCTTTTCCAAAATGTTACCTAGAAATCATCCCTGAAAAAATGACTGTCTTCGAGTGGATCGACCGTTCCCGGTCGCTTGGCGC